>NZ_JAGGRO010000008.1:0-332183 GCF_018612805.1 Halomonas sp. ISL-56 | reverse complement strand
ACTTAGAGTTGGAGACCGCCCCTTCAAAAAACTGATTATTGACAATAAAGCCTATTGGTTTAACATCAACTTTACGGACATAAACGGTTTTATCACTTTCTTCTACAAATTTTCGCTCATCGAGATATTCCCCTTCAACTAAACATACAATATCAATAAATCCACGCTGAATTGATATATGCTCTCTTAAAGAAACCCCTCTATATTTCACTCCATTATAGAAGATTGTTTCTTGACTAGAGTCCTCAAATATTCGGAGAGAAATCTTAGTACCAGTCACAGCTATAACTTCGCCAACAACAATACTCATAAATCACCCAGACTTTCAGTGCTCTCATAGTTTTCAGGGTTTAGAGAAAAAATATATTTATTAAAGTTAGAAAAGTCTAAAACCTCCCCTTCTGGAGGTGAAATTATTTTAACATTTTTCCACAACCCGAACTCCTGCCTTAATTTAACCGCAGCTTCATTTTCGTAACAACATATAAAGGTTTGTAAGAAAGGGTTAGATAAAGATCTTTGAATCAATCGTAAAATATGCTCATCAGCAAAAGAAAAACCAAAAGTAATTAATATAGAATTAGGTTTCTCAAGTTCATAGCTGAGCAATCTAAGCATTTGATAATAATGTTCCTCAAAAACAGTTTCGTTGAATTTCCATTTAGTAGGATTAACGATTGGCAATTGATTATACTTACTCCAAAAATCATCAATCTCTTGGGGTGAAAATGATACGCTTGGTATATGGTCGGTCTGGTTACCCTTTGTACAAATGTAGTTAGAGAACTCTTTAATTTTTTCAACTTCGTCAAAGCTCAAAAAATTATTAAAATCCTTTGAATAATCAACTTCAATTTTATCTTTATTTTTTGACCAATACACCGAACCATGAACATGAATAATATTTATCTGAGGAATACCATAACTGGATCTTTCAAACACCCCTGTTTGGCATTGAAACGTATTAAAATTCTTAGCATTCAAGTGTTTTTTATGAAAACCTGAAGTTCCATCATTGACAATAAAATCATGCACACCTCCCTGCAAAAGCGAGTCCGCACTATGTGTCAAGCATCCATCATAGTTGGTCGTAAACACATTAACTTTACGACTTAAATCTTTCCTTTTATCCATCAACCCAATCAAAGTTTTGATAAAAGCCTCGTAGTTATTTAGATTTTTTTCCTCTTTATCTTCAACAACAAACTCAGGACTAAAATCTTGCACAGGGTAAATACAGTTATTATAATAATGCATAAACAATGCTGTACGCATGTTAGCATAACTCTCAAACTTATGAGATAAAGTCTCGATAGTCTCTAGCTCGCCTTTTGCACCTTTAACTTTCAAAGACAATGTTGGAAATAAGTCTGCTGAAGCGCCTGCGCCTACAAGAATATTTATATTTTTATTGTATATATCTAACGCATCAATAGCTTCAAACATTAACGCCCCCTAATATTAAATCATTCTAAAAATAATAGTTACCTTGAAGAGCTATATCGGGATTAATACTTCACGCATAGCCAAACAGAGGCTTGAGTCTAAGCATCTGGCCTACAAAATGCTCTGCTTTAAGTCTGCTCAGGCTTTCTTAAGCCTACTCAGGAATGCAAGATTTTACTATGAATAAGATATTCCCTATATTCAACGCTTTTCTATCTAAAGCAGGTACCAAAAACTGCATAACCCCGCATGAATTTGCATGATTTTCATGCACCCATTTTCCATCAGCCCGCCCAGCAGTGGCGCGGCTTAGCGGTGTGTTCAGAGGTGCATAAAAACCACTACATTTAGCGCGCGGGCGGGGCGGGGTGACGATGGCGCGGCGTGGGTCGCGGCCGGTGTGGGGCTGGTTGGTTGGTTGGTTGGTTGGTTGGCAACATCGCAGCATGAAGCCCTGTAAACGCTCGCTTAAGGCTGGCCACCCTTTCGCCCTCCTTCCCCTTCCTAATACGACAACGCCCCGCACAAAGGCGGGGCGTTGGCCATAAGCTAGCGAATGGCTGAGGTAAGGCTTGGGCGCTATCCAAATCGTCCAGGCTCGGTACATACTTCATTTGTAGTGGTGCCGAGGTTTGGCTCTTGCAGGCAGTGTTGATTGGGTGCCACTGGGCGTCGTTCCGCCGCCATCCGCGGGTGCCTGCGAACGCTCGTTGAACTCGCGTTCTTCGTTACCGCGCGCTACGGGTATGTGCACGAAGCTAAGTCGGTGGGTTTCGTAGCGCGTGGTGAGCCTACGGCGCACCCGCGGGTGTCAACGCCAATGAAGCCCTGTAAACTCTCGTTTAAGGCTGGCCGCCCTTCCTCCGCCCACCTTAACCCCTGACTAACACCCCAACGCCTCGCACAAAGCGGGGCGCTCATCACTCCGGTGTAACCATCACTCTCCAACCTCCCCCACTACATTTCAGAAAAAGGAAATTGGGCAATTCATCTCCGCGCCATAAAGATCCGTAATCCTTTCACCAGCGATAGCAAAGCGCCCATACCACTAAGCACGAAAAGCCCATAGGCAATACTTGGGTTGGCCAAAGCTGGATGGACGTCGCCAGGGTTCGATCCCCAAAGGATAAATAAACCTATACCGATCAATAGGAACGAGGGTGCTGCGAGCAGTTGAAGTTTCAGATCTTCCTTTGTCATAGGTGGTGTCCCTTTCGAGGCGAAAATAATAGTGTCTGAAGGCGGAATGGCGATAGCAAGCCGTGAGTCGCGGCCGGCACAGGGCGTAGGACTGGCAATATTGTAGATAGAAGATCTATAGCCGCTTGCAGCTAGCCGCCTGCCCCTTATGCTTTTTACGCTCTAAGGCTTATATCAACAGCGATGCTGATTTAGGCCAGCAATCTGTTCGCTGCACGCTTGATATACTGTCTGCGCGCTTTGCCATACCTTTTTATCTCTCTTCGATAAGGCTCAACGCCTATTTTTCTAAACAGTCGACAGTACTCCCGATATTCCTGATATAAGACGCCTGTTTCTAACTGGTGTAAAAATATCAGGGCCAATTCTTTTTTTTGGCTATCTGAAAGATCCGCAGATTTGAGTGCTCTAGCCATGCGCGCACGAATATAACCCGTTTTAGAGTACATTTCATTGTCTCGGATATAGTCAATAGCAAGCTGCACGCAGGCTTTATCACCTAACCGAACACCATCCACCACTGAGTCCATAATGTTATAAACCCAGGTAAAACCTCTCCGGTTTGTGTATGTTTTGCAGAACGGTTCAAAGCCATCCACGCTTCCTAGCGACAAGCTCAGTTTTGAGTATCTTTCTTTTACCGCCTCTACCGACCATTTACCGGTAGGGTTATAGTTTATCTTCATTGTCTCCTAACCTTGCGCTGACGTAAGGCTCACTGTTGAGCCAGCTTCAGTTTGAAGTTCCATTTTGGCATTTATTTGAGCGCCCCATAACCGCGCCGACACTCACCCAGTGCCATTTAGCAGCAATAAAGAAGCAGTGCATGAAAAGAGGCAGCCCTTAGCCCACCTTATTCATGAGGAAGGCTTAAAAACAAACATAGAGGATGTAAATATTTTTTATACTTAACAGGTTACAACAAAATCTTGATATGAGAAAAGTAGATCCGATTAAACCACTGGGCTTCCCTGCCCAAGGTGTTAGGAAATATCCTCGCTCTTTGCTAGCGAATGGTTAAGTGATGCTGCCGTCGCAATCGAAATACGGGCGGAGCCCTTCAACTAATTTAAAGCACCATGGCAGCAACCCAGCCAAACACAATCAGCGGGATGTTGTAGTGCAGGAAGGTAGGCACCACGCTATCCCAGATATGGTCATGCTGCCCATCGGCATTGAGGCCTGCGGTGGGGCCCAGGGTGGAGTCTGACGCGGGTGAGCCAGCGTCGCCCAGGGCGGCGGCCGTGCCCACCAGTGCTACTGTCGCCATGGGTGAAAAGCCAAAGCTCAAAGCCAAAGGCACATAGAGCGAAGCAATAATGGGAATGGTCGAAAACGAAGAGCCAATGCCCATGGTAATAAACAGCCCTACCAGCAGCATAATCAACGCGGCCAGGCCTTTATTGTCACCGATAAGCTCGGCAGAACTCGCCACCAGCCCTTCCACCTCGCCACTAGCCTGCATCACACTGGCAAAACCTGCCGCTGAGATCATGATAAAGCCGACCAGGGCCATCATGCGCATCCCCTCGGTAAAGATACCGTCCTGCTCATGCCAGCGGAAAACGCCACTCATGGAGAGCAAGGCAAACCCGAAGATACCGCCCAGCACCATAGAGCCCGTCATCAGCTGCACGGTGACCGTACCTATTAGGGAAATAACCAACATGGCCTTTTGCCACCCGGCAAGATAAAGCGCAGCTTCCTGGGGCGATTTATCCCCATGGGCCAACTCACGATCTTGGTAGTCACGCCCCTTTCGATAGCTCCAAAACACGGCCACCGCCAAACCTAATGCCATGCCACCAATGGGAATCGCCATTGCCAGTGGCACCATTTGACGGGTCACTTCCAATCCCAGCGCCGCGCCACTTTCGTTGAGGTTGGCGAGCAGTATGTCATTCAGGAAAATCGCCCCAAAACCCACGGGCAGTAGCATGTAAGGCGCCGTGATACCGAAGGTAATCACACAAGCCACCAGTCGCCGGTCAAGCTTCAGATGATTCATCAGCTTTAGCAGCGGCGGTACCAGCACTGGAATAAAAGCGATATGGACAGGAATCAGGTTCTGCGAGCTGACCGCCGCGGCTAACAGCGCCGCCAGCAACGTATAGGTCACCGTGCGGCGGCTACCCCCGGACTCGTCTAGCTGGAAGCGTCTAATGGCCCGGCTGGCCAGCAGCTCGGTGATACCAGAACGGGATAAAGCGACGGCAAAGGCGCCTAACACCGCATAAGAGAGCGCGATGGTGGCGCCATTACCCAATCCCTCATTAAAGGCGTCAAGGATCTCGCCAATAGGCATGCCCGCATACAACCCACCTACCAGTGTGGCGACGATAAGCGCAAACACAACTGAAACGCGCGCAAGACTCAAGCCGACCATCACCAGGATAGCCAGAACGATAGCATTCATGAAAAGCCTACTTTGTTGTTAGATGGTAAATAGTGCGTTCCCTATGGCCTGGGGTCGTCACAGCCTAGCGCCATAGGGAAGCATGAAACGCCTTAATGCTGGCTTGGCAGCGTATGCGGGTGAGCCAGCGGGGTTAACGTGCGCTCGCGTATCAGGTCGCTAGCGGCTTCGATATCCGGCGCGAAGAAGCGATCCTGTGTGTAGTGGGTGACTCGGGCACGCAGTAGATGCCTGGCTTGCTCTAGCGGCTGGGTAGTGGTCAAGCCCTCGCGCATGTCCAATCCCTGGCACGCCCCCAGCCATTCGATGGCCAAGATGCCGCACACGTTCTCGGCCATTTCCCACAGCCGCTTACCGGCAGCAGGCGCCATGGAGACATGGTCTTCCTGGTTAGCCGAGGTAGGCAGGCTGTCGACACTGTGCGGGTGCGCCAAGGCTTTATTTTCACTTGCCAGGGCGGCGGCGGTGACCTGGGCGATCATAAACCCGGAGTTGACCCCGCCGTTCTCGACCAGAAATGGCGGTAGTTGAGACATGTGCTTGTCCATCATCAACGAGACACGCCGCTCGGCAAGTGAACCGATCTCGGCGATGGCTAACGCCAGGTTGTCAGCGGCCATGGCCACCGGTTCAGCATGAAAATTACCGCCGGAAATAATGTCATCCTGTTCGGCAAATACCAGCGGGTTATCAGAGACCGCGTTGATTTCCACCGCCAGCACCTCGGCTGCCTGGCGGATCTGCGTTAACACAGCGCCCATCACCTGTGGCTGGCAGCGCAGTGAGTAGGGATCCTGGACTTTATCGCAGTTGGCATGGGAGTCGCCGACGGCACTGCTTTCACCGAGCAGATGGCGATAAGCGGCGGCCGCGTCAATTTGGCCACGCTGGCCACGCACCTCATGAATGCGGGCGTCGAAGGGCGAACGTGACCCCAGGGTGGCTTCTACGGTTAGCGAACCGCATACCGTCGCCGCCGCAAACAGGTCTTCAGCATCGAACAGGCCCCGCAAGGCATAGGCGGTGGATACCTGGGTGCCATTAAGCAGCGCCAGGCCCTCTTTGGGAGCCAGAGTGATGGGCGCCAGCCCAGCTATTTCCAACGCCTTTTCGGCGGAAATCCACTCCCCCTTATAGCGTGCTTTGCCCTCGCCCAGCAGTACAACGCTCATATGCGCCAGGGGCGCCAAATCACCGGATGCCCCTACTGATCCTTTCAGAGGAATATGCGGATACACCTCGGCATTGATCAGTGCCACCAGGGCATCCAATACCTCACGGCGGATACCGGAGAAGCCCCTCGCCAGACTATTGACCTTGAGCACCATAATCAAACGCACCAGGGCGTCATCTATCGCCACCCCCACGCCAGTGGCATGAGAGAGCACCAGGGAGCTCTGTAGCGATTCAAGGTCTTCGTTGGCAATACGGGTCTGGGCCAACAAGCCGAACCCCGTATTAATGCCGTAAACCGTGCGGTTCTCACTGACAACCCGGTTAACGCAATCAACACTTCGCTGGATATCCGCATTGGCGCTTTCCGGTAACGTAACAGGCACATGCGCTTGATGGATCTGGCGGGCCTGGGCAAGGGTCATTTTGCCAGGTTGAATTTCTAGATGTTTCATTTGATCGCCTTTAGAAACAGGAAGGTGGTCACCCCACCTTCTTCGTTGCTGTCTATTTTAGTTATTGCTGTTTTAACTGTTACTATTTTAGCTGTTGCAAGTGTGCGGGCTTTACGGATTAAGCATCGGCAAATCAAGACCGTTTTCCTGGGCGCACTGCTTGGCGATGTCATAGCCTGCGTCCGCATGGCGCATCACGCCGGTGCCCGGGTCGTTGCGTAGTACACGGCCTAGGCGGGTGTGGGCATCATCGCTGCCGTCACACACAATCACCACGCCAGAGTGCTGGGAATAGCCCATACCTACCCCGCCGCCATGGTGTAGCGACACCCAAGTGGCACCGCCTGCGGTGTTGAGCAGCGCGTTGAGCAGTGGCCAGTCGGAGACAGCGTCAGAACCATCCATCATCGCTTCGGTTTCACGGTTGGGGCTCGCAACAGATCCCGAATCGAGGTGGTCGCGACCGATAACGATCGGTGCTTTTAATTCGCCACTCTTGACCATTTCGTTGAAGGCCTGCCCCAGGCGGGCACGGTCTTTAAGCCCCACCCAGCAAATGCGTGCTGGCAGCCCCTGGAAGCTGATGCGCTCGCGCGCCATGTCGAGCCAGTTATGCAGGTGCGGGTCGTCTGGGATGAGCTCTTTGACCTTCTGGTCGGTCTTATAAATGTCCTCGGGATCCCCAGAGAGCGCCACCCAGCGGAAGGGGCCGATGCCCTGGCAAAAGAGTGGACGGATATAGGCGGGCACGAAGCCTGGAAAATCAAAGGCGTTGGCAACCCCCTCCTCCATTGCCATCTGGCGAATGTTATTGCCGTAATCAAAGGTGGGTACGCCCATTTTCTGGAAGTCGAGCATCGCTTGCACATGCACCGCCATCGATTGTTTGGCCGCTTTCACGGTGGTTTCAGGCTCGGACTTGCCGCGGGCCACGTACTCCTCCCATGTCCAGCCGGAAGGCAGGTAGCCGTGTAACGGGTCGTGGGCGCTGGTCTGATCCGTGACCATATCCGGCTTGATGCCGCGCTTGATCAGCTCCGGCAGCACATCGGCGGCGTTACCGCACAGGCCGATAGAGATAGCCTTGCCTTCGGCGGTATAGCGCTCAATACGCGCCAGGGCGTCATCCAGGTTGTCAGCCTGCTCATCCAGATAGCGGGTACGCAGGCGGAAGTCGAGGCTCGCCTGCCGACACTCAATATTCAGCGAGCAGGCACCGGCCAGCGTCGCCGCCAGCGGCTGGGCGCCGCCCATACCACCAAGCCCCGCGGTCAGAATCCAGCGCCCCTTGAGTTCACCGTCGTAATGCTGACGACCCGCCTCAACAAAGGTTTCATAGGTACCTTGCACAATGCCCTGGGAGCCGATGTAAATCCAAGAACCCGCCGTCATCTGGCCGTACATCATTAGACCCTTGCGATCCAGTTCGTTGAAGTGCTCCCAGTTAGCCCAGGCGGGCACCAGATTGGAGTTGGCGATCAGCACCCGGGGCGCATCCTTATGGGTTTCGAAGACACCAACGGGTTTACCCGACTGCACCAGCAGCGTCTGGGTATCTTCCAAGCGCTGCAGCGTTTCGACGATTTTGTCGTAGCACACCCAGTCACGGGCAGCGCGGCCGATGCCACCATAAACCACTAAATCCTCTGGGCTTTCAGCCACATCCGGATGAAGGTTGTTCATCAGCATGCGAAGCGGCGCTTCGGTCAGCCAGCTTTTACAGCTGAGTTCAGTACCGGTCGGCGCAATGATCTTACGTGAAGCATCGTGACGTTTATCGTTGGTTGGCATGGCGTCATTCCTTGTGTTTCTGTTCGTTATTCGTTGGTCTAGAGGTGTGCCCTGTCAGTCATCCGGGGCTCGCTTTCGAAATTCAGTTATCTAAGGTCAGCAAATGCACGAGCCGCGCCGCCGCTCTGGCGGTACGGCCGTCGATATCCAGGCTGGGGTTAAGCTCTGCCAAGTCCGCGAGGCGAAGCTTGCCGCTGTCACGTACCGCTACAACAAGCGGCTCTATCAAGGCAAGCGAAACACCACGTGCGGCGGGTGCACTCACGCCAGGGGCTTCGGCAGCAGGCAGCACGTCCAGGTCGATGGTCAGATAAAGGTGGTCGCATTTGGCGATGAAGCGCTGCACGTCTCTGACGATAGAATCCAGGCTTAGCGCATCAATCTCGCGATCTTCACGAATCAATGTTCCGAGCGCGTTGGCGCGCTTAAACAAGGCGCGCGTATTAGCAGCGCGGCTTACCCCCAGGCAGGCGTAGCGAAACGACCAGCCGTGCTTTTGGCACTGATCGGCAATCTGGGCGAAGGGGGTGCCTGAGGAACGGATATGCGCTGGATCACGCAAATCGAAGTGTGCGTCCAAGTTGATGATGCCAATCCGCGGCGCGAGACCTTCTGGCCCAGTCTCTTTTGAAGCTGACGCTTCTGGCATAAAAAACTGCGCCAGACCCAGCCAGCTGGCGTAGGCCACTTCATGCCCACCACCCAACACAATAGGCAGATGGCCAGCGGTTAATAATGCCGTCAGGCGATCAGCCAGCGCATGTTGGGCTGCCTCTAACCCATCATCAACACAGCGCACATTGCCAGCATCGTAAACAGGCGCAGTGCGATGCCAGGCCAACGGCGCCAACGCACGGCGTAACGCATTTGGGCCTTCAGCAGCGCCAGTGCGGCCCTGGTTACGCGCAACACCTGCATCACTTTCGAACCCTAGCAATGCACACCCTGGTGCGGCGTTGTTGGCTAGCGGCTCAATACGCTGATGCCAACGGTCACTATCGGGTTCAGGATCCGTGCGCCCCTGCCAGAGCGACATATCAATAGACGTATCAGCGGCCATGGGTTAACTCCCCCTGATAGACGCGCTGCCGTAGGCGGCCTGGCTGCACCGCGTAGGCCAGTTCAGCGGGTGTCTCAATATCCCAGATGCACAGGTCAGCCACCGCGCCTTCATGAAGCTGTCCCTCGCCTTTCAACCCTAGCGCGGCAGCCCCATTGGCGGTCATGCCTGCCAACGCTTCCTGGGGCGTCATGCGAAACAGCGTGCAGGCCAGGTTGAGCATTAATGTGGGCATAAATATTGGCGAGCTGCCAGGGTTGGCATCGGTCGCTACCGCCATCGGCACGCCCGCTTCGCGCAGCCCCGCAATGGGCGGCTGCTGGGTTTCACGCAGGGTGTGGAAAGCACCGGGGAGAATGACGGCCACGCTGCCTGCTTCGCGCATGGCAGCAATACCGGCGTCATCAAGATACTCAATATGGTCAGCAGACAGTGCGCCGTGGCGGGCAGCCATCGCAGCGCCCCCCAAGTTTGAGAGTTGCTCGGCATGCGCTTTGATGGGTAAGCCATGAACCTGCGCTGCTTTAAAAACCCGCTCACATTGCGCTACTGAAAAGGCGATCTTTTCACAAAAGACATCGACGGCATCAGCCAACCCTTCCGCCGCTGCGGCAGGAATCATTTCATTGCAGACCAGATCGATATAGCCGTCGCTATCGTTCGCATACTCCGGCGGTAAGGCATGGGCGCCTAACAGTGTCGTCAAAATCCGCACTGGAAACGCTTCACCTAGACGTCGAGCAACCCGCAGCATCTTCAGTTCATTAGCCACGTCCAAGCCATAGCCTGACTTGATCTCGACCGTGGTAACGCCATCCTTAATCAGCGCTTCAAGGCGTGGCAAGGCGGCATTGAAGAGTGCTTGTTCACTCGCTTCCCGGGTCGCAAAAACGGTACTCAGAATGCCTCCGCCACGCCGCGCAATGTATTCATAACTGGCGCCTTCCAAACGCGCCTCGAACTCATCAGCGCGTGCGCCGCCAAACACCAGATGGGTATGGCAATCCACCAGACCGGGCGTCATGACGCCGCCCCGCCCCATATCGTGGCAACCCTCAGCCTGTGACTCATCGAAGCCATCCATAGGCGTCATAGTGACAACACGCGCATCTTGAGTAATGACGGCCATGGGCTCCGGCAACGTTTTCAGCCCATCGAAGACACTGATATCGCGCCAGATATAGCGCCGTTTGTTATTAGCCATGGAGGTCTCCTTGGAGCAAACATAATGTATATACAATTAAGCCCATGCCGGTTTCCTTCGTCAAGCCGTGAACTAAGCAAACAAGCACCAAGAAATGTCTAAAAAATCATCGTAAAGTAGTTAAAAACCATAAATAACAATTAATTATGTTAATAACTCATCAAACAAAAGATCATATAACACCCACCCTACTAGACTAATGTCTACTGCTAGGTGCTATACGCAAATGCTGTATGGGGTTAGCTTATTGTATATACATAAAACAAGCCCAAGTCATCAGAACGATAACCACACAATTAGAGGCCTCGCCATGCACCCCATAGACCCGCCCACCAAGCAGCGAGCTAGCGCTGCCACTATCTTTAAACTGTTTGTGCCTAGCGCTCTGGGCATCCTGATCTTTTTTGTTCCCATTGAGCTAGGTGGGCGAAGCACTATCCTGCTTGACCATATGGTTACAGGACTGCGCTCATTGATGGGCGAATACAGCGGTATCTATGCGTTAGTTATGATCGTTGCGGGCGCCGCCTACCCCCTGCTTAAAGGCTATTGGCGGCGAACAGTGACCGAAAGCATCTTCACGGTGCTGAAAATCATGGGGGTCGTTGTCGCCGTAATGGCGTTAACGGGTTGGGGCCCAGCGTTTCTGCACGAACCGGACATGCTGCCCTTCTTGTTCGAGAAACTGGTGATACCGGTAGGTTTAATCGTGCCGATTGGGGCCATTTTCCTGGCACTGTTGATCAGCTATGGATTGCTGGAGTTGATTGGCGTACTGGTTCAGCCGGTAATGCGGCCCATATGGCGAACCCCTGGGCGCTCGGCAATCGATGCCGTTGCTTCTTTTGTGGGTAGTTACTCGATCGGGCTATTGATTACCAACAGGGTTTATCAAGCGGGACAGTATTCAGCGCGGGAAGCCGCCATCATTGCCACCGGTTTTTCCACGGTATCGGCAACGTTCATGATCATCGTGGCGCGTACGCTGGATCTGATGAGCATCTGGAATTTGTACTTCTGGCTCACCCTGGTGATTACGTTCATCGTCACGGCTATCACGGTGCGGCTGCCGCCTCTGGCAAGCATGGATGACCAGAAGCGTGACGGAGAACCGGAGGCAATCGCGGGGAAACGCTTGAGCACCGCCTGGCAAGCAGGAACGGAGGTTGCCGCCAACGCGCCCAGCCTTCACCGCAGCGTAGCGCTCAACTTTAAAGAAGGGTTGATAATGGCCATCAGCATCCTGCCGTCGATCATGTCGGTAGGCTTAATTGGGCTACTCATCGCCAAGTACACGCCGTTATTTGAGTGGTTGGGATGGTTGTTTTATCCCTTTGTCGCCATTTGGGGGCTAGACGACGCCGCGGCGCTGGCCCAGGCATCTGCTTCTGGGCTTGCGGAGATGTTCCTACCAGCATTGCTGATGGCCGAGGCCGAATTCGTCGCCCGTTTCGCTGCAGGCGTGGTGTCAGTCTCCGCCGTGCTGTTCTTCTCTGCGTCGATCCCCTGCATTCTCTCTACCACTATTCCGCTTTCGGTAGGCCGCATGCTAATCGTGTGGTTCATCCGCGTTGCCTTGAGCTTGCTACTTGCGGTGCCCGCGGGCTACCTGGTTCAGTCATTGATCAGTTGAATACCCGCATTAACGACCAATCACGAGGTCGAAGGAACCGACCTCGCTGGATTTTTCACTGGATTCTTAACGTCGATTTAAGCGGTTTTTCGTTGCAGGGAAGAGCGTAACTTATAGCGATCGCCAGGGTGGATCAGGCGCGCATAGCTAATCAAATGCTCATCAGACCAGGTACGCCGCACCATGCTCAAACAGGGCGTCTGGGTATCAATACTTAGCCATTTAGCCGTTTGCTCATCCACTAGCACCGCTTCAACGATGTGCTCCATATCCGTCATGGGGCAGGCGGCGACCAGCACCTCATTCGGCGTATGGCGTGAAAAATCGGTGTCCAGATAATCAGGCACCCAGCGCGGGTTAACGTAGCGGTTCTCAAGCTGAATTGGAACGTCATTCTCATGATGCACCAAGAGAGTATGAAACACCCGACTCCCCAGCCGCACGCCTAACCGCAGCGCCACTTCATCATCGGCCTCAATCGCCTCTTGGGTGATCACCTTATTGCTGTAACGATGCCCACGCGAAAGCACTTCTTCGGCAATGTTGTATACCTCCACCAGAGAGGACTCAACCTTACGGTCGGTAACGAAGGTACCGACTCCGGATTGACGCACGAGGTACCCTTGCTGCACTAAATCTCTAATGGCTTTATTGGCCGTCATCCGGCTCACGCCAAAGTCTTTCGCCAGCCGCTCTTCCGTAGGTATCTGATGATTCAGTTGCCAATCACCACACTGAATCTTATCCAGCAGATGTTGACGGATCTGCTGGTAGAGAGGAGGACTAGTCATGAAGCTCCTTTGCGATTAAGGCCGTTTGTCTATACAGCTATCTTACTAGCCTTGATTAGCAAAGCACACTACTCAAGCGCCGCTGATACCCTCAGGGAACTTCGCCAATTAGCTATGGAAACGCTAGATAAACTAAATAGAAAGCATGGGAAACGCACCGCCTGAATAGGCATGCCGCGCAAACGCGCTTCTTAGCATCGTAAGCAAGCGTTGCACAATATAACTTAAGATTGCTTAACAGTTAGGCCGAAGAAAGGTATACTTATCCAAACAATTTAGTTTTTAGTCCTTGCATATCAATGGATTGGCTTCTAGCTGTTCATCTTTTGAGCTTGCCAAATATCAGTCAACGCTTTTTGACCGTCATTGGGAGACGTCGGCCCTCCTAATAGCGTACTAAACCGAGGCCGAAACACTAGAAAAAAGGGAACGAAAAACATGAAGTTGTTCACTCTGTCTGCAGCTACTCTAACTGGCTGCCTATTGGTTTTAGGCAGCACTACGGTAGTTGCAAACACCCAAAGCGCTGACATCAACCCTTGGCAGCATTGCGGTATTGGTGCGACTATTTTTGATGACAATACCACTGCCGCCGCAATTTCTAACGTCATCTGGGACTCTGGTAGTACCGCAGTGACATCCGCTACGCTTTCACCGGACACTTGCAGCAGTAAAGAAGTTAAGGTGGCTCAGTTCATCGACGCTACCTACGACCAGCTAGCCTTAGAAACTGCTATGGGTGAGGGTGAGCACTTAGCCGCCGCGCTTGGATTGATGAACTGTAGCACTGACGCCCAGCAGGGTGTGGTCAGCCAGTTGCGTGCTAACCTGCAAGCCACTACAGCTACCACGAGTTACGCTGAACAGGCTCACGCTGACAAAGCCTTTGAGTTCTATAGCAGTTTAAATCAGGCCGCCATTAACTGCTCCGCTAGTTAAGCACCGTCTGATTTCGGGGCCGGTGGTTACTTCCCGGCCCCACCGTTGTTGCTCCTTCCGTTTTCTTCATTTCAAGTAAGGATATTTTTGCTATGCGACGCCTTTTGATGGCGCTTTCAGCATGCCTATGCCTTCAAACAGGGGCTGCCCAGGCCGCTGAACCAGCGCTTTTCAATCACCCGCAATGGCGTTCGCTACTGCATTTTGACCGAGTAAGCATGTTCAGCCAGCCGCGTAGCGCGGTGCTGGATGAAGCATTTTTTTTGTCAGAGGATGGCCCGTTCAATCCAGAGGCAGAATTCTTAGCGACGCTTGCTGCGCTGCGTGCACGCCCTCAAAAAGACGAGCTGCATGCACGCTGCCTCTTTCCTGCCCGGGCGCTCTGGCTGTCTCAAATGACGGGCGAACACTGGCCTGAGGCATCATGCCCTGACTGGGAAGCATGGCAAGCACAGCACGGTGACTCAGAGGTAGGCCTAATGTTTGCCTCGGGCTACCTGGGCAATCCAGCTTCTTTCTTCGGCCACCTGATGCTTCATCTTGAGCAGGAAAGCAAAGAAGCGACTGATGTTTCGTTGTCCCGGCTCCTAGATACCAGTCTCAACTTTGGCGCCGAAGTGCCCGACGGTGAAGGAATTGTGGCTTATATGGGTAAGGGTGTCTTCGGAGGTTATGAAGCGCGCTACTCTCACGCACCTTTCTACCGCAATAATACTGTCTATTCAGAGCGCGAGATGCGCGACCTCTGGCACTACCGACTTGATCTGCCACCCGCAAAGCGAGCACTACTCGTCGCTCATCTGTTCGAGGTCATTGGGCAGGACTTTGACTATCTATTTCTCACTCAGAACTGCGCTTCACGCATCGCTCGTACTCTCGAGCTAGTGGTAGAAGAAGATCTAACCCCAGGACATGCACCTTGGGTGGCGCCAGAAACCTTGGTGCGCGCAATGAGCGAGGCCAGTATCGACGGGCAACCGCTGCTTAAAAATGCCGAGCATGTGCCTTCCCGTCGCTTGCAGACTGAATGGCGCTACCAAGCACTTACGTCTGAAGAGCAACGAGCCATCCAGAGCACTTGGCCCGACATAGAGCATCTAAATCTTGATGCGGAGGCACTTGGTCAGTTGCCTTCAAAAAGCCAAGCGTCAGTTCTAGACACTCTACTAAGCCATTTAGCATTTCTGAAGCAAACAGGCGATGGGCCTGACGTGACAGAGGCCGAACGGCGCCTGCTTCAGGCTCGTCTAGCCCTTCCTTCAGGAGGCCAGTCGCTGCCACCCTCTGAGTTAGTGGCTCTACACGAAGCGACCCCGCCAGCCCTTGTACGTCTGGAAGGTATTCATAATAGTCATCTAGGAGACGCTGCGCGCCTCACACTGAGACCACTCCAGTATGATCTTCTCGACAGCAATACCTCTCGCATGCCTAACGCCGCATTAGAAATTGGACGAACTGAGCTTGCCTTAACAGATAATACTCTCCGTCTGCGCCGCTTAGCGCTGTTCCATGTCACCAATTTGCATGCTCGCAGCTTACCGTTGCCAGCATTACCTAGTGTGGCCTGGCACGCCTCTGGTGGCATTGAACGTTCAAAGCTCAGCTGCAATGGCTGCTTGGAAGGACAGGCCCTACTTCTGGCTGGAAAATCACACCAACTTGGTCGCCACTTACCTTTTGGTATGCTGGGCGGACAGCTGCGCACCGAGCGTCATCAGACAGGCCCTCTTGCGCCCGCAGTACAAATGGGTGTGCTGAGTGATTGGGCTTCTGGTCATCGAACCCTTTTACAAGCAACGCATGTCGATTCGCTACAGGGAGAGGATGGTCGCCACACTCGGTGGCATCTGCAGCACCGCATGGCGTTAGGAAAAGCCCTGGATGCACGCATTGGCATTGAAAGCGACAACTATTCCGAAGAAGTCAGTGTTGGGTTCTCTTGGTACTTCTGATCGGCTATATCATCTATGGACTCCCATCCACGAAGGCTTCCCCTTCATACACGGCATAACTTGGGCGTTTTAAGGTGTAGACCTGGGGGCCTTTGGATTGCCCACCACAGCAAGATTAGCGTGTAGCCTGATTACCCATCCGGGCAAGTCCTCCTATAATCCCATCAAGCTTGAAGCCTAACCATCCCCTCGCCAGCACCGCTCGGCGTAACATAAAATCATTATTTTCTATTACTACAATAAATATCACTTAAACCCGGACTAGCTTCAGCAAAGGTTCAAAGGAATACATTGCTGGCCGCCGCCCTGATGCTTCTTCGACTGTACGTATGATATCGTTATCCAGCATAATTCTAGTAAACCTTGCAGCAGTAGCAGCCGGAATGCCACTCTGTGAAGTAAACTTATTATTGCGAAAAACAGGATTTGTGAACACAAAATCTAGAGCAGTGACGCTCCATTTCGAAGATAACAACTCAGCAAATAAAACCTTCATTTCTTCATATAAATTTCTTATATTTTCAGCAATAGTTAAATTCCTTATTGCCTGTTGCTCTACCGCTTCTAGAAAGAACGAGCACCATTCATCCCAATCCCCTGTCTCTGATACTCTCCTCATCGTATCTATGTACTCATCCTTATTTTCTTCAAAATACCCACTGATATAGAAATGAGGTGCTGAAATAGTTCCGTATTTCCATAGCATCAATGTTATCAACATCCTCCCAATTCTTCCGTTACCGTCCTTAAACGGATGTAAGGCCTCAAATTCTATGTGCGCCAATGCTGCTTTAACGAAAGTGGGGCTGGGGTCTTCATTGATATACTTAAACAAAACATCTAAACCATCCTGCAGCCGCTCTGGACTAACGGGAATAAAAAGTATTTTCTTTTTATTCCTATCAGCCAAATAATTTTGCTCAACCTTAAACTCTCCTGGTGACTTTGATGCTCCTCTACCAAATGATAAAAGGCGCTGATGTATGCCTTTAAGCAACGATTGAGAAACTGGATACCCATCATCAAGTGCTTTTTGTGCGGCTTTTAATGCCCTTTGATAAAGTATTGTTTCAATAACCTCAGATCTTACACTTGATGTATAAGCCGTCTCATTTTCATGATCAGCCTCATATTGCAAGATCTCATCCATTGTACTAACAGTACCCTCCATCCTAGAAGAAATAACTGCTTCTTGATTCCTTAAAGGGGCCAGTAGTATTTCGCTATTGTGCATGTTTTTCAACATTTGATCATAGCGTGCAACTGCGTCAGTCGCTTTTATAAGCTTGTCCACAAACCTACTGTAATCTATTTTTTGAGGCGGAAATTTATCGTAGTGATAATTCACAGCTTCGTCTAAATTTAAATCCATACCACTTGCCTCTCAAATTCGCGTTTTTTTTAACGCCAAATATAGTACATCATATTTATCAATTTTTGAGAGTCAACATTTTTCAATAACTCTATGCATCACAGCTCATGAGGCACAGCTTAGGTTAGAATCTCACTTTTAGAATCTTATGAGATTGTAGCGATTTTGACGTGCATTTGTGCAAACCAACGACGCTAGCTTCTCACTTTTAGAAAGTTATGAGACTGTAGCTATCTTGACGTGCATCTGTTCAAGTCTACGACGCTAGCTTCTCACTTTTAGGAACTTATGAGACGGTAGCTAGCCTCAGATGCAACTGTGCAAACCTACGGAAATAGCTGAATTTTAAGATCCTAGCGACCGTAGACTTCTTATTTATCAAGTATTACGCCCGCCCCCCTAAAAGCGCCAACCGAGCACTGCATTAAAGGTCACGGAATACTGCTGCATACGTTATCGTCCTACCTCTACTCGACAGGAACGATACCTCGTGATGCTATCTGCCCGCTTCTCTCGCGCTTCAGCAAGGCTCACCTCAGGGTAAATACCCAAGCTGGTCATGTTGCGCACTTGCAATTGGGGCGTGTGTAGCGCAAATACCATCTGCGATCCATCAGGCCAAATTCTGAGTTCTAATCCCGTGCCATCGAAAAAGGTATCAATTAGAGCTATACATTCTGGCAACCACTTAGCGGCCGGTTATGGAAGGGACGAAAGGAAGTAAAAAACATGCATTTCAAAGCATTATGCATGATTCAGATTCTCAGGACTTGTAAAGAACCCCAGTTGGCGTCCCTGGCAGGAGTCGAACCTGCGACCTGCCGCTTAGGAGGCGGCTGCTCTATCCTACTGAGCTACAGGGACTTAAGGTCTTAACTTGCGGGCGCGTAGTATAACGCGTCGACTTAGGTAGGGCCAACCGAATGGCTATATCCAGCCAAGTAAACGCAGTGCGAAGACGCCTAGCGTAACGGTAATGCTCGCCATCAGCGTGGTGATGGCGATGATATTGGCTGAGAGGGCGACATTGCCACCTATTGCTTTCACCATTACAAAGCTTGCGGCGGCGGTGGGGCTGGCGAAAAACAGGAACAGCAAGCCCAACTGTTCTCCTGAAAACCCTATCAACCAAGCTGCCAAAGTGGAGAGTACCGGGAGCGTCACCATTTTCATCAAGCTAGCGCCGAGAGCTACTTGACTGCTGTCGCGCATACTCGAAACCGAGAGCGTCGCCCCAATACATATCAACGCCAGCGGCAGTGTTAACGAGGCAAAGTAGTCTCCCGAGGTAATCACCCAGCTGGGTAACGGAATCGACAGTACCGTAAAGGGCAGCGCCGCAAACACAGAAATAATCAGCGGATTTTTGGCAACATGCTTGAGCAGACTGCGCCAATCGGTGGACTGCCCCGGTTGGTAGAAGGCCAGCACAACAACCGAAAGCGCGTTGTACATCACAATCACCACACCCAATAGCAAGCTGCCTGCAGAAAGCCCGTAGTTACCGTACATGCCCGCCGCCAACGCCAGGCCCACAATCCCGCAGTTGCCGCGAAACGCCCCCTGAACGTAAATGCCACGATCCTGATGCGCTACACGGTATCGTGCCCATAGCCAACTCAATAAAAACTGCCCCAGCGTAGCCACAGCGAAAAACACCATCAGCGATACGTCTAGCGCAACGCTTAGGTCGGCTTTTATCAAACTCAGGAAGATCAGCGTGGGGAGCGTTGCTTTAAATACCAGTGCGGAAGCGGTCGAGACAAAGGCGCTATCAATCCATTTCAAGCGCTTAAGGCCCAAGCCCAAAAATACCATCGCGAAAACAGGCAACGTGACATCCAGCGTGCGGGCAAACAGTTCAAGTAGGTTCACAACAGTATCTCGGTCAGCCTTGATTTAAAATGACGGGCTTCCAACAACAAGTTTAGCACCTACTTATACTGTACTGCTGGGTGACGTTTGTCGACTGGCAAGAGCACCCTTAACTGTATGGAATGGAACAGGATCAAGCATTCGTTGACATTATTTAGACTGGTCAAAGAGCTCCATTACATCATCATTGGGCATATTAACCACAACCCCATCACGGCCGTGCTCCTTAGCTTTGTAACTACCGGCATCGGCACGCGCCAGGACATCGACCACACTGGTATCAATATCATCAAAGGTAGTCACACCGATACTCAAGGTGACCATGTACTCTTTGCCTTCATGGGTAACGGAGATTTCGCTAACCGATTGACGTAATGACTCTGCGATTCTCCTTGCCTGTGCCAGGGTGCAACTGGGGAGCAGAACGCCAAACTCGTCGCCCCCTTGTCGCGCCACATGGTCACTACGGCGAACCTCCCAGGCAACCACCTGGGCGATGCGGCGCAACATTTCGTCGCCTAGCGCATGGCCACCTTCGTCATTGATGGGCTTGAAGTGATCCAAGTCAAACAGCAAGAGAGCTGAAGGCGTGCTGGTTTTTTGGAAGTCGGCAAACGCTTCTTCAAGGCGGCGCTCAAAACCTCGGCGATTCAACAGCCCGGTTAATGGATCGTGCTCCGCCTCCCAGCGCTGAATAGCTTCTTGTTCACGGCGCTCGGTAATGTCTTTGACCACCCCTACTAAACCGAGGGTATGCCCATCTTGGGAAAGCGTAACCACGCGGGCATGAATATCCAGCCACAAAAGCTCTTTATCGCTGCGTAAAAAACGCAACTGGCGGACAAAATCACTGCCGGTGCGAAGGCTGTGCAGCCACATATCTTTCGCGCCAGCGATATCGTCAGTATGAATTTGCGTTAGCCATATTTTCATCGGCACTTCAATGGAGATCCCTAACATCTCCAGTAGCGCGGGGTTCATATACGTAATGTCGCCCTTCATGTTGGCGACAAACATACCCTGAGGCGCCGCATTGAGCACCGAGTCTAGAAAAGCTTCGCGCTCTTGAAGATTGCCTAGTAACAGCTGCCGTTCATCTTCCACACGGTTAAAAGTGCTCGCCACCTGCTGCAACTCTTGCATATTAGTCGCCAGGCTGACGCTCTCACGGTGCCCTAAACCCACCTCGCCAATCTGCTTCTCTAAATGCCTCAAGGGTGCAAGCACTCGGCCCAACATCCACCACAGTAAGGGGAACATAAGCAAAACCAGCACAACCCATGTCCACCAGAGCTGTCTGATAAAATCAGCTAATGGGAGCTGCGCTTGGTCAACAGGTAAATAGAGACCCACGACCCACCCAGCAGGCCATATCTGGGCATAAGATTGGAGCGCTGCTTCCCCATTTAAGAGCTGCCCAACGCCATCTCCCTCCCAACCATCCAAGGCCAAGTTTAACAACGGGTTAAATGTCTCGCTGGGTACGACCCCATTAATCAATGATGTATCCGGATGGTATAAGACTTTTCCAGAAGCGGTAGCTACACCTGCATAGCCTTTTTCGCCCAGGCGCACTTTGGCTAAACGGCTAAATATGCCCCCTGAGTCCAAGTTAAGAACACCAGCAACAAAGCCATCGAAAGTACCTTGTTCCGTAAAGCGCGGCACTCCCACTAGCACCATGGGTATACCGCTCGCCCGCCCTACAAAGGGCTCACTAACATAGGGGCGGCGGATACCGCGCAGCATCCGAAAATACTCAAGCTCAGCGGTTTCGAGCCCAACACGCCCCACAATGGCAGGCCAATCGGCAATAATCTCTCCATCACGGTTGGCGACCACAATCCCTTCGAACCAAGCCAGCAGGCTATCATTTTGCCGCAACTGGTAGCTGATCCAACTCGCATCTTCGGTGGCGCCTATCATTTCGCTTAAACGCTCTAACGCCTGAAAGCGCATATCAATTTGTTGAGTGACCTCATCGGCGAGTAAAGTGGCTTCATAACGCAGGTGCGACATATTAGTATCTTGCACCATGGTCTTACCGACTTGCCACGCCATGCCTAGCACCAATGCGAGCAGCAACAGCAAAGTAAAGGAAAGCCCCAGCAAAAGCCGGCCCTTTAACGAACTGAAAGAAAATAGATTTTTTAGCAGATAGGCGAAACGCACCGATTATCCTTTTTATACATACTTTACTTAACTCCAGAATCTAAGGAGTAGTTTCAACGGCACAAAGAATAGACAAATCTACCAAAAAAGGAGCAATCATGCGCGTTGAACGAATCAAACTTAAGGTAATTTTTTTATCGTGCAAAGGGTTGCTGTTAATAGAAAAAAATAGTGAGCACTCACTGCCTGGATTGATTACCCCCCTCAATTCACGTATGTTCGCCCGCCTATCCCTTATCCTGTTACCTCACTGCGGCCTTAATTTATGGCAAAACGAACGGCAGGTTACACATCTCCAGGTATTCGCAAGCTGACTGCCCTGCCTGCGCTGCTGCCCGAATTTTACCAATTCTCCCGCATAAGTTCACTTAGACGCCCCCCCGATGCGGTAATCGGTTGGGGGTTAAAGCCTACCAGTGTCCGCGCTAGGCAATATGCCCAGCGTCGCCGGCTAGCTTATATCGCATTGGAAGATGGCTTTCTACGCTCATTGGGATTAGGCGTAAGCGGTTTTCAACCGCACAGCATGGTCGTCGATGAGACCGGAATTTACTACGATGCATCGCGTCCATCTGATTTAGAAAACTGGCTCAACACGGCCACTTTCGACGCTGAGGAGTTAGCCCAAGCAGAGCGCTGCATGGCGCTCATCGCCCGCTATCGACTATCAAAATATAACCACGCCCCCGATCAACTCTTAAAGTATAACAGCCGGGCTAGGGTGCTAGTGGTCGATCAAACCGCTGGAGATGCCTCTATTCATTATGGCGGCGCCAGCTCCGAAAGCTTCCAGCAGATGCTGGAAGATGCCTTAGCCACGCATCCAGATGCCGATATTCTGGTCAAGATCCATCCGGATGTCATTGCTGGGAAAAAACAAGGCCACCTACTTAACGCCGCAGACCACCCGCGCTGTAAGGTAATTGGTGAAGACCTTAACCCCTGGGCGCTACTTGATCAGGTCGACCACGTTTATGTCGTGACCAGCCAGCTCGGCTTTGAAGCGCTGCTTGCTGGTAAGCAAGTGCACTGCTTTGGCATTCCGTTTTACTCAGGCTGGGGGCTTACCCACGATCAACTGCCCTGCCACCGCCGTCGCGTTAAACGCACGTTAGTTGAAGTTTTTGCCGCCGCCTATTTACGCTACTGCCGCTATGCCAACCCTTACACCCGGCAGGCCGCCACGCTGGAAGAGACGATTGCCTTAATCGCCGACCAAAAGCGCCAGCAGGAACGCTATCGAGGCGACTGGCGGGCGTGTGGTTTCTCTTCATGGAAACGGCGCTTTATTGGCAATTTTTTAGGCACTGCCGCCAAGGTGAATTATCAGCCCGAGCTGCCCACCCTCAGCCCTCCTGAAGAACGGCTACTGGTATGGTCGAGCCGCATCGATGATGATTTTAAACATCAGCACGCCCAGCACATGGCCAACCTATGGCGCATGGAGGATGGCTTTATTCGCTCGGTGGGTTTGGGAGTCGATCTTACGCAGCCATTGTCCCTAGTGATTGATTCACAGGGCATCTATTACGACCCCAGCCAGCCCAGCGATTTGGAGACGTTGCTCAACAACACATCTTTTAGCGACGACCTGTTGCTGCGTGCCCAGCATTTACGTGAAAGGCTAGTAGCCCTAAAGCTATCCAAGTACAACGTGCGTGGCGCGGCAGAGGTTGATCTGCCCAAAGGGCGTTACATTATTTTGGTGCCCGGCCAGGTAGAAAGCGACGCCTCGATTGCCACCGGCTCGCCGCACATTAATACCAATAGCGGGCTGTTGAGCGCCGTACGCAGCGCGCATCCAGAGGCTTTTATCGTTTATAAAGCCCACCCCGATGTATTAACCGGGGCGCGCGTCGGGGCACTCGATACTAAAGCCAAACGCCTGTATGATCTGGATGCCAGCGACATCGACATCGCCACCCTGCTAGAGCGTGTTGATGCAGTGCATACAATGAGCTCATTGACCGGGTTTGAAGCACTATTACGTCAGCGAGAAGTCAGCACCTATGGACTGCCGTTTTATGCTGGCTGGGGGTTAACGCAGGATGCGCTTAGCTGCCCACGCCGAACGCGCGCGCTCACGCTGGATGCGCTGGTGGCCGGTACACTGATTCTCTACCCCGGCTATGTAGACCCAACGACCCACCAGCTATGCAATGCTGAAACCGTCGTCAGCCTGTTGGAACAGGCAAGAACACAGAAAAACACCCTTACATGGAAACAGCAACTCTACCGCTGTTATCGTAACTTGTTGATCGGAAGGCATTGAGTTGAAGGATCAAAAGCGTGCATTCTTATTTTTACAGGGCGTATGCTCACCGTTTTACCAGCGCTTAGCCAAGCGCCTGGTTAATGATGGGCATCGCGTCGTTAAGGTCAACTTTAATGCGGGCGATATCGCCTACTGGCAGCACACCCACGGCGAAAGTCACCTGTTTCGCGGCCCCACATCCGAGCTGCCCGGCTATATTCAAGCGCTGTGGCAGAAGTACGGCATTACCGACCAAGTAGTGTTCGGTGATCGTCGCCCTATTCACCGCCCCGCCGTCGATAATGCCGCTGCAGCCGGTGTACGCACCCACGTGTTTGAAGAGGGCTACTTTCGCCCTTTCTGGATTACCCTGGAGCGCGAAGGCGTTAACGGTCACTCGCTGCTGCCCCGTGACCCCAATTGGTTTTATGAGACCGGCAAAGCGCTGCCCGAACCGCCGGCACCGGTGCGCTTTCGCTCCTCGTTTAAAATCCGCGCAATGCACGATGTCGGCTACCATTTGGCCGGGCTGGCCAATCCGCTGGTGGCACCGCACTACCGCAATCATGCGCCGATCACTGCCCCCGTCGAATACGCGGGCTACCTCAAGCGTTTTGCTCAATTAAAAGCGGTTTGGAAAAAACGCGATGCCGCGCGCATTAAAGCGCTGATCGAAAGCGGACGCCCTTATTTCATGCTGCCACTGCAGTTAAATAGCGACGCGCAAATTCGTGATCACTCCCCCTACGCCAATATGCAGGAAGTGATGGATGACGTGATGGCTTCGTTCGCCCAGCACGCGCCCAGCGATACGCAGCTTTGCATTAAGAACCACCCTTTGGATATGGGGTTGGTCAATTACCCCAAGATCATCCAACGGCTTGCCGAACGCCACGGCCTACAAGGGCGTATCGTCTATCTGGAGTCGGGGGATCTCAACGTACTGCTCAAACACGCCAAGGGCAATGTGACCGTAAACAGCACCGTGGGCATTGTCTCGCTGGAGAAGAGCTGCCCCACCTATGCGCTTAGCGACCCAATATACAATTTGGATGGGCTGACCTACCAAGGTGCCTTAGCGGATTTTTGGCAGCAGCCGCAGCCGCCTAACAGCGAACTATTTGGCTATTTTCAAAAGACCGTGATGCACGCCGTACAGGTTAACGGCGGTTACTACTGCCAGCCCGGCATCGATTTAGCCGTAGAAAACGCCGCTCGCATACTTGAAGCCTGCCCGTCGCCGTTGGAGAAGTTACTGTGACAGATGATGTGACAGAAAATGTGACAGCGACTGTGGCCGCTACTGAGAGGGCGACTGTGAGTCAGTCTACTCCAAACCGCTGTGTGCTGATCACTGGCGCCACCGGCGCGATTGGGGGTGCACTAGCAAATGCCTATGCCGCCACCGGCACCCATTTGGTGTTGCACGGACGGCAGCAGGAAAAGCTAGAGGCTCTTGCCGAGACTTGCCGTCAGCAAGGTGCTCAGGTCACGCTCTCAACTATTAACCTGACCGATGACCACGCCCTGCAAAGCTGGCTAGCCGGACTTTGCGCCGATCAGGTGCCGGATATCGTCATCGCCAACGCGGGCAAAAACACCCACCCCCAAGGGCCTGATATCTTAGAACCCTGGGCAGACGTGCAAGCGCTGCTGGAGATCAACCTAAAAACCCCTATCGCCATGGCGCAACGCTTGGTACCCGCGATGCAGGCCCGCGGTAGCGGCCAACTGGTACTGATTAGCTCGCTTGCAGCATGGCACGGCTTACCCACCACACCCAGCTATAGCGCCAGTAAAGCGGGTATTAAAGCCTACGGCGAAGGGTTACGTGGACTGCTCGCACCCCATGGTATCGGTGTAACCGTGGTGATGCCCGGCTATGTCACCTCCCCCATGTGCGAAGCCATGCCCGGCCCCAAACCCTGGGAGTGGCCGCCGGAGCGCGCCGCCAAGGTAATCAAACGCGGCATCACTGCCAATCGCGCGCGTATCAGCTTCCCCTTTCCACTTAATTTTGGCACCTGGTGGCTGGCGGTACTGCCCGCAGGAATTTCTCAGTGGTTGATCAAACGCCTGGGCTTTAACCACCCAGGAGACACGCCCCATGATTAATGCGCTGGTATGGCCGCTACTCGCGGGGCTATTGATCAGCAGCATGTTTGAAGCCCTGCTCAGCCCGCGGCCGCGCCCGTTTTGGCAACGCGGTAGTGCGGCCAATAGCGTACATATCGGCTCATGGCTACTGATTTTCGGCATATTGGTATTGTTACTTCAGCGCCCCTGGTTTGCGCTGATGGTGTTTCTGTCGCTGCAACTGGTCATCGTGCAGTCAAGCAACGCCAAATCACATACCCTCAACGAGCCGTTTATCTGCCACGATTTTGAGTACTTTTGGGATGCCATTCTGCACCCGCGCCTATATGTGCCTTTTTTCGGCGTTGGCTTGGCAATCGCCGCCAGCAGCGCAGCCGCCGTTGCGATTGGTGCATTCTTTTATTGGGAAGGCTCGCTGGTAACCAGCGCAGGCGCTAGCCGCTTTTTGACCCATGCAGTAGGGGTAATGGCAGCAGGCGCCCTGCTGCTGGCATTCAGTATACCCAGGCTGCCTGCCATTACTTTGCGGCCCATAGATGACATGCACCACCTAGGGCTTTTCGCCAGCCTGTGGGCCTACGGCGTGGCGCTGATGCGCTCCCCCGTGCCAACACCCGAGCAATCACCCTTTCACGCCTTAACGGCGAAGGTAAAAGCGCATAAAGACGAGCAGCCGCTTCCCAACGTGGTGTTAGTGCAGAGCGAGTCGTTTTTCGACCCACGCCCCTGGTGTAACGAGGTAAACCCAGAGTTACTTCCCGATTTTGATGCCACCCGCGCAAGCGCCATACTGCACGGCGCGTTAAACGTGCCCGCCTGGGGCGCCAACACGGTGCGTACCGAGTGCGCCGTATTAACCGGCATTGCACCCACCCAATGGGGCGTGCGCCAGTTCAATCCTTACCGCACGCTTGCTCGTCATCCAATGCCCAGTTTAGCGAGTGCACTAAAATCGGCAGGCTATCGCACGATTTGTGTGCATCCGTACTTGGCTAGCTTCTATTTTCGTCACAAGGTAATGCCCCAATTAGGCTTCGACCACTTTATAGATATCAATGCTTTCCAGAGCAGTGACAAAAATGGCCAGTACGTTAGCGACCAGGCGGTGGCACGAAAGATTGGACGACTGCTTGAAGATGACGATAATAGACCGCTATTTGTGTTTGTTATCACCATGGAAAATCACGGCCCGCTACATTTAGAAGCGCCCAACCAAGCGACGTTAGACACTACGCTGCCCGACGCGCACTGGCCGTTGCCCGACCATCTGCGTGACTTCGCGGTCTATTTGCAGCATTTAAGTGAATCCGACAAGATGTTGGCCAGTGTTAAAAATTCACTCAATACTGCAAAACGACCAGGCCTGCTAGGCTGGTATGGGGATCATGTGCCAATTTTGCCTGAAGCGTATGCACACTTTGCGCCTCCTGATGGCCGCACCCCCTACATGATATGGTCAACAGCGAATTGGGTAACAGCAGGGGTGGGGGCAGCAAGCGATAACGAGCCACTTGAACTAGCCGCACACGAACTTGGCATCCAGCTATTCAAACAGGCGTTTGGACACGATATAAGTAGCGATGTGATCAAGGTAGAACCAGAACCTCAGGAGCAAGAATGACTAAACGCGTTGCCATTATCGGCGCCGCCCATCGTTTCCCCGGCACCACCCCTGAAACGTTCTGGCAGGACCTGCAAGCCGAAAAAGATTTAGTAACCGAAGTGGCCGCTGACCGCTGGAGCCTTGACGCCTATCAGCATCCAGATAAGCGCCATCCAGGCACCAGCGTGACTTTTGCCGCTGGCAGCCTTGGCGATATCAGCGGATTTGACGCTGAGTTTTTTGGTATTTCGCCCCGCGAAGCGGCCAATATGGATCCCCAGCAGCGCATGCTCTTAGAGCTCGCTTGGGAAGCCATGGAAAACGCCAACATTCTGCCGAGCTCCTTGCGCGGCAGCCAGTGTGGGGTATTTTTAGGCGTTGCCAGCCTCGACTACTCTTACCGGATAGCGGACGACATGGCAGCGATTGACGCCTCCACCGCTACCGGCAACACCTCCAGTATTGCCTCGAATCGACTGTCGTATGTCTTCGACTTGCACGGCCCCAGCATGTCGCTGGATACCGCCTGTTCGTCCTCCATGGTGGCCTTTCACCAGGCCTGCCAATCGATTCGCAGTGGAGAAACCCCTATGGCGCTGGCGGGCGGCATCAGCCTGCACCTGCACCCTTACGGCTTTATCATTTTCTCCAAAGCCAGCATGCTCTCGCCCACTGGCCGCTGTCAGGTATTTGATGAAGCGGGCGATGGTTATGTGCGTTCGGAAGGAGCAGGTATTTTCCTGCTCAAAGATTACGACCAGGCGGTCGCCGACGGCGACAACATTATTGCCGTGGTGGCAGGTTCGGCGGTCAACACCGACGGTCACAAATCCGGCCTGACGGTACCTAACCCCAGCGCCCAGATTGACTTGATGAAGCGCGCCTATCAGCAGGCGGGCATCTCGCCGGACGAGATCGACTATCTGGAAGCTCACGGTACCGGTACCGCCGTTGGCGATCCGATCGAGACCCGCGCAATTGGTGAAGCACTGGGCCAGCAGCGTAAAACACCGCTACTGATTGGCTCCATAAAAAGCAACCTGGGCCACCTGGAAACTGCATCTGGCGTGGCGGGGCTGGCCAAGGCGCTCTACAGCATTCAGCACCGTGAAGTACCGGCCACGATTGGCATTCGCAAACTCAATCCGCGTATCAAATTTGATGAGTGGAACATCTCGGTGGTCACCAAAGGCCAACCGCTGAAAAAACAGGGCCGTTTGGTCATCGGCGTTAACTCCTTCGGTTTTGGCGGGGCCAACGCCCACGTTATCTTGGAAAGCCCGCCCGAGCAGACAAAACCCGAACCACTGGTGCCAGACTCACCACTACCGATTCGCCTTAGTGCCCGCAGCGAAGCCGCGCTTACCCAAAGTGCCGAAACTTTGGCTAGCTATTTGCGTGAAAACGACTTGCGTGAAAACGACTTGCGCGGAAACGACGGCACCAGCTTCTACGATATCGCCTACACACTGTTCAACCACCGTGACAGGCATAGCCATGGCGCGCTGCTGTTTGCCCAAACAGCGGAAGAAGCCGCCGCGCGATTAAGTGAATTTGCCGCCGGTGAAACAAAAAGCGTCACTACGCTGGAGCGCTTGCCCAACGCGCTAGGCCCGGTATTTGTTTACGATGGCAACGGCTGCCAGTGGGAAACCATGGGCCGCGATCTGATTAGTGATTCGCCGGTTTTCGCTGAGGCTATTGACCGCGTTGACGCACTTTTTCAACAGCACGGTAATTTCTCGCTACGCGCCGAGCTTGAAGGTCGTAATCGTGAACAGGAAAGTGATAGTAACCGCTTTGCATTGACCGAAATCGCCCAGCCTGCGCTATTTGCACTGCAAGTGGCGCTGACCGAGTGGCTGCGTGATCAAGGTATTAAGCCCAAAGCAGTATTAGGCCATAGCGTAGGCGAAGTGGCCGCCGCCTGGGCCAGCGGAGCGCTTAGCCTGGAAGATGCGGTCAAAGTGATTTACTACCGCAGCGACTACCAGGGTAAAACCCGTGGTTTAGGCGAAATGACCGCCGTGGCCATGAGCGCCGACGATATTGCCGAGTGGCTCGCAAAGCCCGAGTTTAATCAGGTTTGCCTGGCCGGAATTAACAGCCCGAAAGGCATTACGCTAGCAGGCGACAGCCAACAGCTGGGCGCTCTGGAAGCCGCCCTGAGCGAACAGGATATTTTTGCCAAACGTCTGCCGCTGGACTATGCCTTCCACAGCCCCGCAATGGACAGTATTGAGGCAGGCGTCATCCAAGCGTTAGCTGACATTACTCCACGGGCCACGCAGATCCCCTACTACTCCACCGTGACCGGCGCGCTAAGCGACGGGCTTGAACTGGATGCCACCTACTGGTGGAAAAACATTCGTGAGCCGGTGCTGTTTGATGCCGCCGCTAGCGCGCTAATTGAACAGGGCAACAACATCTTTGTCGAGATTGGTGCCCATCCTATTTTGCGCCGTTATCTCAATGAGTCGCTCCGTCAGTTGGAGCAACCAGGATTGGTCTTTGGCACTATTGAGCGCCACAAACCGGGCCTAGAGGGCTTACAGCACAGCCTGAATCAAATGTTGTTAAGCGGCCTTGCCATGGAAAGCCGCTACTTCCCAGTGGAAGGACAGCGCGTGCCGTTACCCCGCTATGCCTGGCAGCGAAACCACCACTGGGTGCACGGCACCAACGACGGCCAAGGTCTGCTTTCGCGCTATTACCAGCACCCGCTGCTGGGCTACCCGCTGGCGCAGCACGAACACACTTGGGAAAGCCAGCTCGATACTCAACGTCAGCCCTGGCTGGCCGACCATGTGGTGGGTGAAGGCGCGGTATTCCCCGGTGCAGGTTTTGTAGAACTCACCCTGGCAGCGGCGCTGCCGCTAAAGGATAACCCGCTGCTGGATATCGAAGAACTGGAAATCCGTGCCCCGCTGCTGTTGGATGGCCCCCATGGGCGCACCATGCGGTTAACCTACCTGCCCGCAGATGGTCGCCTGGAGATCCACTCCCGCGAGCCGACCACCGGAATTGAGTGGCAGCTAAATGCCGTGGCCCGCACCATGCGCGAAAGCCGTGGCTTTTTGCTCAACCGCACAGCGCCAGCGCTGCCTAAGCGTGCACCGGACTACACGCTGGCAGACCACCTGGCAATGGCCGAGCGCATCGGCCTACATTATGGGCCCGCTTTCCAAGCCATCTCCCACGGCTGGATAGAAGGCGATGCGGTAATTGGCGAAATCGCGCTGTCGGATGACATCCAAGCGCAGCTCAGCACCCTGCATGTTCACCCTGGCATCCTGGATAGCGCCTTTCAGATGTTTATCCCGCTGCTCGCGCAGCACAGCGAGTTTGCCGCACAGCTCGCCTTCGTGCCGGTTCGCGTTGGGCGCATTCAAGTCAACACTCAGGCCGGTGCGCCGGTACTCGCCCGCGCCGTGATGGGCAAGCGTGCGCCGCACTCCTTTACCGCTGACTTTGAGCTGTATGACGCCGCAGGCAATGCCGTTGCCGTATTGAGTAAAACCCGCTTCAAAGCGATTCGTCTCAACCGTGCCCATCACCAGCACTTCAGCTATCTGGATGTGGAACTCACCCCAGCGCCGCTGCAGGTAGAGCCGTTGGCGCTGCCCGGTGATGCGCTTGCTCGTCTGGCCGATATCGCAAGCGTATACGCCGCCAGCACCGGGCAGCGTTACGGCAATGAAGTCGCGCCACTGCTTGATAGCCTTAGTGAAGCGTTTGCCCAGCAAAACGCGGTGGTTAAAGCCCAAGATCAGGCAACTGATGAAGCCCAGCACTCGCCAGACGTTATCTGGCAGCTGCTGGTGCAAGACTACCCCGACTACTTTGCGCCCATTCACCTGGTGGGCCGTTTAGGGTTTCACCAGCAGGCGCTTCGCAGCGGCACCAGCGATCTTGAGGCGCTGGGCATTAGCCGCGACCAGTTGGCGCGCTTGAACCGAGTGCTGGTGGGTGAAAGCGGCTGGCAGGCATTGGCAGGCGCGTTAGCCGAGTTGATCGATGCTCTGATAGCAGAGCTCCCCGTGGGGCAGCGCTTGCAACTGCTAGAAGCGGGCCCCAGCGCGCCTGCGTTGGGCGAACGGTTGCTGGAACGTAGCGCCCAGGCGCTTTACCACGACCTTACCCATTATCGTGTTATCACCACCCTCGATAGCACGCGCCATCAGGCGGAGCAGCTGCAAGAACGCTTCCCGCTGATGGACATTCAACACCTGGGGCAAGATGACGCCACCGCGCTTACTGCCCCCACCGACGTTGAAAAAGCGCAATTGGCGTTTGTCAGCGTGGATATCACCCAGCCTGCCGCGACGCGTCAGTTGATTGAGGCGCTGCCAGCGCAACTGGCCCCCGGTGCTCAAGTCATGCTGATCGGCATTGCGCCCAGCCGCTGGTTAGATGATCTGCTGGCCACACCCGGCATCGATCAAACCGCTCTGGAGCAAGAGACGCTGATCGGCTGGCTCAACGACCAAGGCTTTGTGGTTTCCACGCCGATGGCGCTGGAAGAGAGTGATAGCGGCGCCTATCTTCTCCACGCCCACTATCCATTCGATACGCCTTCAGCCGAGACCGCTGACAGCGCGGCGCGGCGTCGGCATCTAGTCGTCGCGGATCACAGCAGTGAAGCGCTTGCCGCCAAACTGGTTGAGGCCCTGCAGCAGCGGGGAGATTCAGCCCTGCTCAGCGTTAGCCAAGCCGCCCCCGCTGAACTGCTGACGCAAGCGGTGCTCGACAGTCAAACCGAGCTAACGCTCAATGTGATTGATCTGCGCGGCCTCGGCGCCAGCAGCACTGAGGCGCAAACCGCTCGCTGTGAGCACGCCCTACAGTGGACGTTAGCCCTGGAGCAGCAAGCCCTCACTGCCTCCCTGTGGCTAGTGACCAACGGTCTTAGCACACTCTGGCAGGCAACGCCTACCTCCGGCCTTAGCGATGGCGATGCTCTAGGCGATACCCCTGGCGATGCTGCCCTATGGGGCTTTGGCCGTTCGCTGGCCAACGAAGCGGTAGGCCATAACGTCTACCTGCTGGATGTACCGGCAGCGATGAGCGAACCCGCGCTTAGCGCCTGGGCGCTGCTGCTTGCCCAACCGGATGGCGAAAACGAAGCGCTGATTGATAACCAGGGCCACCGCTTTGCCACCCGGCTACGCACCCTGCCAGCGCCCCGCCCAACACAGGCGGAAGCCGCTCAAACCAAGCGATCTCATCAAGCGATGACGCTAGGCTTTGCCATGCCCGGCCAGCTGCGCCAGTTAACCTGGCGCCCGCGCCCGCTTCCCGAAGCCGGTGCCGACGAAGTGGCCATTCGCGTGAAAGCCACTGGGCTTAACTTCCGCGATGTGATGTACACCCTCGGCCTGCTCTCCGATGAAGCCATTGAGAACGGCTTTGCCGGCCCAACCCTGGGTCTTGAGTTTTCGGGCGTAGTAGAAAGCGTGGGTAGCAACGTTACTCACCTAACCCCAGGGCAAGCCGTGGTCGGCTTCGGGCCCGCCAGCTTCAGCGATAAAGTCATCGCCAGCCAGCACGCCGTGGCGCCCCTGCCGGAAGGCATTAGCTTTGCCGCCGCGGCGACGATCCCAACCACCTTCTTTACGGTCTACTACGCGCTTAAACACCTGGCGCGGGTAGAGCCCGGTGAGAAAGTACTGATTCACGGCGCCGCAGGCGGCGTGGGTATCGCCGCGCTGCAAATTGCCCAGTGGCTGGGGGCCGACATTTACGCCACGGTGGGTTCAGAAGAGAAGCGCGACTTCCTGCGTTTGATGGGGATCGAGCGACTCTACGACTCGCGCTCGCTCACCTTCGCCGAGGAGATCCTTGAAGACACTAATGGCGAAGGCGTTGATGTGGTGCTTAACTCGCTGGCCGGGGAAGCAATCAACCAGAACCTGCGCGCGCTGCGCCCGTTTGGCCGCTTCCTGGAGCTGGGTAAACGTGATTTCTATGAAAACACCCATATCGGCCTGCGCCCGTTCCGCAACAACTTAAGCTACTTCGGTATCGACTCCGACCAGCTTATGAAAGTGCAGCCTGCGCTCACCCAGCGCCTGTTTGGGGAAATGATGGCGCTGTTTAACGACGGTACTTTAAGCCCGCTGCCGTTTACCTCGTTCAGCCACACCCAGGTGATCGACGCCTTCCGCTATATGCAGCAGGCGCGCCAGATCGGCAAAGTCGTGGTGACTTACGAACAGCCCATCGCGCCACCCCAGAACGAAGTATTGGGCACGGCAACGATGCAGCTGTCCTCGGAGGCCAGCTATCTGGTCACCGGTGGCCTGGGGGGCTTTGGGTTAAGGACGGCCCAGTGGCTGGTAGACAAAGGCGCACGGCAACTGATTCTGCTCAGCCGCAGCGGCGCTGCCAGTGAAGAGGCCCAAGCAGCCATTGCGGCGTTTGAACAGCAAGGCGTTACGGTACTCGCCGCCGCCTGCGATATTACCGACCGCGCTGCGCTGGCCGATGTGCTGGAGCGCGCCAAGGGTGAACTCGCACCGCTGCGTGGCATCGTCCACGCCGCCACGGTGATCGATGACGGCCTTATCCGCAATCTGGATGCCGAGCGCATTCAGAAAGTGCTCGCGCCCAAAGTCGACGGTGCCCGCCATCTCGATGCGCTCACCCGCGAAATCGAGCTGGACTTCTTCGTGCTCTATTCGTCGGCGACCACGCTGTTCGGCAACCCCGGTCAGGCTAACTATGTCGCCGCCAACCACTGGCTGGAGGCGTTTGCCGCCAATCGTCGTGCCGCGGGCTTACCCGCCACCTGCGTACGCTGGGGCGCGATTGAAGATGTTGGCTTCCTGGCCCGCAACACCCGCACCCGGGATGCGCTGCAGGAGCGCTTGGGCGGCTCTGCGCTGCGCTCGGAGGATGCGCTGAAAGTACTCGAACAGATGCTGCTGACGCCAGGGCCAAGCCTGGGCGTGCTGGAACTGGAGTGGGGTGCGCTTGCTCGCTTCTTACCAACTGCTGAAGCACCGCGCTTTAACGAAATTGCCCGCGCCAGCGACGACGACGGCAATGCCGATGCCGACGACGACATCAGCGCCCTGCTGGCCGACCTCTCCCCTGAGGAGTTGCACAGCACGGTCACCGACCTGCTGCGCGCTGAACTGGCCAGCATTCTGCTGGTGGATGAGGAGAAGCTCGATATTCACCGTTCGGTCTACGATATGGGCTTTGACTCCCTGATGGGGGTTGAACTGATGACTGCTATCGAGAACCGCTTAGGCGTTCAGGTGTCAGTAATGGTGCTCAGTGAAGCATCGACCCTCGACAAACTGGCAGGCGTGCTGATTCAGAAAATGCATCAGCATGACGATGTTGAAGACGCTCCGCAGGATGCGATAGCCTCACTGGCCGCACAGCACGGGGCAGAAGGGTTCACCACTGAGCCTGCTTCTGCCTCCTCATCACCCGCGACTGAGACACCATGACTGCCAAGCGCTCTGAACTGAAACAGCAACTATTGGAACAAGCACGCAAGCGCACCGCGCCGCGTGCTGCCAGCGCCGCCGCTCACTCCGTCAATGGGCAAGGCAGTGAGCAGCGCACGGTGCCAGAGCGCTTCACGCGTTTTGACGCCCAGCCCGGCTATCAGCAAATTGCCATGATGCGCCAAGCCGCCGAACAGTTAGGCTTGGTCGACCCTTTTTTCAAGGTGCACGAAGGCACCGCCGGGGCGACCAGCGTGATCAATGGACAGACCTGCATTAACTTTGCCAGCTATAACTATCTTGGCTTCTCGGGCGACCCGCGTATCAATCAGGCCGCCTGCGATGCCGTGGCCCGCTACGGCACCTCGGTCTCCGCCAGTCGCGTGGTCTCCGGCGAACGACCCATTCATCAGGAGCTGGAACAAGCTCTGGCCAATGCCTACGACGTCGAAGACGCGGTAGTGTTTGTCAGTGGCCATGCCACCAATGTCTCGACACTAGGGCATCTGCTGGGGCCCAAGGACTTAGTGCTCCACGACGAGTATATCCATAACAGTTCGCTGGTCGGCGCGCAGCTTTCCGGCGCCAAGCGTATGTCGTTTAGCCATAACGACCCCGCTGCGCTGGAAGCTCTGCTGGCCCGTCATCGACATCAGTTTGAACGCGTACTGGTAGTGATTGAAGGGCTCTACAGCATGGATGGCGACATCCCTGAGCTGCCGCGTTTTATCGAGCTGAAGCAGCGTTATCAGGCGTGGCTAATGGTCGATGAAGCCCACTCCTTCGGGGTGATGGGTGACACCGGCCTGGGGCTGCGCGAGTATTTCGATATCGACCCCCGCGACGTGGATATCTGGATGGGCACCATGAGCAAAGCCATGGCTGGCTGCGGCGGCTATATCGCAGGCAGCAAACCGCTGGTGGAAACACTACGCTACCTCGCCCCCGGATTTCTCTACAGCGTAGGCATGCCCGCCCAAGTCGCCGCCCCTTCGCTAGCCGCGCTGCAGCTAATGCAGCAAGAGCCCGAACGGGTGCAGCGCCTGCACGCTATTTCGCGCTACTTTCTTGAACAGGCCACTGCCCGCGGGCTAGACACTGGCAACAGCATCGGCGCCGCGGTTGTACCGGTGATTATCGGCAGCTCCGCAGCCGCCGCCCGTCTCTCCAACGCGTTGTTAGAACAGCAAATTAACGTACAGCCAATCCTGCACCCAGCGGTACCCGAAAAAAGCGCACGGTTACGCTTTTTTCTCTCTTGTGACCATACCCAGGCACAGATTGACCAAACGCTTGATGCGCTCACCGCACTACTGCCATAATTTTATAACGCACTTTTAGACGCAAGGATGATGGCATGGACGGTTACAACGACCAGGAAAGTGCAGCAACGCCCGCCTGGTACGTTATCCAGTGCAAAGGGGGCGAGTCATTTCGCGCCGCTGAACACCTCGCCAACCAAGGTTACGAGGTGTTTCACCCAGTGCTGAATAGCCAACGCAAGCGCCAGGGCAAGCTCACCACGGTGATCGAACCGCTGTTCCCCTACTACCTGTTTATCTATTTGGATCAACTGGTCAGCAACTGGCGACCGATTCGCTCCACCCGCGGCGTCCTGCGCCTGCTTACCTTCGGCGATAGGCCCGTCGCCGTGCCCGCGCAGCTTGTGGAAACCCTGCGCGCCCAGCCGCACCGACAGGAAGGCATTCACAGCTATTTTAGTGCCGGCGAAAAAGTCACCATCACCGACGGCCCCTTCAAAGACCTGGAAGCCATCTTTACCCGTCTTAAAGGCGAAGAACGCGCCATCGTGCTGCTCAATGTACTCAACCGGCCACAGCATCTGGAAATACCGCTCGCCACCTTAAGCAAGTCGTAACGACGCTTTGCCGTCCATAACGATGCGCTACGATAGGTTTTTATAACCCAATCATTCTGCATGGAGGCCAGGGTGGCAACCTATCGATGCCACACAAGCCAACCCCCGCACCGCTGCGCGCTGCTCCCGCGGGTACGCCGTAGGCTTATCACGCGCTACTAAATCTCGCTTGCACTTGAATGTGGGGCTTCCAATGGCGTCCTAACCTCATGCAGCGACGAATATATCAGGTACCTGAAGAAATATTACTTACTTTTTAATCACTGCCAAACAAATCGCGGGTGTATACCTTGGATTCAACATCGCTAAGCTCAGCGACCATGCGGTTAGCCAGAATCACATCGCACTTCTCTTTAAATGCGGCTAAATCTCGCATAACGGTTGAGCCAAAGAACTTATCTTCTTCCAGAACGGGCTCGTACACGACTACTTCAACACCTTTCGCTTTGATGCGTTTCATAACCCCCTGCATGGCGCTCGCGCGGAAGTTGTCCGAGCCCGTTTTCATGATAAGACGATAAACCCCGACCACGGTTGGATTGCGGCGCAGCACAGCGTTAGCGATAAAATCTTTACGCGTGCGGTTGGCATCTACAATCGCTTGAACCATATTGCTCGGTACATCGGCATAGTTCGCAAGTAGCTGCTTGGTATCCTTCGGCAGGCAATAGCCGCCATACCCAAAGCTGGGATTGTTATAATGCTTACCAATACGCGGGTCGAGGCCAACACCTTGAATAATCTGCTTAGTATCAAGACCGTGGGCTTCCGCATAGGTATCTAGTTCATTGAAGTAAGCAACCCGCATTGCCAAGTAAGTATTGGCAAACAACTTGATCGCCTCGGCCTCTGTGCTGTTAGTCAACAGCACATCTATTTCTTTGGCCATCGCCCCCTGTTTGAGGAGTTCAGCGAAGGTCTCGCCCCGCTCAGAACGTTCCCCAACAATAATGCGCGAAGGGTAAAGATTATCGTAGAGCGCCTTTCCTTCCCGCAGAAACTCAGGCGAGAAAATAAGGTTTTGCGTGTTGAAGCGCTCTGCAGCACCTTTGGTGTACCCCACTGGCACGGTGGATTTAATCACCATTACCGCCTCAGGGTTAATGCGCATGACCTGCTCAATAACCGCTTCAACACTTTGGGTATTGAAATAGTTGGTTTGAGGATCGTAATCAGTAGGCGTGGCGATAATCACGAATTGAGCATCAGCATAGGCCTGCTCGGCATTCAACGTTGCAGAAAAATCCAGGTCATTACGATTCAAAAAAGCCGCTATTTCAGTATCTTCAATCGGTGAGAGGCGATTGTTCAGCAACTCTACTTTCTCGGGGACAATATCCACTGCGACCACTTCGTGGTGCTGCGCTAACAACATCGCATTGGAAAGCCCCACATAGCCGGTTCCTGCAACGGCAATTTTCATCCTGATAAATCCCTAAAACTGAACGGAAACAATAATTGAAACGAAAATTGAAACACATGCCAAAACATAACGGGCACCATTACAGGTGCCCGCCAGAGGAAGAAACTGCCTCAAATAACCTATTTCAACACACCAGCTAACAACGCTTTAGCGTTCTCGATCAATTCATCTAAGTGCTGCTCGCCTTTGAAGCTTTCGGCATACACTTTGTAAAGCGATTCGGTGCCACTTGGTCGAGCGGCAAACCAGCCATTTTCGGTGGTGACTTTGATGCCACCAATCGCTGCGCCATTGCCAGGAGCGTTGACTAGCACGGCGGTAATTGGATCACCAGCAAGCTGCTTCTCGGTCACGCTCTCTGCGGTCAGGTTCTTAAACGCCGCCTTCTCTTCGGGTGAACAAACGGTATCAACGCGCTTATAAAAAGGCTCGCCAAAGCGTTCGGTGAGCGTGTGATAGTACTCACTTGGCGTTTTGCCGGTGACCGCCATAATTTCCGCGGCCAGCAAACACAGTACAATGCCATCTTTATCAGTTGACCACGCCTTACCGACCCGCGTTAGCAAACTGGCGCCTGCGCTCTCTTCGCCACCAAATGCCAGCCAACCTTCGTGCAGTCCTTCCACAAACCACTTAAAGCCCACCGGCACTTCAAATAGCTCGCGCTGGTGGGAAGCCACGACTCGGTCGATCATTGAGGATGACACCAGCGTCTTACCTATTTTCAGGCTAGCCGACCATTCAGGGCGATGTGTGATCAGATAATCGATGCACACAGCCAAAAAGTGGTTAGGGTTCATCAGACCATTGGCATCAACTATACCGTGACGATCAGCATCAGGGTCGTTGCCAAAAGCTATATCGAAGCGGTCTTTAATTTTGAGTAAGTTAGCCATTGCCGCTGGGCTTGAACAATCCATGCGGATTTTGCCGTCGTGATCCGGCGGCATAAACGCAAACGCAGGATCAACCGTGGTATTCACTACATCTAGATTCAGGTTGTAGTGCGCCGCAATCGCCTGCCATACCGGCAGCGCCGTACCCCCCATAGGATCAGCGCCTAGGGCCAGGTTAGCTTCCTGAATCGCGGCGATATCCACCACGCTGCCCAGTTTGGCAACGTAATGCGCCGTGAAATCGTATTCCTGGGCATGGGCAATTGCTTCATCAACCGGCACCGTAGGCACATCTTCTAACTGGCGCAGTAGGTAAGCATTGGCGCGCAGCTCAATCCAGCCGGTGGCATCAGTATCCGCAGGACCACCGTGGTGCGGATTGTACTTAATGCCGCCATCTTCCGGCGGATTATGCGAAGGTGTGATGATTAAACCATCCGCAAGTGCCACCCCTGGCGCCGCCTGATCCTCCGGGTAATTATGATGCAAAATCGCCTGACTAATCAGCGGCGTTGCGGTGTAGCCGTGATCTTTCTCAACAAACACCGGCACCTTGTTGGCAGCTAATACCTGCAGCGCGCACTCCCAGGCAGGGCGAGAAAGCGCATGGGTATCAAAACCTAAAAACAGCGGCCCCTGATAGCCCGCCTCAAGCCGATAATCGATCACCGCCTGGGTAATCGCATAAATATGCGCGGCGTTAAACGTACGCTCACTAGAGCGGCCACGATGGCCGGATGTACCAAACGAAACACGCTCACCAACGACGCTAGCGCTGGGTCGCTGTTCATAAAAAGCCTTAACAATAGGTTCCATGGTTCCCTCTCCCTGTTCATTTTATTGCGGCACGGCACTACTGCGTTTTAGCCAAAACTGCACTGCTGTTTCTACGTTACCAATATTTTTTGCATCAACAGCGGCTTGTTGGGCCATTTTTGCAGCAGCTCGAGGATTCTCTAATAAGTGCTCTAACGCGCTTCGCCATTCGCTGGGCGCATCATTGACAAGCAAGCCATTTTTACCGTGGCGAACAATTTCAGTATACGGGTAGCGATTTGAGTATATTCCTACCCCGCCCATGGCGGTAATATCAAAAAACTTTATAAAGGACTTGCCATGATTAAACGGGGTATCTAACAACGGGGCTAAGCCTATATGGCAGTGGTGCTCTCGTTGATAAACCTTAAACGCCTCCCACGGTAAAGGGCAAGGCGCGTTCACACGAGGTAGCACGACTAAGCTTTCAGGTGCGTATGATCCCAGCATAATTTCTACCTGGGTATCCACACGCTGAGTCTGAAGTGACTGTATAGCCGGGGAGATATGCACTAGGTCAGCTAAATGCGCCCGGGTGCCGTAGAAGCCAATTTTCCAGTTAGTGCTGGAGGATGGCGGTAGTGAGAAATGCTGCAGTGAAGGCAGAGGAGCAATTAAAGGCGGTGTAAGTACTTGAACATTGGTGTGCTCACTAAAAAAACAGCGCGCCAATTGCTCACTAGCGGTCACCACTTCATCAACCAGCGACACTAAGCGAGACTGATGTCTAGCAATCCCCCCCATTCGCTTGCGATAGGCGGTTGGTAAGGTTTGGTCATTGGACGCTGCAAAAATATCATCATCGATCAAATAGGTAATATAGCCAAAGGCATTACGGTGGCGCTTCAACCAACGCAGCCAGCCTAACGGTAGCGAGCGGCAAAGCAGTAGATTAGCACCCGTGTAGCGACGCAGAAGAGAACGGCCATGTACCCAGCTAGCCCCGAAGGAACGAGAAGCGGTGAAGCGTTCGACCGCCACGCCGTGGCGGCGAAGACCTGGCGCAGCAGAAGCCAAGAAATAAATATCCTCGGTCGGCCGCGCCCCATCGCTTAAAACGACCCAGGTGGTGTGACTACTCACGGTACATCCTTAATTAAGATATTTTTTCTCCTACGCCTTAATACCCTATTTAGCACTGTTCCATGATACACGGTGCAACCCCGGCACCGCTGCGTGATGCTTCCGCGGGTGCGCCTTAGGCTTACCGCGCGCTACGAAAATCACTCATTCAAGCGACACGTAACCCTGCGCGCAGTGGCAGGGTTATTTACTTATACCAGGGTACAGTTTGAACTGTTTATATAACGTGTAAATACGAGCCCGCAACAAGGCTGCCTGTTGAGAACGCATAAAATTAGCGACGTCCAAACACTGGAACAGATAGGTGAACACCAAGATGCCCAACTGCTGGTCAACTCTTTCTTCAATAAGTTTTTCAACCAGGTTTTCTACGGCAACCCAGGGTAGCCCCCGCAACAAAAGCGCCGCGTCGAACCCTAACGGCAAATACCCCCATCTATCCCAGTCAATTAGCGCGACCTGATTGTGCTGAGTATCAACGAGTACGTTATTACGATGCAGATCGCCATGCGACAAGACACGTGGCAAGCGAGCAATGACACGCATCAAAAAGCCCAGAAACGACCATTCAAGCCTGCCACCACCTTCACGTAATGTCTGAGCGAATACGGATGGAAGTAATTTATGTAATAAGCTTTTAAAGCGGCTGGTGCGGCGTTTTAAAGTCCTACGCCCAGCTATGCCAGCTTGTTGAAGAGCAAGAAGTTCTGTCATTACCAGAGGCACCCAAGCTTCCCACCCATTACCCACGTCTTCCAGAGTGATGCCTGGCTGAAACGCAAATATCTGTAGCATGTGCTTATCTTGAGGAAACGCTGCCAGCAAGGGCGGCGCTGATATACGACAAGGAATGATTACTTTGTCATAAAGCTGCTTCACGTTTGCATGTGCCTTCGGCTCCACATCAAAACGCGCCATGAGGGGTGCCTGATCGGCCACTTTAAGGACAGCACCCGCTATTTGTCGCTCAGCAGACTGCCCAAACAGCGGTTTAAATTTTTCGACCACGAATTGGTCAGGGAGCGCAGCCAGAGCTTTGTACTCCGCGTGCTGATGAGAGATGGCAACAGGTAACCAATCACTTTGCTTTGGATGCCTATAAAGCCAAGGGCTATGCCGCAAGGGTACTCCATTAGGAGTTATCACCCGGACAACATCTCCATGACTCAGCGCCAACGATCCATGGAACCCCACCTTGCCGCTCAAGGAAAGTCCTGCCTCTTTCACATCGGCACGCTGGCGGGTACAAGACAGTCGACAACGTGCTCGGCCATTCACCATAACCGTCACGTAAGGGGCTAAACTCCAACCACTAATCGCATCCTCACTCACCCGATCTATAAAACCAGTTACGGTCGGTTTTTTGATTACTTTCAACATAACGTATTACTTGAATATCCGATAAAATTATTAATTGACGTAACAAGTTATCTGATAAGTATCATTACACGGACGCTTTCAGTGTTATATCTAGATATCCAAGTATTTAGCGCAACGAAAAATCTTCATGAACCAACGTAAGATTAGGGTTATAGGCTGGGTCACTGTCTAGCAATTCGCCCCAGGTTTTGCGCATATAGGCGAATTCGCTTAGCCAACGCGCACGCTTTTCAGGGGTGTCATCGGCACCGCGAGAAATGGATTCATGATGGTAAAGCTCAGCAAAAGGAGTCCACAGGTTACGATACCCCGCTTCACGAGCCTTAATGCATAAATCCACATCATTATAAGCGACAGCAAGGTCTTTTTCGTTCAGACCATTCACGGCATCAAATACTTCTTTACGCAGTAGCAGGCAGGCTGCCGTCACGGCAGAAAGGTTCTGAGCCACTTTCAAACGCCCCATATAACCATCTTCGTCACGCTGAAAAAAACGATGTGCATGCCCTGCTAACCCACCTAGCCCTAGAATCACGCCACCGTGCTGAATGGTGTCATTAGGATAATAGAGCTTAGCACCCACACAACCAATATCCGGACGTGAAACTTGCTCTACCATCTCGCTTAACCACTGCCCATCAATCGGCTCTACATCATTATTGATCAAACCAATCACACTTCCCCGAGCATGGTCGGCACCATAATTATTGATGGATGAATAATTAAAGGGGGCATTCCATGAGAGGACTTTTACTCGGGAATCACGGGCCGCCACTTCATCCAAGTACGCCAAGGTCTCTTTGCAGGTGCTTTGGTTATCAAGGATAAGCAGTTCAAAATGGGTATAGTCAGTACGGTCTAAAATAGCGTCAACGCAAGGGCGCAAAATATCGACGCCATCGCGAGTAGGCACCAGCAAGCTCACCAAGGGCTCTGGCGAAGGCATCGGCCAACGAATGCGCTGCGTGCCGGGTAATAGCCCTGGCGTTACCTCTGCAATTTGCCCACAGGCCTCTAAATGCTGGGCTACAGCCTCTACATAACTGTAAGGCGTTATCGTAGACGCAGGAACACCGTGGTAGGCAATGTGAGGCACGTGGGCAAGCATTTGATAAGAAAAATTCTCGCGGCGTGTCACATCCAATGTTTGTACGTAATCAAGCCAATCAGGGTTATTGGCATTGTCACCGCACATATCAGCTGAAAGGCGCGGAATAAAGCTGTGCTGATAACACACGGCTCGACCCATATACGGCATCGAAAGCAGCAAATCAGCGTTCCACTCAGGCTTGAACTGAGGCGAGTGCCTGACACCCTTTTCGTCAAGGCTATCCTCATCGGCCACTAACATCTGCGCTTGAGGATTATCAGCGGCAATACTGGCCATATGAAACAGTGCATTAGCCGCCAAACGGTCACCAGGGCGTAAGAACCATACCCAGGAGTGCTCGCAATAGGAAAGGGCCTCTACTCGCAGAGCCGCCACGCTGGTGGCGTGGCTTTCTACAATACGCAGAGCAGGCATTTCACGCTGCCACTCGTCCAACCACCCCTGCCACTGCTTATGCACTTGCGGCGGCAATAACAGCATAACCTGATGCGGTGAAAGCGACTGTTCCGCCAAGCTTGCCAAGCTAAGGTTCAAGCGATGCTGTAAAGCCTGCATTTGACCTGCATTCAAGTCATCGCCAGAAGGGCAAACCAGTAGCACACTGCAATCAAACGAATGAAGGTGGGAACGCAGCGCCACGAGATGATCGCTAGGTGCCCGCCTACGCTCAATCTGGCGAACCCACTGTTGGTAGTGACGACGGGTGGAAAAGCTAATGAAGGTACTTTCGTAATCTTCCAGGGCAATAGTTTGCCATTTGCGGCTCTGTTTACGCGCCTGCTGCTTCAAACTAAACTCAATTTCCTTCAAAGAAAGATCACGATAGTGTTCATGCATGTTTGATAACCGCTGCAGCAAACGGTTATAGGCAAACATAGGTGTTAGCCATACGAAGCGAAAATGCTCCAAGGAAAACGTGCCGGTTGCATTCATGGGCGCAAACGTCACACGTTTCACGCCCCAGGGTACATATACCAGTCGCTTCGTGATCTTCCCCACCCGCAGGGGTAATTCCACCGTTAACGAGCGCCGTGATGACTCAAATGTGAGGCTGGATACCACACTGGTCACGTCTCGCTCACAGGCAATTTCAACCATGTTCCAGCCGGGTAGCGGTAGCTGCCCTTCTAGTGCAAAAAGGGGCTCAGCGCCAAGGGACTGCCATTCACCAGGTTGTGAAGTCACCTCTAATTGCTGTAAAGGAACAAACTGCTGAGGTCTGCGGTGATGAGGATACCAAGACTTATCTAGTGACGAGTGGTTAGCATTCATTCAAAAGCGTCTTATCCGGCGGATATGGAGCGAGCATGTTACCAGTCCTTAAGCTGTGTCACACCAGCCTGCTATAAAACCCTGCTAGACGAGCCAAGGTGTTAAATTAAGTTTACAAATAAGTGCATCATCGTGAGCAACGGAGACCTGCCGCTTAGCCACCAAAGCCCATTCATCCTCGGATAGTCGAGCACGTTTTTCATCAATTAACGTCAAAAGTGACTGATCCACCTCAGGTACCTGCACCATGAACCGTGCATTGGTTTGCACCACTAAATAAGCCGGGCTAACTGCTTTCACCAGCTCAGGGTCGATACTTCCAGCGCTGTGCACATACACCACTTGTTGGAACAAGCGGCATAAGTAATGAAGCATCGAATAGCTGGAAGACGAACCAAATAGTAAACAAACACCGGGCATCAATGCTTGGTCATTTACTAATACTGACAAACGTCCAAAGTTGGGCAAGCCATTATCATAGTAACGGCACTTCACATAGCTAAACGAACGCAGTACCTCTATGTTGCAATGGCGTTCGGGCGTAAATTTATTTCCCAGGTCACCCGCTATTTTACGTTGCACGTACTCATCTTCGGCGAAAAGCGCGTTTACTGCCGGAGAATCAAGGCCGAGCGCCGTTGCCAACGCCGTTGCTGCAACCATTGAGCCTTGGTGGGACCAGTGACTATCCGTACGAATAAAAGCCTCATCACCCAATTGAGTCAAAAGCGCTTGCGGGTAAATAATATTACGCGCTTCAGGCAACGCCATTAATTGCTGTATGGGGCCATTACTACCCTCAGCAAATGGATGATAGCTAGGCCCCATGACACTCTCCTTAGAAGGTGCCACCAACACCGCATGAGCGGCCCTGGCAGTGTCAGCCAGCTGTTCCACGCCTTGTAAGTACTGCTGCCACTGATCTACCCCCGCTTCAGTTAGACGAAGTCGACCCCGGTACTGATCAACACTACCGTTAGTGTCATTGTCCAAAAACAACCACCCCTGCTTGCCCTCAAGTACTTTAATGGAAGGAGGGGCAGCATCATCTAAATGTTCAACAGGTGGTATGTCTACCTGGGTAAGCGGGAACTGCATGTCACCTAAGCGAAGAAACAGTGAGAACTGCTCCAATCGGTGAGGTACAGTAAAACGAAAACCACACTGCACTTGGGGGTGGGACTCATCAGCGGCGCCAAAAAGGGCTTCAATGACATCAGGGCGACGCACCGATAGAGGGTGGCAAAGTTCAAAGGTATTGCTCCAACGGGCAATAATTTCGACCTTGCCTACCCATTCGGCTAATGCGTCAGGCAGTACCACCCAGCCCTGAACGACCCACCCACCCGCAAGTAACCACGGGGAGCGTTGCGCATCAGGGAAATCAAGATGCCAGCGAAATCCTGCTATATAGCGGTTTAAGGTATCCCGCCCAACAAAGCGTTTAACAAAGCGAGCAAAACGTATGGCTGGCATCTCCCACTGGTTTTTAAGAGCTAGGTTTTTAAGGGCTCGGTCTTTAAGGGCTCGGTCTTTAAGGGCTCTGCTTTTAAGAGCCCCATTTTTAAGGGCTCTGTCTTTAAGAACTCGGTCTTTAAGAGCTCTGTCTTTAAAGGCGATGTTTTCAATCATTCTCAGTGAAACCGTCCATAGCTGACTGTAAGAACGCTTGATCTGGCCCTAAAAACGGGCCACGTGGACACTCAGACAGCCCTGTTACGGGAAAGTGCAGCAGCATCAAAAGCGAAGCGCTTCTGGTCAGATATCCCACACCGCTTTACGAAAGCCAAGGGTATGTCTCGTTGGCTCATCCCACTGATTTTTCTTGAACATTAGATCGAATTGACTATTGGAACGACCAGAAAGCACGCGTGTAGATTTCTGTAGTTTGTGCACAACACACGCATCGCTGACATGATAAATACGCAGCCCCAACAGGTGTCTTACCACATCGCAATAAATACGGTCAGAGCGATAATGGCGGCCAAATTGCGCATCTAGAGGCCCAGCGAGTCGATATGTTTCGCGGGGAATGTACACGCAGAAGAACGGTGCAAAGCTGATCTCCAACACCCGACCGTCATGCAATAACGGCGGAGTCACAATATTACTGTGATGAGCCGAGAGATTAACATCGCAAGGCTGGTCGGCATCGGCGTAAGGCACATGGGTGGTTAAGGTAGGCGTTCCACCCGGCAAAATTTGCTGGGGAACAACTAGCCCGCAATCCGGCAGCTGGGCCGCAGCCTGCTGCATGGCTTCCAGCGCACCGGGTTCTACTTGGGCATCATTATTCAGCAGCACCAGGTCGTGGTCTGGTTTAGCCGCTGCCAAGCCCAGGTTAACCGCATGGGTAAAGCCATAGTTGCAGGTATTAAAGATCGCTTTTAGCCGCCCTGCCGCCTGAGCCTCCGAAAGAAACTCCTTCACTGGCGACGAAGAGTCGTTATCCACCACAATGACTTCGAGCTTATTGCCAAGCGCCAGCGTTTCCAGGCTCGTTAAGCAATCGCGCAGATCCTCTAACGACTCGTAGCTGGGAATGACTACTGACACGCCTCGTTGCAGTGCAGTTGGGGCAGTTGAAGCCGCAGGAGCCCACTGGTGCCCAGTGGACTCACGTACCTGCTCTAAATAGCCAGCATACTCCGTGTTAGCGGTAAGCGTATTGGCAGCACGGCCATAGTAATAATGAGTCAAAACCACAGGCACCGAACAGAGGCGCAAATGCTGGCTATAGCGGCGGATCAGATCCCAATCCACAAACCTCGGCAACGATTCGTCAAATCCCCCACACTGTTGGTAAGCCTCTTTAGTGTGGCAAAACGAGTTGAGATCCACATAGTTTCTGTTGAACAACAGTGCGCGATTCAAAGGGCCAAACAACACGCCAGAAGGCTCCGTAGCGTTGCCGGTGTAGCGATATAACCCTGAATAAAGTGCCTGCGCCGTGGGTTCACGGCTAAACGCCCCCACCATGGCAGCCAAATAACGCGGATCCCAAACGTTGTCTGAGTCCAGATACGCAATATACGCCCCTTTGGCTTCCGCCAACCCCTGATTACGGGCATGGGAGACTCCGCGGTTAGCCTTCAGCGCAATCAGTTGAATACGCTCGCTTTTAGCGGCCTGCTGCTCACACCACTCACGTGTGCCGTCGGTGCTGCCGTCATCTACTAACAGCAACTCCCAGTTGGCATACACCTGACTACTTACCGACTCGACCGCCGCCTCAATGGTATCCAAACGATTAAAGCAGGGCATAATGACGGTAACTAGTGGCGCCGTGGCGAGTGACTGTGCATCACGAGCCAACCCATCTGCCACGTTCTCCATGGCGGCCAAACAACGCTTATCCGCCTCGCGAAACGGGCGTGACAAATACGGGTCAACCAACCCATTGGCAAGATAACCCGCAAAGTCGCTAAAGGAGCGCTGAAACTCCCATAGCGCATCGCCACTGGCCACAACTTGCCCACTCTGGGTATCAATTAATTCGATGTGATGGCTTTCGCCGTCTACTAGCTGAACAGGCGGATACGCCTCGAAGGCATGCCGCCCATCATGAATACCGTTATCACGCAGGTCATTGCGGAACTGATTAGCAACAACTTCAATATCATGACAGCCATCAATACGGATTAATGCCGAACGCGGCGCGCTGGAACCACTATCGGCCAACCAGCCACAAATCGCGAGATCGCCGTTGAGGTTAAGGTCTCCATTCAAGCCTTGTTTTCTGGCCGCTTTCACGCCACTCGTGCCAAGCACCTGCAATTCTTGAAGGTCACTACTATCGATCAGTAGCTCTGATGGCATGGTGCTTTCCAGCCCAGTCTCCATCTGATAAGGCGAAAGCTCGCCATTAGACCCATGGGGTAACAGCAACACCCGCTCTGACTGGGGGCGCACGACACCACCCACCAAACGTTCCAGCGCATGGGACAACTCACCATCCTGCTCGCCGGTTTCTGGCTCAAACATTAACGGTGCCACTTCGGCAGCCAAGGCAGAGAGCGCTTGGGGGCGGCACCAAAACATACTGCCAGCAAAAAAGCCCCAATCGCTTTCCAGGGCAACATTAACCCGCGGCGCCAGCTTTTCCAGCCATGGGCCATTGCCAAACCGCATTGCCAACTGGCTCATAAACAGCCGCTGTGGACCCGCTAACTGCAAGCGGGGGTCGCTACGTAGCTTATGCAGCAACGCCTGCACGCCGCCGCCACTCGGCAATACGCTACTCAAAAGCGTATCCCGCCACTGCTTCGCCACCGGTGTTACGCCCTGTTTAGTGTGCAACTTCAAGCACAGCGTATACTGTTGCAAATGAGGTATTAGCGAAAAAAACGGGGCAATATCCCGCCCCCGATTAGGGCAGTGCACCACCTTTGCACCAGGGTAGCGTTTCTGCAACGCCACAATTTCCCGCGTATTCGGCGCATGGGAGGTGGTAATAAACAGGTCGAAGGGCTCTTTCAGCAAGGCAAGCCTGTCACCTAACAGTGCCACCAGCTCAAGATGGTAAGCATGTAACACAACCGCAAGCTGTGGCACGGCAGGGGAATCGCCCTCCCCCACGACTGCCCGACGCCCTTCGCTGCGACCATGGCGTAGGTAGTGCAGCAACGGATCTAGCCCCGACGTAGCAACATCCGGGTAGCGGCGGGAATACTCGTCAGGATCAAAACCAGGCCCTGGGCAGCGGCCCAGCGCCCAGCCATAATTCACAAAATGTTCCAGCGGAGAAAGCTGGCTATGCTGCGCATCCGGGTAACGGTTGACATACCACGATGCATTAAATAACTCTGCATCTAATAACGACTGACGGTTAGCATCGCTCATTACAGTTCCTTTGCACTATACTTTAGTACTGTTTTTAGTACTGTTTTTAGTACTGCTTTTAGTACTGTTTAGTACTGTTTTTAGTACTACTTTTTAGTACTATTTTTTAGTACTGCGCTGCTCTTTTTCACCAAACTTAATGTAGTGTACAAGCGGGTTAATGCCGCTTTGAACCACATCAGGATTGTGCTCAAGATAGTAGGCGGAATTAAAGTCTGGGCACGGGTCGCGACCTTCGAAACCACCCATTAACAGGTAGTGGCGGGCAGGGTCTGCCGACATTTTGCTATCACGGGCAATATCCGGGTATTGCGCTAAATACCACTTCGCATCGAACCATTGACTCTTTTCAATTAACGCGACCTGGCGCTTGATCGCTCGTTTTGTCAGCGGTGGGGCTTTTGCAACACTATTTTGAACTGGCGACTCTACTTGAGGAGCAGCAACTTCTGGGAGCGATGGAGCCCGCTGAGCTTCCAACTGTTTCACCAACTCAGCCAATTCGTGGCTTTGGCGCTTGATCTCACGCTCATGCTGTTGCTGGGTCTCTTGGCGGGCTTTAGCATCCAGCTCCAGTTTCTGGTTAGCGGCTTTTGTATCCTCAAGCTCGCGCTGTAACCGCTCTCGCTGCGCTTCGTTTTTCTCTAACAGGTCAGTAATCACGGCCAGCTCGCGGAAGCGCTCATCCACTGCGTTGAGCGCCTCTTTTTCGCGCTCGTTTGCCGCTTTTAGCTGAGCAGAAAGCTCACTGTGCGCTTTCTTCTGCTGTGCCAGCTGTTGTTCTAGATCAGCACGGTTCTTTTCAACATCGCCAATCCGCTGATCCGCCTCCTGAAGCTTACGGGTCAGTTGGCCCAGCTCATTAAAGCGCGCCTGGAGCGACGACTCGGTTTTTTGCAGTTTATTGGTTAACCCAGTGTTCTCATCATGGGCGCTACGCAAGCTCTTTTCATTAGATTCAAGCAGGCTGGTTAGTTTGGCCAATTCGCCAAAGCGTGTTTCCAGCATCCGCTTATGTTCTTCCACTTCATGCTGGGCTTGGTTTAGCGACTGTTCGCTGGTTTTCAACGCCTGGGCATACTCGTGGGATTCAGCAGCATAACGCTCGCGTTGTTCACGGGCCTCGTTAGCTTGGCGCTCGCTTTGCTCACGAGCCTCTACTGCTTGGCGCTCCCCCTGCTCACGCTGACGCATCAGCTCTTTTTTCAGCTCATCGTTAAACTCTTCAAGCGAGCTAACCCGCTCAGCCAAACGGCCACGCTCCTGAGCGAACCGTGACTCCTGCTGCTCAAGGCGTACCTTCAGCTTTTCGCGCTCTTCACCTACCCGCTGTAACTGCTCTGACTGATCCTGCACACGCTGTTCGGCAGTAGCTAAGTTGCTCGCCTGTTCATTTACTCGGGCTTCCAGAGCTTGTGAAAGTGCCTGCTGGTAGCGCACAGTCACTTTATCCTGGCAACTGCGACCCAAACGGGCAAACACATCCTGAACCACCTGAGTAGAAGCAACCGACTCCAACGCTCCTAAAAGGTTTTTAAGCAATGGGGGCAGATCATTACCTACCGCAATAACCCCCAGCCCACCTGCATGGTGAAATACAAAGTGCGGATAGCGGGCTTTAAGGGTTTCAAAAGCACGGAACACAAGGCAGCCTGGTTCCCGGCGGGAAACCCCCGGCACCACCACGACACCTTGGGAGGAGAGCTTTGATAACCAGCGATCGAGCAGATAGTCCACGCTATTGTCATCGGCTTCTACATGCAGCAGTAACAGGTCGACTGAGCTATCATCGAACTGGTCAATCGCCCGTGTGGGAGTCGCCTCTAGCCACTGGCTAATCGTGGCGAAGTGATCAGCAGCATAGGCCCGAATGGCCTCAGCATCTTGCTTGCCTGCTGGAGTTTCATGCCCCCCTACCATAAAGCAACGGGTACCCAAACGTAGCCGTGAAGCGGCCTGGCAAACCGCAAAGTGCGCCACGCTATCTACTCCCAGCCCAACCGCCTGCTGTGGGCGCAGTGCCTCTACCAACCAAAACAGAAACGGCAGATGCTCCAGCCAGGGTGATGCCTCGCGGTAATCAGGTTGCCAAAACATTGACCCCTGGGCCAGCGTATTAATGGAAGGCTTGATACCAAGGTCTTTTGAGGCGTGTGGTGCTACCGGATGCTGTTGCTGACTCACAATGAATTCCTAACACGTAATAAATGGGCAATAGGATACCAGCTCAACCGGGCAAGTTGGCAGTTGGTGCTGGGAAGGGGCGAACACCTGGGTGGGCCGGCAGGTACAAATCGCTTGGCTGTTCGGCGCTCTCGTGCCACTGGGCCGCCGCATAACGATAATCACAGCGCACCCCGTTAAACTGGGTAACTAAATGTGTGGGGCCTGCCTGGCTAAGAGAGGCAGGCAAGCTACGGCCAAAGGCCAATGGAACGCCTCGCTTAACGCCACCAAAGGCTTTAGCGCCAAAGACAGCCGTAAAGCGCTGGAAATACTCAGTATCAGCATCCACTCTCACCACGTCCCAAAACCCTATTGTTTCAAAAACCTTCCGCCGAAACATAAACGATGACGTATTGCGATAAATCCATCCATCCATCGCTTCAACACGCCAACGAGTAAATAGCATTTCAGTAGAACAGCGAACCCAATCACTAAAGCACGCCTGCCATTCTGGCTTGCTTTCCAAGCCTGCCACCTGGACTTCAAGCTTTTGAGGGTGCGACCAATCATCACTATCGTGAACGGTGATAAATGCCCCCTGCGATGCTGCCAAGCCACGGTTTCGTGCCGCGTAAGCGCCCTGGTTGGTGGGCTGAGTTAGCACCCGAAAGCGAGAATCCTGCTGGCTAAATGCCTGGGCCACAGCTAGCGAGTTATCGGTAGACGCATCGTCCACCACGATAACTTCTATGTTGGCATAAGATTGTTCAGCCAGGCTGCGCAGTGCCGTTGCCAAGTGGGCCTCTGCATTAAATAACGGCACAATGACGCTGACCAGCTCGCCGCTCTCACGCGTAGAAGAACGAGCCTTTGCTGTGTTTTCGTGCGTTAAACTGTCGGAAGTTAAGTTATCGAGCGTTAAGGGCTGGTTAGCATCTCTAAGGGCGAGCGGAGAGTGTTTTGCACGGGTAAACAGCGCGTTAATATGTCGTAAACGAAACTGCTCCGTTAGCGCGCGTGCCTGTGAAGACGCAGGGGGTGTGGCAGGCTCCCCAGCCAGGGTAGCGGCCTGCACTGCCAACAAATTAGCCAGCGCTAAGGAGGTGTCAGGATAGTCGGGGAATGCGACCATTAATTGCTGGATACGCTGCCAAGCCTCCACGAGCTGGCCGTCATTGACCAGGGCTTCCACCTCCAATAAGCATGGGGCCGCCATAGCGGGCTTAACATCTTGCAGCGAGCGGCGGCGTGACAACACTTCCGCGCATTGTTGCCACTCTCCTTGCCAGGCAAACCAACGCCCCAGCGCCCATGCTGCATAACTGGCCTCCCAGGGGTCTTGATGAATAAGCAAGCCGTTCAGTGTCTTTAAATGCGTCGAGGTGTCAGCTTGTTGCCACAGTAGCTCCTCAACCTGGTGCGCCAGCAGGTCAACTGGCATGCGCCCCTCTTTTTCGCCATTACGTGTGAAGTGCAATAATGGACTAACGCCCGCCTTAGCGACATCCTGATGGTTATTAAGGTAATACTCGGCATCAAAACGCGGGCCAGCTTTGCGCCCCCAAGCCTCCCCCAGCAGCAGGTAATGCTGTGCGGGCGACATACCGGAAACAGCTACATCGGGGTATTGCATCATATACCAGTCAGCATCAAACCAAGGGCTTTGCTCGATGTCCGCGATATCTGACAAATATTTCTCGGTCTTATACTCAGAGGGCAAGCTAAGCGTTGAAGATGATGTCAAAAGTCATTACCTCGTGTAACAGGAAAACCTACCGTGATCGCCTAAGAAAACGCATCAGCAATTTGTTGGGCACAGTTTTGAGCCTGACCAGCATCCACAGCCTCGACCATCACGCGGATCAAGGGTTCCGTGCCGGATTTACGCAGCAGCACGCGGCCCGTTTGGCCAAGCTGCTGTTCGACTTGTGCGACGGCTTGCTGCACTTCTAGGGTATCAAGAGGATCATGCCCTGCTTGGGCGGTATAACGCACATTAATTAATGTTTGTGGGAGTTTGTGCATACCCTGCTTTGCGTCAAATAACGTTGCCTGTTGCGCTAGCAGGCTGGTAAGCACCCGCAGTGAGGCGATGATAGCATCGCCAGTGGAGGCGTGATCAAGGCTTAGCAAGTGGCCAGAGCCTTCCCCGCCTAATCGCCAGCCCGTGGCGTTTAGCTGTTCCAGCACATAGCGGTCACCTACCTTGGCGCGCTTAAAAGGAATATTCAATCCATCGAGCGCCTGCTCAAGCCCCAAGTTACTCATTTGAGTGCCCACTACACCACCAGTGTAACCCGCGCGCTTAGCCTCTTTCGCAAGTAGATATAAAAGCTCATCGCCATCGACCACGGTACCGGTATGATCCACCATCATCAGGCGGTCAGCATCGCCATCCAAGGCTATGCCCATATCTGCGTGATGGGCCAGCACTGCATCACACAAGCTCTGCATAGCCGTCGCGCCGCAGTTTTCGTTGATATTGAGACCATTGGGCGTGTCGTGAATACTAATTAACTCGGCGCCTAACTCACGAAAAACAGCAGGCCCTACTCGGTAGCCCGCACCATTGGCACTATCGATAACAATTTTCAGGCCATTCAAACTCAAATGCCCTGGCAGGTTAGCCTTGCAATATTCCGTGTAACGACCAGCGGCATCATCAATACGGCGTGCTTTACCGAGTCTCTCGGAGCTAACGCAGGTCATGCCGCCGTCAATAGCAACCTGCAACCAACGCTCAATTTCCTGCTCTTGAACATCATTAAGTTTATGACCACCCTGCCCAAAAATCTTAATGCCATTATCATAAAACGGGTTATGGGAGGCGCTGATCACCACGCCCGCATCCGCCCGAAACGTAGAGGTTAAATAGGCAACACCAGGGGTCGGCAATGGCCCCACCAGGGCAACATTCACACCCGCCGCAGAAAAGCCCGCCTCTAACGCCGATTCCAACATATACCCACTGGCACGGGTATCTTTACCAATTAATACTTCCCTAACACCTTCAGCGCCCAATACCTGGCCTGCGGCCCACCCCAACTTCATTGCAAAATCAGGGGTCATGGGAAACTCCCCCACGCGACCGCGTACGCCGTCAGTGCCGAAAAATTTACGCATTATTTAGTAACCTAATAAGTGAATCGTGAATCGTGAATCGTGAATCGTGAATCGTGAATCGTGAATCGTGAATCGTGAATCGTGAATCCAGGGAGTATAAGCGTTGCAGAGTGTGGTAACGACCTTGAATGAATATTCACTATAGTAAAGCTAATCTACAGTCTGGACTTCTTTAAGGATGGGTACTTCAACTCGACTAAGGCCACCCAACCTCCACGCCTCAACAGGATTAGTGCCCGCTGGGGCCCCGAATGCCCCCCAAACCACTCGAAACGTGGTTGCGTACAATGCCCCGTCTCCCATAAGTATGTTTGCATCAATATGAAAGCGACGCTTTTGCTCTTGCATTAATACATCATCAAGCTCGGTTATTATTTCAATATCCGCGATACCGTTCTCTTTGCATGCCTCATGGAAGGCAGAAAACTTTTCGTCATAATATGGATCGGGTTCGATTTTTCGTTGATGCATTGCAAGGTGTCTGTCTTTATCACCATCGCAGATCGCTTGAACAGCGGCATTTACCATACCGGTTGCTGTCTCGCTAAACACTTCCTCCGCCAAGGCAGAAGAAGATAGCAGCAGAGCAAGAGCCGTTGCGGTCAAAATAGAGGTTAGCTTTATTTTTTGTACCATTATTTTTTGTACCATTCCCATCTTCCCTTTGTTATTGAGCCCCGCCCGACTTCAAACATAGCATCAGTTCAGGTTTTATGATCAATACAAAAGCGATACTAGCGTCCCTTTACTGGTGACGAACCCGCAATGGCAGCGCCGGCCGCTGAACTAGCACCCCCACACCACAAAATAGGGGTTAAGCTTTTCACTGGGGGTGGCGTAGCTAAGCGGGGTGCCTTCCAGAGTTTCTACTCGGCCGCCTGCTTCAAGCACTACCGCGTGGGCAGCGCCGGTATCCCACAAGCAGGTAGGGCCCAAACGGGGGTAAGCATCAGCAAAACCTTCGGCAATGATGCACAGCTTCAGCGAACTGCCCATGGGTAGCATGGTGTGCTCACCCAGCTGTTCCAGCCAAGCGGCCAAATCAGGGCTCGGGTGCGAGCGGCTACCCACTACCCGCCAAGTGACACCCGCTTTAGGCTTACCTGCCACGGCAATAGCTTTGCGGCTTCCATCGGCTTCCACCTTAAACGCGCCCAGCCCTTGTGCGGCCACGTAGCCAACGTCAAGCGCCGGGGCAGTTACCACGCCGAGCACCGGCTTACCGTTTTCAATCAAGGCAATATTGACGGTGAACTCACCGTTACGCTTAATGAACTCTTTGGTGCCATCCAGCGGGTCGACTAGCCAATAACGGCCTTCAACATCAGCACCGGTAAAACCCTCTATATCCTCTTCAGAAAGGATGGGGATCTGCACCGGCAGCGCCTGCAAACCACGCATAATCACGTTATGCGCGGCTTTATCAGCCTCAGTTAGTGGGCTTTTATCGTCCTTCTCTTCCACGCTGAACTCGCGAGCGTAAACGCTCATAATGGCATCGCCTGCATCACGAGCGATGTGTTCAACAGCATCCAACAGGGCTTGATCAATAACAAACATACGCTTCTTCCTTGCATAAAAAAGCTGCCAAGTAGCGGCCAAACTCGCCACTACCTGACAGCTAGAGCATTCCAATCAGCTAATCATTCCACGCTCACGCAGCGCTGCGATCACGGCGTCGGCGGCTTCTTCTGCATCCATTTCAGATGTTTTCAAATGAACATCCGGCGCCTCAGGCGACTCATAAGCGGAATCAATGCCGGTGAAGTTTTTCAGCTCCCCACGTCGGGCCTTTTTATAGAGGCCTTTCGGGTCACGTGCTTCAACGACATCCAGCGGTGCATCGACAAATATCTCGATAAACTCGCCCGCTTCCAACAGATCCCGCGCCAACTGACGCTCACTGCGGAAAGGCGAGATAAACGCCGACATGACAATCAGCCCGGCATCCACCATCAACTTGGCGGTTTCCGCCACCCGGCGAACGTTTTCCACCCGGTCAGCGTCGGTAAAGCCCAAATCACGATTCAAACCGTGGCGCACGTTATCGCCATCCAGCAAATAGGTATGCTGGCCGTGGGCGAAGAGCTTTTTCTCCACCAGGTTAGCGATGGTCGATTTACCCGCCCCGGAAAGTCCGGTAAACCAAAGTACCGCGGGCTTCTGGCTTTTTGCCAATGCACGCGCCTGCTTATCAATATCCACATGCTGCATATGGATATTCTGACTGCGCCGCAAGGCGAAGTGCAGCATGCCTGCACCAACCGTATTGTTGGTCATACGGTCGATGAGGATAAAGCCACCGGTATCGTGGTTGTCTTTATAGGCATCGAAGGCAACGGCACGGTTAAGGCTTAGGGTACAAATACCAATACCGTTCAGATCAAGCTGCTTGCTCGCAGTGTGTTCCAGGGTATTTACATTGACCTGGTATTTGATATCCGTCACGGTCGCCGAAACCGTTTGAGTGCCCAGCTTCATCAAGTAAGGGCGGCCAGGTAACAGCGGCGCTTCGTGCATCCACACCAGGGTGGTTTCGAACTGGTCGGCGGTGTGAGCTGGCTGGTCAACGCCGGAAATCACATCGCCACGGGAGATGTCGATTTCATCGTCTAGCAGCAGCGTAATCGACTGACCGGCAACGGCCTCTTCCAAGTCGCCATCCAGGGTATAAATCCGCGAGACAGTGCTAGTGTTACCGGAAGGCTGAACGCGGATCTGGTCGCCGGGGCGTACCACACCGCTGGACACCATACCGGTAAAACCACGGAAATCCAGATTGGGGCGATTGACCCACTGCACCGGCATGCGGAAAGGCGAGCGCTGAAGGTGTTCCGCATCCAGCTCGACGGTTTCCAGGTAACCCAACAGCGTTGTGCCGTGGTACCAGGGCATTTTGGCGCTGTGCTCGATGACGTTATCGCCCTTCAGCGCCGACATGGGAATGAAAGTGATGTTCTCCAGACCCAGCTGTTTGGCGAAAGCGCGGTACTCTTCAACAATCTGGTCAAAACGCGCTTTGGAGTAGTCGACCAAGTCCATCTTGTTAATCGCCACCACTAAGTGGCGCATACCCATCAACGACATCAAAAAGCTATGGCGACGGGTTTGGGTCAAAATACCGTGGCGCGCATCGACCATCAAAATAGCCGCATCAGCGGTGGAAGCCCCAGTCACCATGTTGCGGGTGTACTGCTCGTGCCCTGGGGTATCTGCAACGATAAACTTGCGCTTCTCGGTCGAGAAGAACCGATACGCCACATCAATGGTAATGCCCTGCTCACGCTCGGCGGCCAGACCATCCACCAGCAGCGCAAAATCCATCTCGCCGCCCTGGGTGCCGTACTTTTTCGAGTCCGCTTCTATCGCTGCCAGTTGGTCTTCAAACAATAACTTGGACTCAAACAGCAAGCGGCCAATCAGAGTACTTTTACCGTCGTCGACGCTGCCGCAGGTAATAAAGCGCAGCAATCCCTTGTGCTCGTGGGCTTTCAGGTAGCCTTCGATATCCTCAGCAATCAGGTCAGATGAGTGAGACATTAAAAATACCCCTCTTGCTTCTTCTTCTCCATGGAGGCCGCGCTATCGCTATCAATCACCCGGCCCTGGCGTTCCGATGTTTTGGTCAGCAGCATTTCTTGAATAATGGCGGGCAAGGTGTCCGCTTCTGATTCAACTGCGCCAGTTAGCGGGTAACAGCCGAGGGTACGAAAGCGTACCTTGCGCATCATGGGTACTTCACCCGGCTCTAGCGGCATACGCTCGTCATCGACCATAATTAGCGCGCCATCGCGCTCAACCACTGGCCGTTCGGCGGCATAGTAAAGCGGCACAATGGGAATATTCTGCAGGTAGATATACTGCCAGATATCCAGCTCGGTCCAGTTGGAGATCGGAAACACACGAATCGACTCTTTGCCATTTTTGCGCGTGTTATACAGCTTCCATAGTTCGGGGCGCTGGTTTTTCGGATCCCAGCGGTGCTGCGCGGTGCGGAACGAGAAAATACGCTCTTTAGCGCGTGATTTCTCTTCATCCCGCCGGGCGCCACCGAAAGCTGCATCAAAGCCGTACTTATCCAGCGCCTGCTTCAAGCCTTCGGTTTTCATGATGTCGGTATGGATAGCCGAGCCATGGGTAAATGGATTGATATCTTTCTCAACCCCTTCCGGGTTGATGTGCACCAGCAGATCCATACCAATATCATCCGCCATATTGTCGCGGAATTCATACATGGCCCGGAACTTCCAGCGGGTATCAACGTGCAGCAGCGGGAACGGTGGCGGCGAAGGCGCAAAGGCCTTGCGGGCCAGATGCAGCATGACCGCGGAGTCTTTACCAACGGAGTAAAGCATTACCGGGTTTTCAGTCTCGGCAACCACTTCGCGCATGATCTGAATGCTTTCCGCTTCCAGTCGCTGTAAATGGGTGAGTGATGTCATCATCTATCCCAACAATTGTGTGAAAAAAAATGGTGTGAAGAACGTAGCGTGAAAAAATTTGCTCTTCAGCGCTAGGCAGACAAGCCCATATCGGCAGGTACCGGCACTAACCAAAACATCGTTTGTTGCGTCAGCCAAGCCGTTACTTCCGGGCTGGCTGACAACCAAGCGCCATGAAATACCAAGGCGATTGGCCCTTTATTTTCTTCACTCTTGCCAATCAGCGTCTGCATAGCGGCTAGATAATGACCTGCCAATGGAGGGCGCTTAAAACAACGCATCCACAACCGTCCACGCGGGCCATGCAAATAGAGCTGATAAACCGAACCCTGTGGATGCGCCACCCGGCGCACACCGCCCTGCCAACGCTGATCGGCGTCTTTTAATTTGCCAAGCAGTGGCTCCACAGCCTGCCGATACCACCGGCCCTGTTGAGAGCGTTGCTTAGCCAATGCGCTTAACGGCCACGGTTCATGTTTCAGGCCTTGGTTTTCCCACCAGTGCTCAATGCCGCGCTGGGTCAACTCGACGCCGAGCTCATCGCGTAAAAAAGCCGCAAGGTCAGCGCTGCTCCAGCCTGGCTGTTCAGCGGGGGGCTGGCTATGCAGCGCTTCCCACAGCCGCTGTTGAATAGCGCTATCAAGGACGTTGGCCTGCCCTTTTAAACGGCCCCGGGGACGCACCGGCACTGCCGCCCAGCCACCTTCACGAAACGCCTTCCAGGCAGCCGAGACGGTCGGGGAAGAGAGCCCGGTTTGCTGGCTTACCACCGCAACGGTCAATCCATCCAAGCGGAGCTTTACGGCTTGCATGCGACGTTCATTGAGCTTTTCAGGCGATAAATGTTTAATGCTCAAAATTAACGATAACCACCTGTATTAAATACAGTTTTAAAGTAATAGAAGATCAAAAATTGGCATTCATTAGACACCATCATAAAAGCCTGCGTAAAATCCAGCAAGCAAGCCATGACGTTAACGTTTTTAAGGACCCACCATGACTCCCTGGGCCGTTCTGTTTTCTATTACTATTTTATTAGCCTTGTTAATCAGCGGGCGCGTAAAGCCTGCCATTGCGTTTGTCACCTTAGCCGCCATTTTTTTGCTACTCGGTTTTGTCGACACCGCCACCCTGCTCACCCAATACACCAACCCAGCACTCGCCACGCTTCTGCTTCTGCTGCTGGTATCGCTAGCGCTTGAGCGCTCGCCCCTGCTGGACTGGCTATCGCGCCACTTGCTAAAGGGTCACCCACGGCTGGCGACGGCACGCTTAATGGGCAGTACGGCAGTGCTTTCCGCATTTTTAAATAACACCGCCGTGGTGGCTGCTTTTCTCGGAGCTATTTCGCGCCAGCAGCGTATCGCGCCTTCTCGGCTATTAATCCCGCTTTCTTACGCCTCTATCCTGGGTGGTATTACTACACTGGTGGGTACTTCTACCAACCTAGTGGTGAACTCGTTTAACTTAAGCGCCAGTGGCAGCGAGCTGGGCATGTTCCAGTTCAGCCTAGTGGGCATTCCCGTGGCGCTGGTGACCCTATGCGTTCTAATGTGGCGCGCAAATACCCTGCCGCACCACCCGTTGGAAAATACCAATGAAAAGCTCTCCTACTTTCTAGCCGCCGACCTGGAGCCCGATTCGCCGATGATCGGCAAAACTATCGAAGAGAATGGCCTGCGTAGCCTGGAGGGGCTCTACTTGCTGGAAATAGAGCGCCACGGGCGCTTGATTAGCCCCGTGGCACCGAAAGAGCAACTGCTAGCCAATGACACGCTGGTTTTCACGGGAGAAGTTGGCAAGGTGCAAGCCCTACAGCGCTTTCCTGGGCTACATCTATTTGGTCATCAGGCCGACAACCTGCTGGCGACTAATTTGGTAGAGGTGGTGATTTCACACGAGTCCGAACTCTCAGGAAAAACTCTGCAAGACGTAGATTTCCGTAGCATGTTTAGCGCAGGGGTAGTGGGCATACGACGTGGAGAGAAACGCTTAGAGGGCCAGTTGGGTAAAATCCCCCTGCGCGTGGGTGACTGCTTACTTTTAGCGGTAAGCGCTGATTTCCGGCAGCACCGCAACCTAGACCGCAACTTCCACTTACTTAGCGGTAGTTTTACAAGGCCGCAGCTGACTGGCAAAGAGAGTCTTTTCACCCTAGGTGGCTTCGCAGCGGTGATCGCCCTGGCCACCGCCAATGTGCTACCACTGTTCCACGGGCTGCTGATAATGCTGGGCGGGCTACTGCTGATGAAGGTGATCAGCCTGGCGGAACTGCGCCGCCGCTTCCCGTTTGAGCTATGGCTGATTATTGGTTCGGCACTAGCAATTGCCCAAGCGCTGGAAAATTCAGGCGCGGCGGGCTTGCTAGCCAGCGGTATGCAATGGCTGTTCAGTGGCTACGGTGTCTATGCTGCATTTGTTGGCTGCTACCTACTAACACTGCTACTCACCGAAACCGTGACCAACAACGCCGCTGCCGCACTCGCCTTTCCGGTCGCCTGGAGCACAGCCCACGCCTTTGGCGCCGACCCGCTACCGTTTGTAATGGCCGTGGCATACGGCGCCAGCGCCTGCTTTTTAATCCCGTTTGGCTACCAGACCCACCTAATGGTCTACTCCCCCGGCCGCTATCGTATCACTGACTTCTTAAAGATTGGCTTGCCTGTCAGCGTCACCTACTCAGCAGCGGTACTTCTGATAACGCCGCTAGTGTTTCCGTTTTAGGTGAAGGATGTGAGGGGTGAGGGCTTTCGTAGCGTCAGCGCACCCGCGAAAGGCGTCGGCACGACGCCCCATGGCACACAACCAACCTTCCCCACACAAGCCCAACCCCGGTACCGCTGCGCGCGGCTCCCGCGGGTGTGCTGGCGCTTACTACTCGCTACAAGGTTTGTGCTCAAACACCAGCGAGTAGTGCCAGAAATCCGGCTGATCTTCATGTAGGAGCGACACTAATAAGCTGGGTTATCTTGCCAGAACCCGACTGACGTTGAAGATATTACGTCACCGTTTCCTCGACACTACGCGGGTTTGGCGGAAACCACTGCCCCGTTGCGGCAACACGGCATTGCACCGTATCAAGTGGAGACAGCTTCAGAGGTAGATTAAAGCCCACATACCCGCCACGGGGTGGCAGCAAATGGCATAATTCCTTGCATAATTTCACTGCGAGCACAGTACTAGAAAGCTCACCATTAACCCACAGTTCGATCTCTACCGGCGCATCTTGCTCATCCGCCCACCAAGCCCAACCGCTGACACCCTCCGTATTAGCCTCTTCAATACAAGCATGCGCCCAGGGTTGGTTCGACTTGAACATCGCATAGCGTGAATCAAACAATGCTAAGGCGTACTGATAAAGCTCAATGTCTCGCCTATTCAATTTCCTGAGTTCGATGACATCTTTTTCATCAAGCTCGTACTCGTCTTCTAGACGAGATTTACCCCGATTGTCTTCGCGCTCGAGAATGCGGGTTGCATAACGATCATTCAACATTTCCAGACTTTCAGAATAACGTTCTGTAAAGCCTATCAACCCGATGGCTTCAAGATTTACTCCGTAAAGAGCCCTGCGCTGACGATTACGCAGCCCTGGGTCTAAATAGAATTCTTTGAAGCTTCCCGTGTAATTCTTATTCCTGACAAAGTGCGCATACTCAGAGGCAATACGTTGCAGCGGTTCACGTAGGAAGGTAATGGTGTTTCCCACCCCCCAAAGGGAAACAAACCGCACAATAGGCACATGCCCTACGATCATGGCAGGATTATCAAGTGCCTTTTTGAACTGCCAGAAATCAGGTTGATCAACATGCAAAGACTCCTTCACAAAAGGAGACGTTGCCTTAGCGTTCGGGCCATAATCATAAACAATTCGCTCTGGCGAAAAATACGCTTCAGCACCCCGTCGAAAGCTTGTTCCGGCAGTTTTAGGTATATGCACAAAAAAAAGTGACATTCGCTAAATCTCCTTTATACAACGGCCACTAACGCAACTACTTCCGCGTGAAGTTGGCTAGAATCCATTCTTGAGAGCCCGCAGGTTCGGCTCTTTTCAAAAGGCTTGGGGCTCGCCACGTGCTTCGAACAGCCACCCCAAATGAGTGCTCATGATGTACGCGAGGCACGAGCGAATGAGGCACCCGCGATAGGCGTCGGAACGACGCCCACTGGCACTACTCTACCGTCACGCTCTTAGCCAAATTACGCGGCTTATCCACATCTGTGCCTTTCACCAACGCCACATGGTAGGAAAGCAACTGAAGCGCTACCACGTGCAATACCGGTGAGAGCAGGCCGTAATGCTCTGGCATCATCAGTACATTCACGCCTTCGGATGATTTCACGGCACTATCACCATCGGCAAATACGTACAGTTGACCGCCACGGGCACTGACTTCCTGCATATTGGCTTTTAACTTCTCCAACATCTCATCGTTGGGAGCCACCACGACTACCGGCATATTAGCATCTACTAACGCCAAGGGGCCATGCTTCAGCTCACCCGCCGGGTAAGCTTCGGCATGAATGTAGGAGATCTCTTTAAGCTTAAGCGCCCCTTCCAACGCAATGGGGTAATGTCGCCCACGGCCTAAAAATAGTGCGTGTTGCTTGTCAGCGAACTGCTTAGACCAATTCTCAATGCTGGGCTCAAGCGCTAGCACTTTATCTACCGCGATAGGTAAATGGCGCAGCTCATCCAAATAAGCTTTTTCATCCGCTTCGCTTAAGCGCTGATTAGCTTTGGCAAGCAGCAGAGTCAGTAGGAACAGCGCACTTAGCTGAGTGGTGAACGCCTTGGTAGACGCAACGCCAATCTCAGGCCCGGCACGGGTAATAAAGCGCAGCGCTGTTTCACGCACAATGGCGGATTCCGGAACGTTGCAGATCGCTAACGTATGCGTATGCCCTAACGATTTTGCGTGATGAAGGGCAGCCAGTGTATCCGCCGTTTCACCCGACTGGGAGATCACGACCACCAACTGTTTAGGGTTAGCAACACTTTGGCGATAACGGTACTCACTGGCAATTTCCACGTTGCAAGGCACACCCGCCACTTGCTCAATCCAGTACTTAGCGGTCATACCCGCATAGCTGGAGGTACCGCAGGCCAAAATCAGAACGGCTTCGACTTGATCAAAAATCGCCGCAGCTTCCGCACCAAAAATACCCGGCTGTAGCTGCCCTGCCCCGCTAATCATTTCCAGCGTATTACTAAGCGCCTGGGGCTGCTCGAAGATTTCCTTTTGCATGTAGTGGCTGTAGTCGCCCAGCTCGACGGCATTAGCGGTCAGGGTAGATGTAATGACCTTACGCGCTACAGGCTGGCCTATGCGATCAACCACCACCACTGCTTCCCGGCTTAAACGGGCCACGTCGCCGTTTTCCAGGTACATCATGCGCTTGGTAACGGAGATAAGCGCCGATGCATCTGAAGCGGCATAGTGGCCGTCATCCGCAATACCCAGCATTAACGGAGAACCTTCACGGGCAACCACTAAGCAATCCGGTTCTTCTTCGCTAACCACCGCCAGGGCAAAGGCACCTTTAAGATGTTTAACGGCACACTGCACAGCAGAAAAGAGATTTTCCGCAGGCTCACCAATTTGACCTTTAAAGCAGGCTTGAATCAGGTGAGCGATGGTTTCGGTGTCGGTGTCTGAGGTGAACTCATAACCCAAGCCCTGCAGTTGAATACGCAACGCTTCGTAGTTTTCGATAATGCCGTTATGCACCACCGCTAACCCACCGGAAATATGTGGGTGGGCATTACGCTCGGCCGGTACACCGTGGGTGGCCCAACGAGTATGGGCAATACCCACATTGCCGGCTAACGCCTTTTCCTTCACAAGGGCGGCTAATTCAGCCACACGCCCTTTCGAGCGGGCACGCTGCAAACCACTGTTTTGCTCACTTGAAAGCAACGCTAAACCCGCAGAATCGTAACCGCGATACTCCAATGTAGATAGGCCGTTCAGAAGAAAAGCCGTGCTGTCCTTTGCGCTAACCGCGCCAACAATTCCGCACATAAATATTCCTGTGTGTGGTGATTAATTAACCATGAGACATCAATGATAAATAACAAATAATGAAAAAAAGGGGCTGAAATGTTGCTCTTGGTAACAAAGAGCACGAGACGTCCACGAAAAATACTGACAGGCGCCCCGCCCTCTCAGAAGCTCTATCTGCGGCTCAAAACACCAAGCCCATTTTTACGAGACAAATACTCAAACTCAAAGCCATGGTGCTCTGCCCATTGCTTGCAGAGCTCTTCTTCAATTGGAGCACTTATGCCATTCACCCAGATCTGGGTTTGGGTGCTTAAACGTTCAAGCAAAGCTGGTAACGCTAGATAGCAAAAAAAGTTAGAATCTTTATTAAATGAGTCAGCAACCCAAACAAAATCGACTGCTTCTAAATCTTCGATTAACTCAAGGGGAAACCAACAGGCTTTTTGTTGCGCTGGTGAGACATTAAAATCATCGCCTTGCCAAGGCGTCAAATCACCCATTCGCCACTCAACCCATGACTGGAGGTAGTTTTCTTTCAAGTTTTTCTTAATTTTTTCTGCGCGCTCTTCACTATTTTCTAAAATCACCAAGCGCCCAATCCCATTTTCACGCAGGGCTTTAGCGATCCCGATAGTTGCTTCCTCAGCGCCGCAGGCCACAACTACAAGCGGCGTTTCACGCCGTACTTTGTCATAGAGATAACTTATTATATTTTTCGAAGCGAACTCTGGAGTATTGCTAACAACACTGTTTACTTCACCATTAGATCCACTATCGGGCAATACATGCTCAAACGAAAAACACGTTTTAATCGCGAGGTCAGCATATTCTGTATAAGCCACCTTAATAACCTGACTAGGTTCGTAATGGTTAGCCTTATAAGAAATACAGCTAAACACCTTGTCTTGCTTAACACCCTTGACTACAGAGATATTATCTGGCTCAGGGCCATCAAACTCAATCATCATCTTTTGACCAAGAGCACTTTCTACGTTGATCTGGTTGCCATTTACCGTTACTGTTTTATTCTTTGGGATATGCCACTGCAGAGTAAAGTTGCGCGACTGATTATCCTCACTAACAAAGTGATCTGCAATGGTTAGCTCTTTATCGACTGGGCTAAAACAGACCTGACGGGTTTGAACCACTGGCCGAAGCACTTCAAGCTGCATGGCAACATGTGGCAGAACCTCCCTTTCGCTATAATCTATAACACGCCAAGCGCTCAGCCTGTGCTCAAACTCTTTATCATAGGAAGCATTGGATACAATCGGCACATTATGACCAGGGCGACCGCGCATATACTTTCTTATAGGGTCTTTATTAATATAGTTATAAAGACCTGAGTCAATCAGCCAATCTTCACCACCTGCATAAATACTAACGTGTCCTTCATCTTGCTGGTGATGGTAGCGACTAGAGCAGCCCACTTTAACAATAGCGTGAAGCGCCTGCTTATATTTTTCGCTTCCTGGCCAGCAGTCTCTAAAAACAGCATAACCCGATTTTGGATACACCACGTTCAACTGTTCAGGCTTAACACCCTGTTTACCTTGACTAAGAGCATATAAAAAGTGCTGGTACTCGTTAGTGCTACCAAACATCTCTTTGTAAGCATCAGTGGTGGGTAATTGCTCAGTATCACCAATAGGGGGCAAAAGGCCATCTGGCCGTAAAATATGGGTAATAAAATTCAGTGCTTTTGCAGAAAATTGGCTAAATTGACTGGCCAGATCCCCCAATACCTTGTCAGGGTAATCTTTGATAATACCTAGAAACACCTTAAAAACGAAAATATGATAAGCAGGGCTATTTTCGACATGAACGCCCTCGTCTGTAAACGCAAATTGCAACTCACTGCTAATACGCTGAATTGCAATTTGTTGCCACTCCTCTGCCTGCTTGCCTTCAAACACCGTACCTAGCAGTAGTAGTACCCGCGCTTGTTCCAAACCATGATTCGTATGCTCCGAGTAGAAGCTATCTTTTGCAAGCCATTCGCCGTGTACTATCAATGCATTTTCTAAATATTCTAAAAACTCAGTATTCAGCGCTGACCACTCTGGCGCTTTATCCCGGCAATAGTAGGAAAACAGTACTAATTGTTCAGCACGCAGGGCCGTCGCATGGTCATGCCATATAAATTCAAACGAGTATTCGGTATCGGTATCTAAATACGCATTTAACCAAGACTCTATAGCTTTTTTTCCAGAGTTGAGAATCGCATCGTTACTTTTTCTATGATGATAAGCGAGTATATATGAGAGAAATGAAAGCCAATTAAGCCGCCACTGCCAACTGCGATTATTGAGTGGGTCTTGCTCCCAACTTCCCCAGCCCGTAAAATTCACCGCTGCGAAGGGGGCAAGCTCAAGCTTTTTAGCAGTAAATAGTTTTTCTCCAAGAGATACATTAGAAGAAGTGGTAACCGTTCGCTCTATTTTTTTAACTACACAGCGTTCAAGCTCAACCATATCCATTTTTTTTAAGGGCATAAGCGCAGAATCTTCATATTGTAAGGATTGATTAAGACTACATTCCCTCTGATGCTGGGACAACCACTCGTAAGCTTTTTTAGCTAACGATAATAACTTATTATCATTTACACCTAGTTCAGGGTTCTGCGCGGGGAGAACCGTTAATAGCCAGCCTGCATCTAACTGCTGCAAATCAGCCTCATTGGCACGACCTGCAAGCGTAAGCGCTGTACGGCTGCCAAGGGGGCAACAGTGACTTAACACATTCAACCATGCGTTTCTGTTGTCTACTGAAGGTTTAGTTGCATTGATTTGTCTAATCAGCTCAACCTCTTCCGGCTGTAAACTAACGTTACTCAACCTAGGAGTTTCTACAGATAAATGGTCATCAATTAGCCAGTTGACTACTTTGTTCACTACATCTTTCTGATACTTGAATACTTTAACAGGCGCTTTTGAAACTTCTTTCAGCGTTTTTAGCACACCCTCTAAATTCGTTATTTCTTGCACTGCTGTTAGCTTTGAAAAATCAGCCTGAGTTAGTGGTGTCCCATAAAAATCCATAAGAGAAGACGGCTGATTGATAACCGCCTGCTTATAATACGAAGACAAAAAACTATTGGTTTCTCTATGTATAACAAAAATTTCTAATGAACCAAATCGCTTCATTCCATCAAAAAGCTTTAACCACAAGGAAGGGTCAATATTATATAACTGATTAACAATCGATTCTGTTGATAGCAAAACAGTGTGCACATGCTCTGCGCTATCCAACTCTTTTTTGAGCAATGCGAATATTTTATCGATCTTGTTCAATCGCACAAGACGAAAAAGCTCTTCTTGCTTAGAAGAGCCCTGTGGCATTAAAGTAGCTGGGTACAAAATACCCTTTTGCTTGAGGAAAGCAGCCGAATCTAAAAGAGCATCTTGCAATGAAGTAGAAGCCGCTTTTGGGTAACCCACATGAACGACAAATTTATAATTTTTCACTTAAAGCCTTCACAGCAATCATAGAACAGTATAACCAAAATTAGTTATTTCAAAGCTATGTAACCGTCCAATTTCGCTCTTAAGATCAGGGTGTTTTGAGTATACAGCTTCTAGCTCATATGATGCATTACTTCTTACTCCCGACTTAGCCTTAATATTTCGGAATGTATCGTACAAACCTTTGAAACTTGGCACAGATTTCTCCAGTTCTAAAATATCTTCTTCAAAATTCTCATACCGGATAAAGCGATCAATAATCATTTCACCTTTAATAAAGTATTGCTTATGATTAACACCGAGATATGATGTTCCCCTACCACCTAAATACCAGTCTGAAAGCTTAGATATATCTGCCTCACGACCATTATGATAGTAAAATAAAGACACATATACATCAAAAGGGTTACGAACTATGGCACATTTCTCTGCTTCTTCCCATATGGATCTTTCTAGTTTATTCTTAGCATCAGCAGCTGAAATATGATTATTAAATATTTGCTTACCATTCTGATCTAAATAGTTTTGGCATGAACAAAAGCCCAAATTTTTTCTTTCTTGCTCATCGTCAGGTGATATGGGTGTAACAATATCCTTGTTTAAAGCAAAGCGACTTAAGGCCATCTCAAAAGAAGTACCAGCAACCTTTCTTGGCTTTAAAAAAACCATATTTTCTTTATTTAAGTAAATCAACTTTAACTCCTAAATCGAACATTACTCACATCAACTAAAACACCTCATCTTAAAAACCAACTATTCAATCACAAAGTTAATAAAATTAGAAAAGAATTAGAAATATTCATATTTGACCAATATATCATTCAACTTTTTACGCACAAAAACTTTCGCCCAATCATGGTCATTTTTCTCACCCATATAAATATTTGTTAAAGTTTCCCCTTTTGTTTCAAGCATATTTTTCTCTTCATTTTGAGATGTTTTTCTTACAGCTCTTTCAAACTCTGCCTCACTTGCATCAATACCTATTAAATTAGCAAGCGCTTTTAGACTTTCCAATGTGTTTTCAAGAAAATCTTCATACCTGATAACAGCATCAAAACTACTCAAATCAAGTTGATTATAAAAATTTTCGACGTATTTACAGTTTCTTTCCAAATATTCGTTATCATCTAGAGACGGCGCAATATCTTTTTTATACTCATTTTTTCTAAAAGTTCTGGATATAACAACATCTACAGGATCCCTTAAAAGAAGCACAACTTTCTTATTTAAACTAAAATCAGAAATTTGCCTATGGTTTGCTAAATTTGCAGAGTTACTAATTGTGGCAGTCAAAGAGTCTTTATGAATTCCACCTGAGTGAATCACATAAATAGCATCCAGAAACTCATTTGCTTCTTTACTACTCAATCCTGACAAATATTTTTTAATTTCTTTAGGAAAATAAATCTCTCCTCCGTTGTAAAAACCTGGCAATAGACCTAACATTGCTTCAATCCAATGAGAGCCAGCGCTCCCAGTATTTACTATGTAAAGATGTCTAGCGTAAAAATCGGAACGAAATTTGACAAAATCTTTTATTTTCCATACGTAATCTTTATCGCTACCATAGCCGCATTTATCAAGTGCACGCTTAATTTTTAATGCATTTCTTTGATGTGATAAAGGCCAAAAGACTTCAGGATTGCCAATATATTTAGCCAGCATGTGTTCATCATTCATGAGTACAATCAATCCAGTTAAAGTAAAGAAAATCTTTTCTTAACATTTTATCTATAATCTCATACTCTTTAAGTCTGCCAATTGAGCCATGGCCTGACTCAACATCGTAGTACTCACTAAATACTACTTTCATTTTTGCATTACTACTAAAATACCAATCCATGAAAGGTTTATAATGGTTTTTATAATGAAACTCATCACTTCTATTTTGAAAATAATAAACTTTGAAATCTCCATCCATCTTAGAAATATCAAATCTATTTGAAAACTCTTTAACAACTTCAGACTCTATCTTGTTAGGATATAACACTGGCAGCATTTTTTTAAATGCCGAATGTTTATAGGCTTTTGTCTGTATATTACCACACCAAACTGTTGCTCCTTTTAATTTCTGAGCTATCTTAAATGCTGGCAATCCTCCTGCCGACGTTCCAAATAAAAAAACGTTCTCCCCCTCAATATCAACACTTTTAAAAAAAGATTTTAAAAGGTCAGATATATAATCACCAAAATATCTTGCAGGTGTTCCTGAAAACCATGTATTGGTAAGATTTTTATTTAGAAGCAAACCTGGATCAAACAATGATATGACATTGGCATCGACATGCTCACTATAACTCGATCGTTGAAAAATTGGCATTGGTTTATTTCTTGAGCAAGCTCCAGGTGTAAAAACCAGCCAATTCTCTTTGCCCTTATAGTTTATATAAACAGGAAAAAAAACATGCCTATAAACCAACAAAAAACTGTGCTCACTACTGTATTCCAATGCCTCTTTCATACTATAAAAAACTTTCATTCTATAGCCTTATTAGCATTTTTTTCGAAGAAACTCAGAAAGCTATACAATGAAAATATGTCTCTAAGCTCGACTCTATTTTGCGGTTTTTCTTTTTTTAGAATATCACTAATATAGTTTTTATCTAGGCAACCATCATCTTCAATATTCACAACCAATTTATTACACGCATCTTGAATCTTACTATATTGTGAGACCTGCCAAGGTGAAGCCTTAATTTTATTAGCATAATCCACATCCTCTTTACTCATTATCCTTTTATATCCACTATTACATTGTTCTTTAAAAATATGCTTATGCAACTCGTTATCATAATCTGCAACACTTTTCAGCATATCACTTTTTTTAATATCACTATATTCAAAAACAGAATCCCCGAATTTCTTTGAATTAAACGAATAACCTAAAAAGCGCTTATTTATCTCTTTCATGATATCAAACCCAAGACGATTATCTGCGCGTTCTTTAGCTTTCAAGCACAGACTAGCTTTAACTCCATTTATAGAATACAGTGGGTCTAGTCTAGGGGTTTTTCTACTGAAAAGTGTAGCTATATTCCCGACAAAATAACGATTTCTTTGTTCTACATACATTAGATCCAATGCCTGATCAACTCTTAGTCCCTTTAAAACATAGTCATCTAAATATTTTTTAGTTAACACTTCTACTCTTTTTTCTACCCCGCTGGTAAGCAGTGAATTCTTTTTCAAAATACTTGACAAATCCTCATTAATTGTTCTATGACTATAAAAACTTCTTAAACACTCACCGTAACCACCACTTAAAATAATAAATTCATCTGTTTTATTATGGTTTTCATTTACAACGCAGTTCGCTCTCATTCCTGAAGCAAAGCCAACCCCTTTTTTTAAAAAATCCAATTCGTCTTCAAAAGAACACCCATCACTGATTAGGCCATTAAAGTCAGTGACTTTCCAATTTAAATCATGAGCCAAACCATATGCTATTTTTTTATCAAGTGTATTTATAGGCCCTGAACAGAAGAAATATATTTTATCGGAAAAATCTCTTCGAGCTATCTCAGCTGCCACTAAACGAGAATCAAAACCACCAGTAATATGACAAATGACATTTTTTATAGAACTTTCTTGCACCGCTTTAACATTTCTCTTAATATCTGCTATTGCACAGTCGCGGTAATATTCATAATTACTTTCTTTAAGCTCATCGCATCTAAAATCAAAAAAAACTTCCTCGCCAACCCCTTGATCAGTTATAGTTATACAAACTCTAGAATCAATTACTTTAATATTTTTATAACTTGTATAACCATACGCACCGTTACCCACTTTAAGAAGCAAAGCTAAATAAAAAATATCAGGCTCTACTTTTGCACAAAGTTCATTGTCAATAAAAAAAAGCAACTCATTCATGTCAGATGAATATGCAATTACTTTTTCATCTTCATATTTAAAAAGAAGACATGCACCTAATGGGTCGGGGTAGATTTCTAGACAATCATTTCTTTTTATATATGCGCAATAGCTACCACTACAAAGATTCCAAGAATCTCTGAAGCTAAAGCCAGCAATCAATTCTCCTCTTAAATCTTTTTCATCTTTTACCAAAGTACCATTTATTACTCCGCAGCCTTCAAAATAACAACTCGATGTACCAAAATGAACTTCTTTAGCTCTTGAAAAAACCGCCTTTTCATTTTCAATTTTATTATAATAAAAAACAGGCGCATAACTAATACTCATCTCTCCCCCTTAACACGCTCGCATAAAATAAAAGATAACACCTCACAAACTTTTTCATTTTTTATTTTCTTAATAAATTTCTCAAGCTCTGATAATGATATGGGCGGATATGAATTTATTAAGATAGTTGCCGAATGAATATCTGAACAAATGAATAAGAAATTGTATATTTCTTGAGCCCCTTCCCAAGATAAAACTACAGGCTTACACCCCGCTGCGGCTCCTTCTGCTACTGCCAAGTGGAAACTTTCATGATCACTAACAGATAATATGTAATCCACACCCGAATACCACTCCGGCATATCGTTTCCCTGCGGATCAAAAAAAACAGCCTCTTTTAAAAAAGGGTCTTCCTTAATGCGGCGATACTGCTCTTCATACCATGCCATCTCTTCAGGGCGGTTTAACATCCACGGGAATTCTTCTGGTCGCTTCCCTTTTACGCGTAGCGTGTAGCCAGTATCTTCCCTGCGAAGCTCTTTAAGAATATCCAGCGCGCGATCCAGACGTTTGCTTTGCGGTACTATGCCGACAATACCAAGTACTTTGCCGTTAGTCGGTTTACGTGGCACCGCTTGAAGCGCCTCTACATCTACACCGTTATAAATTACCACACCGTTTTTTTCGAGTGCGGGGTTGCGCGCAATGGCTTGGCGAAGCATGTGCGGCCCCACAAAAATAGCCGTCTCAAAGGCTTCAAACGGCACTTTTTCAAATAGGGCACTGCGTAGTTCCTGGGCGTGCAGCCGCCCTACTAACTTCTGATCTTCGCGCTTGTTCTTGGCGTACCAAATTGCATTACCCAGCATCCATTCACAGAAGACCGTATCCGCTTGGCGCACTAAGCGCTTACTGGCAATTTCATTGTGCTGGTTATGACCGCTCCAGAAATCCAGCAGTAAACGCATGCCTGCTTTTGTAAAGTAAGGGTAAAACGGCTTGATAAATTTCAGGTCGTGCCCGGCAATCACTACCGTTTTAACGGGCTCCACATTAGGTGCCTGGGCATAACGCTGATGGGGTTTACGTAGCGCCAGTGTATTTTCGCCGCTTGCCCACTCTGCCAACCCGTTGGGGGGCAGTTGACGGCCAACATGTATTAACTGGAAGCCCCGTTCTATCTTGTCGCTTTCACATGCCACCCCTGGCCAGCCGCCACTTTCCAGCTGCTCACTACGGATGAAGCCTATGCGTGCATGCTGGGCATAGGTGGTTGTCCACGCTAAGTCCTCTATATCCTCTGCTTCAAGGCTTTCCAGCGCTGGCAATTCGGCATACAGCCAATACTCGCTTGCTTGTGCTAACGCCCCTTCTACTTCCTGGCAAGTAATACCCAACGCCTCTAGTAGCTGTTTGGCCCCAGGAACCCAATGGGAAGCTACGATGTGGCTTGGTAGTAGGGTTTGATTTGCCAATCCCTCAGCGGCAATCAAAGAAACCGTTTCACAGTAGAGCTTTATGCTAGGCAGTTCCGGTGCTTTTACCACCATACCGGCGGTTCGCAGCATCTGGGTTAAGCGTGTTTGCGTGGTGTGGGCACGCATAACTGCCCTTGCCCCTTTTAATGCCACGCGCCAACGGTAGGCATCGTGATGCATTAGGTTTTCAAGCGCTTGGGCAGCGTCGGTTTCCGTGCGCACCACATGCCCTGCTGCTTCCAGGTAGCGGTTCATGCCCAGTGCGGGGCCTGAAATAATGGGCGCACCACAGGCGGCGGCCTCCATTACCCGGCGAGAGAACATGGTGGGTGAATCCAGTACCGAATTCACGTTGATTTGAACCGGATGGGCTTTGTAGGCTTCGATCATCTCTTCATAGCTGAGACTACCGGCCACATAGCTGCCCAAGCCACCGGGGTATTTATAGGGTGATTCAGGGTCGTCATGCTGGCGATCATAGATGGTAAGGCCAAGCGGTGCTGCCGCGCTCATGATCTTATCCATATACTCAGTGCGCTCTGGGTAGCGCTTGCCGTAGTAAGTACCCCCGTAGGCTGCCGTAGGTTGCCATGCCCGCTTTGAAGGCAGCAGGTTATGAATCTTTGGTGATGCATAGAAGGCGCAGCTACTAACGCTCTGAGTGAGCGCCCCTGGCGTTGTTAGATAGGGGATAATCCGGCGGCTATCCGTGGTGAACACATGGTCACAAAGTGACGCGGCTTTACGGAAGCGGTCAAAGTGTACCGGGTCTTCCTTATTCCAGAACAGGGAAGGAATGCCCTGACGGCGGCAGTGCGTTAATAAGGCGGTGAGCGGTGCGAACTCCTCTTCACCGTAATAGCCCACTTTGCGGTGCCAAACCCAGTCATTGCCTTTCCATGCGGACTCTACAAAGAGCGCATCAATGGGTTGATCGGTTAACTCTTGCTGCCAGTTCTCTGGCGAAAGCTTAACCACCTTGACACCGCTTGCCAGGGTGTCGGTGGTGAACTGATCGGCAATCAACCCCAGGGTGATTTGGTCTAGGGTTTTAGCTGTTTTCTGTATTGGCTCACTTACCTTGCTATTGAGCACGCGTTGCAGTGCATGGTGGTAATTATTAGTAACAAACTTCCAGGTGCGCTCTTTTTCAATCCACTCGCGCGCGGCTTGGCCTAATCGAGCGCGTTCATCAGGTTGAGTAATCAGTTTTGTCAGCGCTTGGGTGAGGCTTTCAACACTGTCTTTGTTAAACAGCAGCGCACGCTGGTTTTCACCTGCCATTACCTTGTGTGGGGAAACGTCAGAAAGCACCACCGCTTTACCCATGGCCATGGCTTCAAGCGGCTTGAGCGGCGAAACCATTTCCGTAACAGCTGAGGAGAGGCGCGGTACTGGCATGATATCCATGCAAGAGAGGTAACGCGGCACGGCGTCAAAAGGTACGCGCCCAGTAAACCGGCAATGCTCTTCTATACCCAGCGCTTTAGCCTTCGCTTTTACGGTATCAATCACTTTACCGTCGCCCACCAGCACAAAAACAAAGTCCTGTTGGTTTTGCTTCAGCTTTGCCATGGCTTCCATTAGAAGCTCTAGGCCCTCATAAGCTACGGCGCTGCCAGCATAGCCTATGACAGGCACGCCCGGCTTTAACTTTAGCTCGTGGGTAATGGCAGGGTCTGGAGCAGTGGGTACAAAGGACTCGGCATTGACCGCGTTAGGAATAACGACGATGCCTTCACGCTTAACGCCCCAACTCTCTAGCTCTGTGGCCAGCTCATGGGTTAACGTGATGACCAAATCCGCTTCTCGGGCGGCTTGCTGTTCCAGCTCGCGCATGAGGTGAAAGCGTTCTGAGTCTGCCCACTCGGGCTGCGTAGAAGCCTGGGTGACTTCCCATAGGCCACGCACTTCATAAACAAACGGTAAGCCTAAACGGCGAGCGGCCATCAGTGCAGGTAACGCCGTGATGTGATTGGACGCCGCGATGATGATTTCAGCACCGCTGGTTTGCGCTTCTCTTACATAGTGGTCGGCGGCTTCTGCCAGGTAGTAGTCCAAGGGCGTTTTATTTAAGTTCCACCCCGCCACGGCGGCGTAGGTAACGCCATCTACATTGGCTTCATGATAACCTTTGTTTATCCCTTTAGCGCCTGCGTCCCACGGGAAACCGGGGCGGGTAGTGGCCCGCACTGTCCAACCCGCTTGCTGCAAACCTACGGCAATTCCATGGGAGCGCGTGGAGTAGCCATTGGTGGCATGGGGTACTGATTGGTGTAAGCAGTAAAGCGCATGACGACGGCGCGTCATCAATCCAGCGTTTGGCTGGCGGGGCGGCAGCGGCCAGCCGCCCTTTAAGCGCGCTAACCCTTCAATAAAGCTTTGGAAATCTCTTTTCGGCTTATCAAACTTAACGCTTTGCAGCTTCATTTCATGCAAAATTGAAAGCGTGCTGGAAATATCGCCCTGTTTATAAAAGCGGCTATTTGCAGTGGCAAACGCTTCTTTAGCTGCTTTATCATCCCACCCTTTGTTTGCCGACTCTAATGCTTCGACTAACGGCTTAACCTGCTCATAGAAAGTGATCTTTTCACTTTGGGTATCACCGTGGTGGGTCGATTGCGCCAGATTTTGCGCTATTACACTAGCCAGGTTTTCCGCATCATCCGCTTTGAAGAAACTAATCTGACGATTGACCTGCTTTAAATCGACCAATGCTGTGACATCTGACACTAGTAGTGGCTTATTGTATGCGGTTGCTTCCATGGCCTTCATTGGTGGCACTAGGTGGCATACGGGTAAATTTTTGCGTGGGATCACTACTTGGTCAATTAACGCGTAGTAATCAGCGACTTCCTCATGGGCTACGCGGCCAGTGGTAATCAGCCATGGGTAGCTATGCTCGCCTGTGCTTCCAGCTATTTTTTCTGATACGCTGTCATCACCCACTAACAAGAGCTTTAGATTAGTACCGTTATTTATAAGGGCTTGGCATGCGGCAACTAATATATCCAAACCTTCGTAGTCATTAAAGCTACCTACATAGCCAACCACTTTATCTTCGGGCCGAATACCTAGCTTGCTTTTCAGCTGTTCGCTAGCTGGATGTATAACCGGTAGTTTATTAATTCCGTTGCCAATTATTTTGATTCTTGCTTCATCAACTCCACGCTTCGCTAGCTCTTTCTGCATAGGCTGATTTAGCGTAAACACACGCTGTGCCTGCTTGGCCACAAAACTATCCCTTGCAGCCTCTTGTTTAAAATTGTCCGTCAGTTCATAACCTGGCTCTCTAGCAGCTCTTGAAAGCTCCCAAAAGCCTCTTACTTCATTATAAAAAGGAATGCCAAGTTTTTTGGCGGCCACATAGGCGGGTAAGCCAATAATAAAATTAGAGCCTGCTAGCACAACATTGGGCCGGAAGACACGAAAAAGCTCAACAAATTTGTCTACAGACGCTTTTAAGTGCTTTTCTTCCCCTTGTGGAGAAATGCCCTTTTCCCACCTACTATGAATATAGCGCACACCATCAATGATACTAACGGGCGCCACTTTTTGCGTCGCACCAAACTCCCATGGCCTACCGGGCCTTATAAAACATAGTGTTTCAAAACCATGGTCGTTTAGTGCTTTTGCAATACCTTGAGTACGAACTGCATAACCATTGTTGGCGTAACTTTGACCATGACTTACAACATAGGCAATGCGTTTAGCAATCGGGGCGTTTAGTGTTGCAACTTTTTGCTCCGCTAACTGTTTAGCGTAATTAAGCAATTCATCCATGTAAATGTGGCCCTGATAATTTAAAAATACATTTTGCAACTTAAAAACTAATAGACATTAACCTAGCAAACCAACTGCATCAATGACGTACTCTTTTAATCGTACACTTTCAGTATTTTTAATAAAGCTTTTATGCTTAACCAAAACACATAACGCATCCGCTTGAACAAGCGCTTCATCTAGCGAAACAAGCTCTACATTGGGCAAATCTAGTGATTTAGGCAGTACATCAATATTCGGTTCTACAATTTGCACGTGGCAGCCAAGCTCAGCCACCTTTTGCGCGATGCCTAGTGCGGGACTTTCACGCAGGTCATCAATATCTGGCTTAAAGGCAATGCCCAAACACGCCACTGTTAAGTCGCTGCGTTTTGCATCGGGGTGCTGCTGGTGGTAGTACTCTAAGGCTTCTTTTACGCGCTCAAGTACCCATAGCGGTTTGGCATCATTTACTTCACGGGCCGCACGGATGATTTTGGCTTGCTCTGGGCATGAATCTACAATGAACCATGGATCTACGGCGATGCAATGGCCGCCTACACCCGCACCGGGGGTGAGGATATTAACCCGTGGATGACGGTTTGCCAGGGCGATCAGTTCCCAGACATTGATATCCAACTCGTGGCAAATGGTGGAAAGCTCATTAGCAAAGGCAATATTGACATCGCGGAAGCTATTTTCAGTTAGCTTAGCCATTTCAGCTGTGCGAGCGGTAGTGGCCACACACTCACCTTCTACGACGATTTTATAAAGCTCGCAGGCCACTTCAGCACATTTGGGTGTCATGCCGCCGATGACGCGATCATTCTCTACCAGCTCACGTATTACATGGCCTGGTAGTACACGCTCGGGGCAGTGGGCAATACGAATATCCGACGCTTCGCCGTGGGTTTGCGGGAAGGTTAAGTCCGGCCGCGCTTCAGCTAGCCACTCGGCCATTTTCTCGGTGGCACCAATGGGGCTAGTTGATTCAAGTATGACTAAATTGCCGGATGTTAAAACAGGGGCGATGGACTTGGCAGCCGCTTCGATATAGCTGAGATCGGCTTTGTGGTTTTGGCCGTGTTCATCTGTATGGAACGGCGTAGGCACAGCCACCATGAAAGCATCAGCAGGCTCCGGGGTTGTGGTCGCCCGCAAATAACCTTCCTTTACAGCGGCATGCACGATGATATCTAGCTCAGGCTCTACAATGTGAATCTCACCGTTGTTGATGGTATCCACAGCATGTTGGTTAACATCCACACCAATGACTTTTTGCTTGCGTGAGGCAAATACGGCGGCAGTAGGTAGGCCAATGTAGCCCAGGCCGATCATAGAGATAGTTTCAAATTTCATTGATATAACCGTAAATAGTGAATGGTTAGGAGTGAGGTGTAATTCCTCACCTCTCTCAAGCGAAGCGCTTACTTCTCGCTAAGGGCGTCGCGGATGCGTTGGCAGGCTTTGCCGTCGCCATATGGGTTATGGGCGTAGCTCATGGCGTTGTAGGCTTGCTCATCTGTCAGCAGCGTATTCAGCGCTTCGGTAATTTTGGCTACATCTGTGCCCACTAGCTTTACCGTGCCTGCTTCAAGGGCTTCTGGGCGCTCGGTGGTGTCACGCATCACGAGCACTGGCTTGCCTAAGGAGGGCGCTTCTTCTTGAATACCACCGGAATCTGTCAAGATAATGGCGGCCTGGTTCATCAAATAAACAAAAGGCAGGTAGTCTTGAGGTTCAATCAGGTGGACATTTGTTACATCAGCCAGCAACCGATTAACGGGTTCACGTACATTTGGGTTCAGATGTACGGGGTATAAAATTTGCGTTGAAGGGTGCGCTTTGGCAGTTTCCGCAAGTGCTTGGCAAATACGTTCGAACCCACCCCCAAAACTTTCACGGCGATGTCCCGTTACCAAAATCAAGCGTTTGCTGCTATCCAGCATGGGAAAGCGGGCCGATAGTTCTGTCGCCAATTCAGGGTTGTTCTTGAGCTTTTCAACAACGTCCAGCAGAGCATCAATTACGGTATTACCGGTGACGTGAATCGTTGCGGGATCTACACCTTCTGCCAGCAAGTTCTGTTTGGAGGTGCTAGTCGGGGCAAAGTGGACGGCTGCCAATGCGCCTGTCAATTTACGGTTGCCCTCTTCAGGCCAGGGCGAATAAAGATTCCCTGTGCGTAAACCTGCTTCTACGTGCCCAACCGGAATTTGCTGATAATAACAGGCCAAGGTGGTGGCGAAGGTGGTGGCAGTATCACCATGTACCAAGACAATATCGGGCTTAAACTCTTCTAATACGGGCTTTAACCCTTGAAGAATACCGCATGTAACGTCATTGAGGTCTTGCCCTGGTTGCATGATATCCAGGTCATACTCTGGCTTTAGCTCGAATAAATCCAGCACCTGATCCAGCATTTCACGGTGCTGCGCCGTCACACATACCTTGGATTCAAAGCGCTCATCTGCTGCCAACTGTAATGCTAGCGGGGCCATCTTGATGGCTTCAGGGCGTGTGCCAAATACCGTTAATACTTTCACAGAGACTCCATTTTAAGCGTTTGCATATGATCTAGCCCTTGATACTCAAGTTCCTGGCACCGAATGTAATAGTGTTCTAACAACGCCTGAGTCTCTGCCAGTTGCTTTGTTATTTCTGCGTTGTTTTTATTAGGATTTTTTATTTCTGCGCTGTTTTTATTAGGATTTTTTATTTCTGCGCTGTTTTTAATTGGAGTAGCGTTAACTTTGGCTGGTGCAGTTGGTGACTTGACTTCCTTTTGCTTATTCCGAACCCCATGCTCATCGCTGGTTACAAGCACTCGGCCTTCTTTTTTTCCAAAACGTAGATAGTGCAAAAGAGGGTTCATTCCCTCTTTTTTAATATCTTCATGCTTTGTCAAATAACCTGCTGTAGAAAACTGGCTTGATGGGTCACGTAACATGTGCCAGCCGTATTTACAGTAGTGGGCAGCGGGTTTCATTTTGGCAGCTTTTACATCGGGGTAGCGTTCTACATACCACTTAGCATCAAATAGTGATGATGCTTCTACAAGCTGCACTGCTTCGTGTGCTTTCACTGCAACTCTCCAGCTTCATCCATGGATAACGTTAAATACGAACAGGAACTTACCAACATTAAGAGATAAGAAAAGCTCCTATATGGCATTTGTTTCGCCATTCAGTTCCCTGCTAACTGCAATTTGCCAAGACATATGTGTCCGCCTGTGGCTATTTATTAGGAAAATGTGGGGGCTGCTTCCAGGTTAAGGCCTTCTTGATCTTTCTCTGAAAGCTGGGGCGCCGCCCCGTAGGTAGGCCACTCAATGGCGAGTTTAGGGTCATCCCAGCGAATACTCACTTCGTCGCCTGGGGCGTAGTAATCGGTACACTTGTATTGAAACTCAGCTTTTTCGCTGGTGACATAAAAACCATGGGCGAACCCTGGTGGCACCCATAGCAGCTGCTTATTCTCTTCGCTTAAGGTCACCCCTACCCACTGGCCAAACGTGGGTGAGCTTTTGCGCATATCAACGGCAACATCAAATACTTCGCCTTGGGTAACGCGGACTAGCTTCCCCTGGGGCTGCTTATATTGGTAGTGCAGGCCCCGCAAAATACCTTGAACGGACTTGCTGTGGTTGTCCTGAACGAATTGGTAGTTGCCGCAGTGCTGCTCAAATTCGCTTTGGCGAAAGGTCTCCATGAAGAAACCGCGCTCGTCGCCAAATACTTTGGGGGTGAGCAGAACTAGATCGGGAATGGCGAGTTTTTCGTAGTGCATAGAGAGCTCGTGAAGGGTGAAGAGTTAGGTGTGAGGCGTTAAAAGCGAGAAGCAAGACTCCTCTCACCTCACGTTTTACCCTTCACTTTTAAAAGGCGCTGGAGATATAGGCCGTACTGGGTTTTGGCGAGGGGTTTGGCGAGTGAGGCTAGGCGGTCGTCATCGATCCAGCCGTGTTGCCATGCGATCTCTTCCAGGCAGGCGATTTTGAGACCTTGGCGGTGCTCAATGGTTTGCACGTATTGGCTGGCTTCTAGAAGGCTGTCGTGAGTGCCGGTGTCTAGCCAGGCAAAGCCTCGGCCTAGACGCTCTACGCGCAGGTCACCACGCTCTAAATAAGCGTTATTGACGCTGGTGATTTCAAGCTCGCCCCGCTCCGAAGGCTCTACGGCTTTGGCAATATCGACGACATCGTTATCGTAGAAATAGAGACCGGTAACGGCATAGGCCGATTTGGGTTTTTGCGGCTTTTCTTCGATGGAGATAGCGTTACCGTTGTCGTCAAACTCCACCACGCCAAAACGCTCGGGGTCTTTTACTAGGTAACCAAATACTGTGGCACCGCTAGCTTGCTGACTGGCGCGCTTTAACTGGCCGGAGAAGTGCTGACCATGGAAAATATTGTCGCCTAGTACCAGGCAAACGGGGCTTTCGCCAATAAACTCTTCGCCGATAATGAATGCTTGGGCAAGGCCATCTGGGCTTGGCTGCTCGGCGTACTGCAGGCTGATACCAAAATCTTCACCGTTGCCGAGCAGGTTCTGGTATTGGGGAAGGTCTTCTGGTGTGGAAATAATCAATATTTCACGGATGCCCGCTAGCATGAGTACCGAGATGGGATAGTAGATCATCGGCTTGTCGTAAATGGGCAGGAGCTGCTTGGATACACCACGGGTAATGGGGTGCAACCGAGTGCCGGAACCACCGGCTAGAATAATGCCCTTTCTTTGTGAAGGGTTAGGTGTGAGGTGTGAGGTGGTCATGGTCTATCATCCGTGAATATACAAATATTAGCCGTGAGGTGTGAGGGGTTAGGCGTGAGGGGTTAGGTGTTCTTACTCCTCACTCCTTACCCCTCACAGCATTCTGCAAGCGTTAGCGCTAGCTGGGATTGCCAAACCGGTAATGTGACACCAAGCGCGGCTTCAAGTTTAGTCAGGCTCATACGTGAGTTGAGCGGGCGCTGGGCGGGGGTTGGAAATTCTGTAGTAGGTATGCCGTTCACTGTGCTGGATTGGATCGCTAACTCTTCGCCAAGTGCCTGTGCTTGCTTGAAAATCTCGCTGGCGAAACCGTGCCAGCTGGTTTCCCCTCTTGGCGCTAGGTGGTAGATGCCTGAGGGGATGTGAATGGTGAGTGGGGAGTGGGGAGTGGTGTTGGGTGAATCGTGAGTCGTGAACGCTAGTGCGGTGACTTGGGCGATTAGGCGTGCTGGGGTGGGCGCGCCTATTTGGTCGTTGACGATGCTTAGTGTTTCGCGTTCGCGGCCCAGTCGCAGCATGGTTTTCATGAAGTTGCTGCCTCGGGCGGCGTATACCCAACTGGTGCGGAAAATCAGGTGCTGGCAGCCGCTTTGGGTAACCGCTTGGTCGCCTTCCAGCTTGGTTTGGCCATATACGCTATGCGGTGCGGTGGAGCTCTCTTCCTGCCAGGGTGCTTCACCATCACCTGGGTAGACGTAGTCGGTTGAGTAGTGCACCAGCGGAATGTTGTGCTTTGCGGCATAATCGGCTAACTGTGCTGGCAGCTCGGCATTTAGGCGCTTGGCTTGCGCTGGTTCGCTTTCGGCTTTATCAACCGCTGTGTAAGCGGCGGCGTTAAGGATCAGTGCTGGCTGGTGCTCGGCTAAATAGGTGTCAACCGCTTGGGCGTTGGTTAGGTCGAGCTCTTGGCGTGTTGGGGCCAGGATGTTGCCGAAGAGGGCAAATTGGCGCTGGAGCTCAAAGCCGACCTGGCCGTTGCCGCCGGTGATGAAAATAGTGAGGGGAGAAGCGTGAGGTGTGAGGTGTGCGTGTTCAGATGTCATAGTGAAGCCTTTAAATGCCTGATCAGCCCGCCTAGCTGTGAAAATACAGAGTTAATCGCTAGTTCCAGTGCTGAAATATCATCCATGTACCCTAAGCGTTGGGCAATTTGGCACTGAGTTTCAAGCTCACTGAGCGAACCACGTGCTATATACAAAAATCTTAAAAAGTCGGGTTTACTCCCACGCGCCGCCCCTTCGGCTATATTGCTTGGTACAGATACAGCGGCACGTTGCATTTGGCTAGCAAGCCCATATCGTTCAACTGATGGAAAGGCTGAGGTTATTGAGTAAATAGTGACAACGAGATCCATCGCTTCTTGCCATACCCGCAGTTGCTGATGCTTTCTCACAACTCTTCCCCTCACCCCTCACAAGCGAAGCGCTTACTCTTCACAAACTACCTAACCGTTGGCCTTGGTAGCTGCCGTCTTGGACGCGTTTCCACCAGGTTTCGTTGGCGAGGTACCACTGCACGGTTTTGCGTAGGCCGGTTTCAAAGGTTTCTTCTGGTACCCAACCTAGCTCGCGCTCGATTTTGCTGGCGTCAATGGCGTAGCGGACGTCGTGACCGGGGCGGTCGGTGACGAAGGTGATTAGATCTTTGTGTGAGCGCTTCGCTTGAGAGGGGTGAGCGCCCTGCGGGCTTGTGAGGGGTAAGGAGGACCCCCTCACTCCTAACTCCTCACCCACTACCCATTCATCCAGGATTTCACAAATCGCTTCTACGACCTCGATATTAGCCTTCTCGTTGTGCCCGCCGATGTTGTAGGTCTCGCCTACTTGCCCTTCTGTGGCGACTTTGATCAATGCGCGGGCGTGGTCTTCTACATACAGCCAGTCGCGGATTTGTTGCCCATCGCCGTATACCGGGAGTGGTTTACCGGCTAGGGCGTTGAGAATTATCAACGGTATGAGCTTTTCGGGAAAGTGGTACGGGCCGTAGTTGTTGGAGCAGTTAGTGACTAACGTAGGTAGGCCATAAGTACGCTGCCAAGCGCGAACCAAATGGTCAGAACTGGCTTTACTGGCTGAATACGGCGAGCTGGGCGCGTAGGGCGTAGTTTCTGTAAAAAGTGAGGCGTGAGCGCGCTGCCCGCTTGTGAGGGGTGAGTTTTCCTCCTCGCTCCTCACTCCTGACTCCTCACATTCAGCCAGATCGCCATACACTTCGTCGGTACTGATGTGGTGGAACCGGAAAGCGTCGCGACGCTTGCCTTCAAGGCTGTTCCAGTACGCACGGGCGGCTTCCAGCAGTACGGCGGTGCCAACCACATTGGTTTGAATAAACTCTGCTGGGCCGTCGATAGAGCGGTCTACATGGCTCTCTGCTGCCAGGTGCATCACTACATCTGGCTGGTGCTGCTTGAACAGTTGCTGCATGGCCTGTGCATCGCAAATATCGGCCTGGGTAAAGGTATAACGCTCATTGGCTTCAATGCTTGCCAGAGATTCTAAATTGCCTGCATAGGTCAGTTTGTCTACGTTCACCACATGGTGGGCCGTATTTTGAATAAGCTCGCGGACTACTGCAGAACCGATAAAGCCTGCGCCACCGGTAATTAAAAAGGTTTTGGGGTTCATAGGTCTCTTAATAGCCGATGTTGATGGGCTTTTGACTGTGGTTCGGTATCTGTAAAAACTGGGTCTAAGAACTTGGTCTAAAAACTAGGCAGATTTGCGTTTTGCCTTGCGCTGCTGTTCTTCCAACATTTCGAGGTGCTCGCGCGCTATTTTCGAGGCTTTTCCCGCCTTTTGAACTTCCTGCTTAGCTATCGCTATGTCTTGCTGTGGCGCTTGGCGCTCTTGGTAGTCCGCTAGGTTTTCTTGTGCGGCCTTGAGCACCTGATGGCACTCTTGCAAGTGCTTCCTGGCACTTGGCACATCGCTGGGCAGTGCGGTGCCGTCGTTTTTGGCATCTACATCAACATGGTAGGCAGCGATCGCTTCGTTTACATCGTCGTACCAGTGCGCAGTGCCGTGTTTCAAGTAAACACCGGCCTGGCATAAATCTTTCAAGATACCTTCTGAGTGAGACACCATGATCAGAGAGGATTGACCTACTTTTGATTCAAAAAGCTCTTTTGCTTTGGCTTTGAATGATCTATCGCCAACGGCGGTGGCTTCATCTGAGATATAAACATCGAAATCGAAGGCTAGCGAGAGCCCAAAGGAGATGCGCGAGCGCATACCCGAGGAGTAAGTGCGGATGGGCTCGTCGAAAGCTTCGCCTATTTCAGCGAAGTCTTCCACGAACTGGATTATCCGCGCTACTTCTTCTGAACTACTGCCCTGTACTCGGGCAACGAATTTGACGTTTTGTCGACCGGTCATGCTGCTTTGCATGCCGCCCGACAGCCCTACGGGCCAGGAAACGCGGGTGTGGCGAATCACTTCGCCGCGTTCTGGTGTATCCATGCCCGCAATCAGGCGCAGCAGCGTGGATTTACCCGCGCCGTTGGCACCAATCAACCCGACACTGACTCCTTTGGGGATCGTGAGGTTGATGTCTTTAAGCACCCAATCACTGCCGTGGTGGTTGTGGTAGCGTTTGTAGAGGTTTTTTATCTCGATCATTGGTTTTCTTAGTGATGGGTAAGGGGGGAGCGCTTCGCTTGTGAGGGGGAACACCTCACACCTAACTCCTTACCGTTACACTTCTGCCTTTGCGTTTATAGAGGCTTTCGAGTTCAGCTTTGAGCGTAGCGCGGGCGGTTTGTTCGCCGTGTACCAGATGGATGGTGTGTGGCCAACGGCGCATGCGCTTTACGAAGTTGAGCAGGTCTTTTTGGTCGGCGTGGGCGGAGTAGCCGCTGATGGTGGTCACGCCTGCCTTTATATCAAACCGTTCACCGTCGATGGCTACCCAGCCGCCCTGGGGGCCGTATTGCTGAATATCTCGCCCTGGGGTGCCTGCGCCTTGGTAACCTACGAACAGTACTTGATGGCGTTCATCGCCGAGCATGGCTTTGAGGTAGTTCATGATCCGCCCGCCTGCGCACATGCCGCTGGCGGCAATTACTATTGCTGGACGGCCTGTTTTGGCTAGGTACTCAACGGTTTGTTCGTGCTCTGCGTGGCTATCCACGGTATAGAGATTGGCAAAGTTGAGCGGGTGGCGGCCACTGCGCAGGCGTCCTTGGGCTTCTTTATCCCAGTAGGGTTTTAGCTCGCGGTAAACCTTGGTAAAGCGAGCTGCTAACGGTGAATCGACGATGATTTCCAGTGACTGCCACTGCGGTGAACGCGCTTGGTGGATAATGGTTTCAAGTTCGTAGAGTAATTCTTGGGTGCGACCAATACTGAACGCAGGCACCATCACCGTGCCGCCGTTAGCGAGTGCTTGCTCTACGGCGGCTTTTAAGGTGGCGCGGCGCTGGCGGCGATCTGGGTGTTGGCGGTTGCCGTAGGTACTTTCGAGTATCAGTTGGTCGCAGCCGTAGGGCGACTTTGGCGCAGGAAGTAGCGGTGCGTAAGGGGCGCCTAAATCGCCGGAGAAGACGATGCGCTCTTTTTCACCGGTGGCCGCATCCTGATAACTCACTTTCACGTAGCTGGAACCTAGAATGTGCCCTGCCCGTTTGAGTTTTACCCGCGTGGTGCCTGCGCATGCGCCAGTGTGATCGCTTACCTCGCTTACGCTATGCCATTTGCCGTAGGGCACACTGACGATTTGCTTTTCGAGCTGGGCTTGAAAGCGTTCGATCAGCTGGGCGTTGCGGGTGAAGCCGATTTTTAGCGCGTCTTCAATCACCAGGGGCAGCAGCTTGGCCGTGGGAATCGAGCATATGATTGGCCCGGTGAAGCCTGCGGCCAGCAGGTAAGGCAGCCTGCCCACGTGGTCGATATGGACGTGGGTAATGATAAGCGCCTTGACGGTGCTGATATCGAATTCAATTTGTAGCTGCTCGAAGCTATTTTCTGCGGCATCTTCCCCTTGGAAAAGGCCGCAATCCACCAGTAGGGATTCGTGACGATTGAGTAGCAGTTGGTGACAGCTGCCGGTTACCCCAGTGGCCCCGCCGTGGTGAATGATGTCGAGCATTGCAAAACCGTGAGTTGTGAGGTGTAAATTGTGAGGTGTGAGGCGTTGGCGCACCCGTGGGAGCAGCGCGGAGCGGTGCCGGGTTTTTGGTTCTGTGCCGTTGGGCGTCGTTCCGACGCCTTTCGCGGGTGCCTACGAACGCTCGCTGAACTCACGTTCTTCGTTACCGCGCGCTACGGGTTTGCTTTCACTGTGTTCTGTGCGTGCGTGATTTAGTAGCGCGTGGTAAGCCTTCGGCGCACCCGCGGGAGCAGCGCGGAGCGGTGCCGGGGTTTTGGCTCTATGCCACTGGGCGTCGTTCCGACGCCTTCCGCGGGTGCGAATAATTGTCTGGGCAACCTTGCCCCTAGCTTAGAACTCCGGTGAGGCTGTCAGCATTCAGAATACGAGTCAGCCAGTGGGTGAGCTGTTCGTCCGATGCCTGGCGTAGCTTCGCTTCCGCCCAACCTGGTAGCTCACCAAACTTCAGTTTGAGTTGAAGCCGTAGGGCACCTTCAATGCCTTCATGAAGGCCTTGTTGCATGCCTTGTTGCATGCCCTCATTACGAAGTCTTTCTGCTAAACCGGCCATTTTGCTTTCCTCCTGGGGATAGCGCCTTTGGTAGGCTTGCCTCTCATCTTCATCTAGTTCGCTATAAATATCGACAAAATCAATGTATTTAAGTTGCTTTTCTAAGTCGGGTTCTAGCGCAAACAGCCCTTGAATAGCGTTGGCATACACGTCAATTTTATCTTTGTCTGCCCAGTGCATATTGGGCAGATTCAGCCGCGCTACTATATTTTGGCTGTTAAAGAATTGTTCCGCTGACAAACTGCTGAGCTGGGTGTGAAGATAATTGAACTGTAGGTAGCTGTGCCGCTCACTTTTTATATGCAGGCTTTCTGCAATATTTTGGTTTGAATGTAAAAAAAAAACTACTGGCACCACTCGCTCCGTTTCGAATAGCTCACTCAGATGCAGGGTGTAGTGAGCAAGCCTATGAATAGAGAAGCGGTTTGGATCAGTTTCTTCTTCCAGCGTAAATAGCAGTGCTTCACGCTTGCCACAGGGCCATTCTACTAGCAGCGGTACATCTAGCTCGTGAAATCGATCTCCTAAGCGCCCTTTTAACTGTTCTTGACGTATCGGCGTAATCTTTACGCTCGGAGTAAGGTTTTCGGCTTCTTCGGCGGCAAAAAAGGCAAGCGATTCATGAGGATAATCCAAGATCAAGTTTTTGAAATTTTGATCGTGGCTTTTTCTTTGACCCATGAAGGCTCCTCAATATGCTCGCCTTACCCATACCATATTAGGCATCGTTTCGACGCCATTCGAGCCGGGCTGCCGCTGCAGCTGCCTCAAAACGCTCGCTGAACTCGCTTTCTCGAAACCGCACGACGAGGCACCTCATTCCTAACTCCTAACTCCTCACCCTTCACCCTTCACTCCAACCTTAATCCCGGTGATCTTTGATGATCATCATCAGCATGCTGAAGATGAAGGCGAGGAAGATGGTGATAATGGCGAAGACGCTGCTGTTGTAGAGCCGGTTAGGTTCTGTGGGGTATTCCGGGAACAGCGGGCTTTGCAGCACGCTGACCTGCTTGAGCTGACGAGCGGCTTCTAAACGGGTATTTTCTAGTGCGGCAAGCGCGCTTGAGTAGGTTTCCTGAGCAAATTGCGCCTGCAACTCTAGCGTTTGGTACTCGGCGGAAATACTGTTGAGCGAGCCACCTGCGGCTTGTGCGAGGCGGTCGCGTTGCTCAACGATCTGGTCGCGTAGCGCGGTAATATTACGCTCTACGCTGCGCAATTCCGCTGACTGGGTGCTCTGGTAGCTCGCTAATGCATTGCGCTGCGCCTGGAAGCGGGCGAGGTCGGCTTCTAACGTGGCGACTACCTGGTTGATGCTTTCTACTGTGCTGGTAGGCGAGACCAACCCATGTTCGTTTTGGAACTCTAATAGCGCAGCGCGCGTATCTTTGAAGCGCTCGTCTAAACGCACCATTTGCTGCTCTAAAAATTTCACCTGCTCTTCCGCCAGGCGGTGCCCCATTCCGTTCATGTGGTTTTCACCTGCTTCCAGCAGCAGCGTGGCCATGTCGTGGGCAAATTCAGGCGTATAAGCTTGCACGTGAATATTGAGTACGCCGGCATACTCGTCCAGCTCTACCTCAACACGGCGCAGATAGTATTTGTGCAGGTCCTCAATAGGGGCATCGCGGTTATGCAGCTTGGCGAAGATGTCCCCGTTTTCGGAATAGTGTTCACGCAGATTTAGCTGTTCATCCAGTAGACGCAACATATCGACAGAGAGTAAGTGCTCACGCAGCAGTAATAGGTCGTGAGTATTACCGCCACCACCGCTGCCCATAATAGAAGATAAGCTAAATTCTGGAGTTGCTACCTGGGGGCTTTCTAACACCACGGTGGCACGGGATACATAGCGTTCCTGTGCCCATGCAAACCAGTAAAACGAGACTAACACTATTGCGATTAACGCCACGGCCCAGTGTGGCGATGTTTTTACAAAACGACGATAAGAACGTTGCATAGTTTATTGTGCCTTCAAACGATCAGTAAAGCGCAGGTGCATCAATAGCCCCAGGGCAATTAACGTGAATGTAAACAGCCAGAGATAGAGCATGCTGGTGCCCTGTACGACTTGGTACTTGTCAAAAAAGCCCAGGCGCAGCGTTTCAAGGCCGTGGGGAATGGGATTAAGCATCAGGTATTCCAGCAACCAGTGGGGTAAGGAATTAAGCGGCAAAATCACCCCTGAGATTATTAATAGGGGTAAAGAGAGCATGGTTATCACTCGGCCAAGCTCAGGTACCAGTGTCGACGCTACTGAGGTTACCAGACCCAAACCAAGCCCTAGGCTCCAGAGGGAAAGCCAGGCAGCCATTGCCCTAAGCGCATTATCTGGGTACATGTCCAGCCCGAGCATTAACCCGCCACCTATAAAAATCAGGAAGATAAAGCTACGCAGCATGCCTTCTAAAAAGTTGCGGACTAATACGGGGTCTACGGGCTGTACTTGGCGGTAGGCAAAAAGGGCCTTGTTACCACTAATCGCGCCCATCCCCCGAATCATGCCTTCCCGCACTAGGAAAAAGCCCATTAACCCTGTAATCATCCAAGGGATAAATTCGGCGTTAACGACCAGGCGGTCGCCGCGAATAAAGCTACGAATACCTACCATAATGCCTGTAAAGGCGACTGGTTCGAAGATCATCCAGAACCAGCCCATACGGTCAGACATAGTGCGCGAAATGGCTTCGCGCATGAACATGGCGAACCACACGCTGCGCGTGACTTGCCACGGTGTTCGTGCGCTCCGCCGAGGGCCGCCGTTTACGTTATCCATAGCGCTACTTCTTGAATAAGTGAGGTGTAAGGGGTGAGGTGTTAATTGTGAAGGGTAAGGTGTAAATCGTGAGGAGTGAGGTGTTAATTGTGAGGTGTGAAGTGTTTGTTTGACACCTCACCCTTCACTCCTAACTCCTTACCATTCGCTTCTTACCCCTCCCCCCTCACTCCTTACCTTTTTACAGAACTTTTCTACAGATCAACCGCTACTTTGGTGGCTACTGCGATCTGGTAGAGGATCTGCGTGAGCGTGGAGGCTAGCTGCAGGTTATGCGTGGGTGCAGCGGGCATGACGAGGATTTCATCGCCGGGGCGCAGGTTTACATTGCGCGCATTTTCAACTGCACCGTTCTGACGTACCACAAGAATATGGTCGTCATCTGCACGGTCGGTGAAGCCGCCTGCACCTTCAATGTAATCGATCACGCTCATACCTGGGCGGTAAACAGCGGCTTGGGGCACAAGTACTTCACCACTGATTAGCATGGAGTCGCTCAATTCCGGAATGGTGACCACATCGCCGTCCTGCAGTCGAATATCGGAAATGCGCCCATCGTAGGCCACTACTAGACGGCCACTTGGTTCTAACTCGCTGGCCCGGGAGATGAAATCCTGAATTAACTCCGCTTCCTGTACGCGAATTTGCGCTTCTTCATTGGTGCTAGAGGGGGCACCTAGGTAGGTTGTCTCTAGTCGGCGTAGGCTGTCTTCAAGCGACTGCGCCTGCTGCTGTTTGACGCTTTCACGCTGTATTGAAATGCTTTCTACGGCAGTCATGTTTTCAGGTACGGCGATGGCGTCCAGCAATTCGCTTAAACGGGCATCTCGCGGCAATGCGTACCGTGAAGGGCCGTAATAGCTACCTTCTACTTCCACCACGATGGTTTCGCTGCGCTTATCAGAGCTGAATAATACTTCGTCGCCGCTACGGATCATTTGACCGGCAAACATATCAATGGGGAAGTATTGGGCAATAGGCCCATCTTCACGATCACCGCGAAGCAAAACGTGAGAAACGCCGCTTCTTAACCGTGCTAGATTAACAAGTTCAGCGCCACTTAGGCTGCTGCCTGTCATTTCGTAACGGTATTCTCGGTGAACATCTCCACCTACAGCAATCGCTGGGCCACGCTCTTCAACAACGATGGTATCGCCATCTTGGAATTGCGGGCGAGGTATATTGCCATTGATCAAGAAATCGTAGAGGTCGACGGTGGCGACACTGCGGCCTTCACGCATCACACGAATTTGACGATAACTACCCAGGTCTTGATCTATGCCGCCGGACTGATCTAGAAAATAGAGCAGTGAGTCGTTGGGAGTGCCAGCATAACGGCCAGGGTTTTCAACATAGCCCGTCACGTAGACGGCTACGGGCTGTACGCCTTGCAGGTTGGTATAGACCTGGACGTTATCCGGGTATACCGAGGTAATGGCCTGGCGCACACTGCCATCTACCTGTTGACTGCTCTGCCCTTCTACTTTTAGCGGCCCTGAGCCAGGGATAAAAATATTACCTTGGGCATCTACGGGTAGCACACGATCGAATTCAAAGGCACCCCAGGCGCGAACAGTGACTTGGTCGCCTGGTTTAATGCGGTAATCAGGATTAAGGCCATCTCCCATTGCACCGCGGAAACCGCCGGTAAATAGGTTAGCGCCAAATGGCGGTAGCGCATCGGGGTCTTGTGGAGAGGCTGAAACCGGGCCATAGGTGCCGCTATTCCAATTGGCACGCGGCGTGTCGACGACTTCTTCCTGCTGCGGCAGGCTGCCTTGCTGGTTAGCCTGCTGAGGCAAAATACTGTCGGAAAGGCTCAGCGCCTGCGCCCAGGTGTTGGGAGCTACAAAAACGCTGGCAAGCGCTATGGAAGCGACGGCTAACGAGCGATTTAGCGCAGCGCGGTCGAGCAGTGTGGTCACTTTCATTAATTGCGCCCCTGTAGTGTTTGTGCCACAACGCGTTGATTAACCCAACCATTGGGTGTTTTACAGACTAGTGCAGAACGCGCGTTATTAGAGTCTACGGCTACCACTCTTAGCTTGCGACACTCACGACCACTCGCGGCAAGGTAAGCAGCGTCAGCCACAATCTCGACATTATTCCCCCATGGGCTTTGAGGAACATTCAACACAGCACCTGCTGGTGCCTGTGCTAAAAAGCCATTGAGATTGTCGTCTTGCAGCAGGGTGGCAGGGTCGTTATTCAATACATATTGCGCTTCTTGCTGAGCTGAGCTGGAGGGGTACGAGGCACAACCACTCACCACGGCTAAGCTCAGCGCTGCCAGCAGCATGCGTGCTGGAGAGACCACTGAACGTTGAGATATCGACATAGTTATTTCCAAATAAAAGGCACGCTACCGCCCAGGGATTATAACGGGCGTATTCCCTTGCCCTACTTCTCTGGGTGGATGAAAGTGGTTGGCACAAGCGCAAAGCACTTTTGCCAGCCCCCCATTGTAGGGGAATACCGCCACCGGCTCTACATGGACAGTTCCTGTACAACCTATTCATTCTTATTGTGAGAGCAATGATCATTAAAAATCAAAAAAACGGCCACATAACATGCGGCCGTTTTGATAAACACAAATTAACTCTTAGCGCTTTATTATGCCGCTAGAAGTGATAACGCGCCCCTGTCAGCCAATATGTCCTGTCTGCCGAACTTTCTTTTCGTATGCTTGGCGCATCGCCGTCCGCTAGCTCCACGAACACATCAAATGCACTGGAAATCTTATAGTAAGCCCCCGCGGCCCAAGCGTTGCTCTCTTCACCGTCGTCGCGGTCTACGTTGTAGTAATCTGCGGTAAATGCCCAGGGCCCAGTGGAGTAAGTACCACCCAGGCCGACCGTCTCAAACCCGCCGCCATAGGTATCGCTGTTGTCTTGGGTTTCGATACCTAAGCGCATTGATAGCTGATCAGATAGTGAGTATGAGCCGATAAGGCCATAAAGCATTTCGCCGTTTCCGCTACCACCGCCACGCACTACGTTTTCAACTGCGCCAAACCCCACCTTTAAAGCCCCCTGCTGGTACTGAACGCCGCCCTGAGCAGCGGTTACATCGCCTTCACTACTCTGTTCAGCAGCCGTTAATCCGCGCTCACTGTAGTGTTTAACTTGTAGGAAAGAGGTGAAACCGTTCAGCTCAGGCGTGTAATAGGCAAGCGAGTCACCCCAGGACTGCAGACCCGAGGATTTAAACAGCAAGCCACGGTCTTGATAAACATCAAAGGGCATTGAGACAAACTGGGAGTACATGCTATTAAAATTACCTGCCAGCAACGTACCGTACTGTTTGCTCGCCAAGCCGATATAGCTCTGACGAATTTCATTAAAACCCTGGTTAGTGTTTCTCTCGTCGCCGGTAAAGCGCCACTCTACGTGCCCTAATGCCGTTAGATCCGACGTGACAGCATGACTCATTCGAAACCCAAGACGGGAGTAAACATCAACAAATTCAGCGCCGTCATTAACTTTATTTCCTGCGCTATTAAACTCAGGCCCACCGCCTGCAATACCCATGGAAATACGTCCATAAATATCCAGCTTCGTGCCATCCTGATCATAAAGCGTTGTGGCTTGAGCCGAGGAGATACTTAACAGGCTTGCTACCGCCACTGCCAACTGCTTCTTCTGCATTAGAAATAATCCCTTGATACGCTAATTTTATTGTCTGCTTTAGCTATTCAGCTGTGCAGCGGAACAATGTTATACAATATCAAGTTATCGTTAAAGGAAAAACGTTCTTATTTGTATTAACTACAGAAAAGGCAATCAATGAGCCAAAAAAAAACCGGCCTCTAAGAGGCCGGTTCTATTTGGTTCTGCTAGGCAGTTACCTTTCAAGCATGGTGTTTAAAACAAGCTTAGAAGTGGTAACGAGCGCCTGTCAGCCAGTACATGTCGTCGCCATCGGCAGTATCAACACCAACAACTTCGTCGTTGTCGAATACGTTTACGCTGATGGACTGCTGGTCAGCTTGCTGCAGCTCTAGGAACACGTCAAAGTTGCTGGAAACTTTGTAGTAAGAACCCAGCGCCCAAGCAGTGCGGCTGTCTGAACCTTCAGGATCTACGTCGTAGATGTCAGCAGCAAATGCCCAAGGGCCAGTGGTGAAAGTACCACCTAGACCAACTGTGTCGAAACCACCGCCACGAGTACCGTTGTCGTCACGAGTTTCGTAACCCAGACGCGCAGAGAACTGGTCAGTAATGTCATAAGAACCGATCAGGCCGTACAACATTTCATTGTTGCCGCCGCCACGTGCAACGTCGTCAACAAAACCGAGACCAAGAGTCACAGGACCTTGTGCGTAACGAACACCACCTTGCGGTGCAATTACTTCGCCAGCAGAAGTCTGCTCTGCTTCAGTCAGGCCGCGCTCGCTGTAGTGTTTCAGCTGCAAGAATGCGGTGAAGCCGCTCAGGTCAGGTGTGTAGTAACCGATAGAGTCACCACGTGACTGAGTCGGGTGACCAGCGAATTCCAGACCACGGTCGATGTAAACATCGAACGGCAGAGAAACGAATTGGTTGTAGAATGCGTCGAAGTTACCCGCCTGGAAAGTACCGAACTGGTCGCTTTGCAGACCGATGTAGCTCTGACGAACTTCTTTAAAGCCGGTGTTGCCGTTACCGCTAGGACCGGTACGCTCGTCACCGTCGAAACGCCACTCAAGACGACCGAAAGCAGTCAGGTCGCGAGAAATTTCCTGGCTCATGCGCAGGCCAAGACGTGAATAAACATCTACGAATTCAGCGTCGTTATCAATTTTGTCGCCGTTGCCGTTGTACTCAGGGCCGCCACCAGCGACACCCATGGCAATACGGCCATAGACGTCAAGCTTGGTGCCGTCTTGGTCGTAAACAGTTGCAGCTTGTGCTGCAGCTGAGGCACCCAGGGCGCCAACGATAGCAGTCGCTAAAAGTGTTTTTTTCATGATGTAAGTTCCTTAACTCGTATACTGTTTCGATCGTTGCTGCTCAGCTCTTGATAAGCTGGCAGTTGGCTTTTGCGGGCCATGCTCTTTTGCCATCCGCCGGTTTTTCCCGGTGGTATGCGGCATGTCCTCAACTAAGCCTTGTTATAGTCCAATGCTCGCAGAACAAACTCTATACCGGGACTCCAGGGAACGCAATAGAAAAAAACAGTGTTTTTTTACTAATTGTGCTTTTTTATGGAACCCCTGCCGCCAGGGTTGGTCTCAGCGGCCTTTAAATTTCTGCTGCAGGTCTAACAATTTGTCTTCCATGCTAAGCGGCTTACGTGGCTCAGCTTTTTTTACTTCATGTTCTACTTCATGCTGCTTAGGAGCCACTATACGGGGCTTTTTAGCAGCAGGCGACGAATTAGATTGCCCTTTTTTGGGCTGCCCAACTGCTTTCTGATCACCGCGTTTTTGCGACGCATGAAGTGCTGCTTCTTTATCGACTTTGCCAGCGGACTGGCCATCCAAATCTACCCGTTCTGCACCCTCTCGCACTGCTTTTATATAGCGCGGCAGGTTCACATAGTTGGCCAAGGCGCGACGAATCAGCTTATTGGGCCACTCTTCACGCTCAGCAAGCTCTTGGTGAATACCTATTTTCAGCGGTTTGGTATGCCCCTTAAAGAACGCTTTGGGGTATCGCTCGTACCATTGATTAAGCAGGGCATGCGGTGAAGGTGCTTTGGCCGTTTCAGCAGGAGTAGCTTCAACAGGGTCAGCTTCGACAGAGGCAGCTTCGAAAGGAACAGTTTCGTCAGATGCACTCTTTTCAGGTACCGGAACGTCAAGTGCTTGTGTGTTGAGGGGCTGTGCTTCCAAGGACGGTGCTTCCAAGGACGATGTTTCCAAGGACGATGTTTCCAAGGGCTGTGTGCCAAAAGCCACTTCACTAGATGTGTCAGCTTTTATTGTAGCCGCGGGCTCAGAGCTTGGCACGCTTTGCGCTTGGGCATCTTTCTGCGCCAATTGCTGCTTTAGCCGCTGGTTTTCCTCACGCAGGGCCTGTAGCTCAGCTTGTGTGCGTTCAAGACGCGTTTCTAAGTCATCTAGCATATTCATTAAGCTGGCGGCCATAGCCTTCTCCTTTGCCCTTTTCAGTCGGCGATGCGCTCATAGACGACAAAATCGTAGCTTGGCTGCCCTTCTGCTGGCTGCCCCGCTACGCGCTGTACTTCTCGCCACTCGTTGGGGTCGAAGTCAGGAAACGTTGCGTCGCCCTCTACGTCGATGTCCACTTCCGTTATGTACAGCCGTTGGGCAAAGGGTAACGCCTGGCGGTAAATTTCACCGCCTCCCATTACCATGATCTCTTCTGCCGCCTCAATGGTGGCATGCTGGTCGGCTAGTTCTAGCGCTGCAGGCAGGTCGTGGCACACGCGTATGCCTTCATGAGAAAACTCGGCGTTGCGGGTGACGACGACATTAAGCCGATTGGGCAGTGGCTTGCCAATGGAGGCATAGGTTTTACGCCCCATCACCAGCGGTTTTGCTTGAGTAATGCGTTTGAAGAACTTTAAATCTTCAGGCAGGTACCAGGGTAACTTGCCGTCTACGCCGATCACTCGATTTTTAGCCATGGCAACGATCATTGCGACCGGCACTAGGGAGTCGAAAGCGCCGTTTTGGTTACTCATATCGTTTTGCTGGCTCATACCGCCACCTCGGCTTTTATGTGCGGGTGCGCCTCGTAAGCGTCAATGTGAATGTCTTCAAAACGGAATGCAAACAGGTCGTCTATTTCGGGGTTAAGCACCAGCTTAGGCGCTTCCTTGGGTGCGCGCGACAACTGCTCTTTGGCCTGATCAAGGTGATTACTGTACAGATGGGCATCGCCTAGGGTGTGGATAAATTCACCCGGCTGCAGACCGGTCACTTGGGCGACCATGGTTAGCAGCAAGGCGTAGCTGGCGATATTGAACGGCACGCCGAGGAAAATGTCAGCGCTACGTTGATAAAGCTGGCACGACAGCTTTCCATTGGCAACATAAAACTGAAATAGGCAATGGCAAGGCGGGAGCTGCATTTCATCGACCTGGGCCGGGTTCCAGGCCGAGACAATCAGCCGGCGCGACTGGGGCGAGGTGCGAATTTGGCCAAGCACTTTAGCAATTTGGTCAACGCTGCCGCCTTTGGGGTCGGGCCAACTGCGCCACTGGTAGCCGTAAACGGGGCCTAGGTCACCGTTTTCATCCGCCCACTCGTCCCAGATCCGCACGCCGTTCTCTTTTAAGTAGGCGATGTTGGTGTCACCTTTCAGGAACCACAGGAGTTCGTGAATGATTGAGCGCAGGTGGAGTTTTTTGGTGGTCAGTAGCGGAAAGCCTCGCGATAAGTCGAAGCGCATTTGATGGCCAAACACGGAGCGCGTGCCAACACCTGTACGGTCGTGGCGATCAACGCCATGCTCCAGAACGGTTTGCATCAAGTCTAAATAAGGCTGTTCAAGCGCGGGCGTTGTAGCAGTCACAGAATTTCCAAGTTAACGGGCGGTGTAGCGGTTTATTCTAGGCGCCCATAGCTGCCCGGTCTAGCGGTGGCGGCCTGTTAGCGTTATTAGGCCAACCCCGGCACCGCTGCGCGCTGATTCCGCGGGTGCGCCTGAGGCTTACCACGCGCTACTAAATCTCGCATGCACATGAAGCATGGGGGTTCAAAGAGAGTGTGCACATTATGAACGTGGCCGTGGCACGTAATCACACCACCGAAATAGAGTGAGTGCACAAACCGTAGCGCGTGGTAACGAATCTCGCGAGGCACGAGCGAATGAGGCACCCGCGGGTGGCGGCGGAACGACGCCTGGTGGCACCCAACCAACCTTGCCTGCACGAGCCAAACCCGGCACCGCTTCGCGCTGCTCCCGCGGGCGTGAACTTACCCCAAACAGCTTCAGCCTACTAATTAGGCAAATTTAACAGTCCAGGAAGCTCAGTTAACAACATTTTATTTTCTGCATAATGATGAAGCTGATTATAGGTGCTCAAAAGCATCAGACTCGAATCTCGCGCAATATTGATCGCTTCTGCAAACTCGCGAGCATTTTCCATGTACTCATGAACCAACTGGTTACGAAGTTTTCTGGCAATCAACCACCCTTCAACACTGTTTACTACGCCTAAGCGTTCAGCCCGATTAAGTGTTTCAATTTGACTGCCCGGTTTTTCCGCAAGCGCCTGTAACCAGCGAGGTAATAACTTGTCGGCTAGCGTATCTTGCATTCGGCCAAACCTGGAAACGAATGCTTCTAAGAAAACCGCTTCTTGTGGCTGATCATCTAACGTCTCTACCCATGTTTGGGTAATCAGCTTTTCTTCAGCAAATAGCGTAAGCCAACTGTATGTTAAATGATCCCCTTCGCGCTTTACTATGCTAAGCGTAGCCAAGAAGCGCTCAACCGGAAGAAGACCACTCATATTAGCTCTCCATTAGTAAGCGCTTGCTCATACACAGGTGACAAGGGTGTTTCTGGATCATAAATCAATATGTCGATTGGCTGGTCACCCAGGCGCATCTGTAACCGAGCCGTCATGGTCAACATCTTGATCATTTTGCCCGTCATTGGCTCATCGCTCTTGACTAAAATGTCAATATCCCCACCCTTGAGATGGTCGTTTAAGCGGGAACCAAAGAGCGCAAGCTGAACATTTTTACCAAAAACTTCGCGACCTACCTGCTTTACAATCGCTTTTTGCTCTTCACTGAGTCTCATACCACACCTCTGTACCAACTCAATTTGGCTTTATCGTGCACAGCTATTACCCAACAGGCTCTGGTGACACACTGGCATTATAACGCTATTTCCAACTGGATCAGGCAAGGTTCTCTGCCCCCATCAAACCTTAACATCCACTGGCTGAGAGCGGGACCAGGCAATAATAATGAAGCCCAGTGCGATCATCGGCAGGGTGAGCAGCATGCCCATGGTGACCCAGCCGAAGGCGATAAAGCCGATGTGGGCGTCGGGCATGCGGACAAACTCGACCATAAAGCGGAATACACCGTAGCCGATTAAGAATAGCCCGGATAAAAAGCCACGCGCTGTTGGCTTGGCGGAGACCCACCAGAGAATGGCAAACAGCACGACGCCTTCTAATAACGCCTCATAGAGCGCTGATGGGTGGCGCGGTTCAGCGCCCATGCCGGGAAACGGCATCCCCCAGGGCAGCGAGGTTACGCGGCCTGGTAGCTCATGATTAATAAAGTTACCGATGCGCCCGGCGCCTAAGCCAATCGGCACCAACGGGGCGATAAAATCAGTGAGCGTTAGGAATGCCAGCTGTTTGCGCCGGGCGAATATCCAGGCGGCGAGCAATACGCCGAGTAGGCCGCCGTGGAAGCTCATACCGCCATCCCATACGCGGAAAATCCACAGTGGGTCAGACATCCACTGCCCTAGTCCGTAGAACAGCGCGTACCCTAAGCGCCCACCGGCAACGACACCGATTGCACAGTAAAAGAGCAAATCACCGATATCATCATTATTGAGGCCGATACGCGATGCGCGCCGACAGCCAAGCCACCAGGCGGCGACAAACCCCACTACATACATCAGACCATACCAATGGACTTGCAGCGGCCCCAAGGAGATAGCCACTGGGTCAATCGTCGGGTAATTAATCATTTACACTCTCTAATCTGACCAAAGGAAATTGTTCATTTACGAAGCGTTGAAAGCGCCCACTCAACAAGCCAAATACTCCCCGGCTAGGAGAGCAGGAAGCGAATCCCTACCACCGCCAACAGTAGCGCGAAGGAGAGCCGTAGCGCATGGGCAGGCAAAACGTGGGCAAGTTTAACGCCTAAGCGGGCAAATGGAACGCTGGTGATAACAATACTGAAGAACGCAGGCCACATAACAAAGCCAGTCGCCCAGGCAGGTAGCAGAGGATTTCCCCACCCCACCACGATAAACGCCAGCGCTCCCACCAGCGCAATAGGCAGCCCTACTGCCGCAGCCGTGCCCACCGCCTGGGTCATGCTGGCACCGCAGCGCGAGAGCAGCGGCACCGTCATGGCACCGCCGCCAATTCCAAACAGCGCTGAAACAGCGCCAATTGCGACACCCGCCAGCGCCATTACCCAGTTGCCTGGCGCGACACTGCCGGGCTTGGGCGTTAAACCAAACACCATTTTGGCGGCAATGAGTAGAACGAAGATGCCAAACATAGTTCCCAGCGACGAGCCGGAGAGATTATCGGCAACAAACACTCCGGCGACGGCACCTAATACCAACCCTGGCAGCAGTGCTTTAAGCCATGCACGGTGAATACTGCCTCGACGGAAATGGCCCAGGGTTGAGGATGAACCGGTGACAAGGATGGTGGCGAGGGAGGTGCCAATGGCTAAATGCATGATAATTTCTGAGGCGATGTTTTGCAGCCCAAAAGCAAACACCAACACGGGAACAATAATAAGCCCACCGCCCACGCCAAACACACCGGCCATTGTGCCTGCGACGGCCCCTAGAGCTAGGTAAATCAATAACGTCATGACCATGGTCATTCAGGGGGAGTCGATTTAATCGTGCCTGGAAACCAGTGAGTAATCATTTTAAGCAGGGTTTCGGGTTGATACGGTTTGGCAAGTAAGTCATCCATGCCAGCGGCTATACAGGCATCGCGCCCGGCATTGTCTGCATTGGCCGTTAGTGCAACCAGCACGCTTTGGTTGCCGCCACGGTTTCGCTCGAACTCGCGCCAGCGCCGAGAGGTTTCAAGCCCGTCCAGGATGGGCATAAAGATATCCATGAATACCAGGTCAAAGTTAGTGCTTTGTTGGCGCTCCAGCGCCTGCTCGCCGCTGCTAACACCTTCTACCCGCAGGCCTTGGGTCTCCAGCATCTGCCGGGCTAGCATCAAATTCACTGGTCCATCGTCGACAACCAGTACACGCAAATTGCGCTGTAGCGCGGCACGCTCGCCATCACTTCCAGCCTCACCGATCCCATCACCTTGCTGAACGAGATTGGTCAATAGTGCACGGATATCCGACACGTGTTCGTATACTTCCATGACATTTTGCCGACAATTATCGGTAATTTCTTTATCAGCCATGGCGTTTAAGTGATCTAACAAGTTGTCTGTTTCATGCTGCAGTAGCGTTAGGTAGCCTGATTTCAAACGCGACTCTTCCCGCGCCCTTTCTCGGCCAGCCATCAAGTGTTTGAGCTGGCGTTGCTGGTGCTGAAGATCGTCCAACAGGGATTGTTCATGCTCCTGCCGCGTGTTTTTGGTAGCGGCGCTGGCTACTTGCGAGCAATGCATACAACGCTCAAGACCGGCGAGTACTTCATTAACGCTGGCCAGCCGCTGGAGGGGCAGATGAGATTCGTCGGCGGCATCCGGCGGGGAGCATTTATGCTCGGGGAGTGCACGCGCTGCGGTGGTACACAGAGCCTGACTATGGCGCTCAAGTTCGGTGAGTTCTTGCATAAAACGGGCGTCTTTATGCCGAGCGCGTGTTTTAACCAGCATAAGAAAAGCGCAGACATTCAAGCTACTGCCAATCAGCAGGGCTGCCATTAACCACAGCATGGTGCTCCAGGAGGCGTTACTTGGCGACATCCACCACATCATGGCGCCGACTATCAGGCAAAGCACAACTAAAGCAGCTTGCACTAGCAGCAGTGGCCATAGCAGAGGCCAAACAATGGCGTTCCAAAAGTGCTCCCTTTGATAACGTTGCATGATCTCGCCTTCCTGTTGATCACATGGCCGCTGATAACGTGACCGCTTTAAACTTTGCACGAACTGCCGACACTCACACTTTTCTGTGTGAGGATTTATGCTACAAATATGATACTGATGTAAGTGTACGTCTACATTTCGTTACTGTCATGCAGCGCTTGCGTTGAACGCTTTCCACCCTTTTCTTCTATGAGTTTGTTATGTGTTTAATATCGTTTGCTTGGCAACCCGGCACGCCCACGCCTTTGCGGCTGATGGGTAACCGTGATGAGTTTTATGCTCGCCCCACTGCGCCAATGGATCACTGGCGAGATAGCCCTGACGTTGTCGGTGGGCGCGATTTAGAGGCCGGTGGCTCATGGCTGGCGGCCAAGCGTGGCGGTGTCGTGGCCACATTAACCAATGTGCGTGACCTGCAATTAAGTGTGCCACCCGGCGCACCGAGCCGCGGCGAATTGGTCGCTAATGCCCTACAGTGTAACGATATTGAAGCATGGTTAAGCGAGCTTAGCCAGGGAGAGGCGTTGCGTTATGCAGGCTTTAACTTATTAGTCGCGACACCAACGCGGCTTTGGCACTTGCACCGGGGCCGAGAACGCCTGGCTCTCAGCGAGGTGCCCCCGGGCGTACATGGATTGTCCAACGCCGACCTCAACTCCCCCTGGCCAAAGCTATTACATGTACGTGGGGCACTTGAGCACGCTATTTTGCAACAGGGTCACTTGCAGGCATGGCCAAGCGCGGTTCAGCGCGCAATGCAAAACCCGCAAGAAGCGGCTGTCGAGGCATTACCGAATACCGGCGTTGGCCTTGAATTGGAGCGCCAGCTTTCGGCAGCGTTTATTGTTGGCGAGCGCTATGGCACCCGTGCCACTTCGTGGCTAACCCTGGACAGCCAAGGGCATATCAAGATTACCGAACAACGCTTCGGGCCGCTGGGTCGCTTTGAGGGTGAAACCACCCTTGCGCTGCCCAGCGATTCGCTAGCATCAATGCCTTAGAGTCTGTTGACTGTGCAAGGCCTAGTCACGGGGTGGCATCAAATGCGACAGCTGCCACTCATCCATACGCCCCTCTAAATGGGTGTGCACCTGGGCAGGTGTATCCAGCTCCATCACTTCTTTGAGCAGTTTCTCGGCATCGCCAAACGGTACTCGACGAATAGCCGCACGCACTTTGGGCAGGCTGGGCGCATTCATGGAGAGACTGGTAAAGCCCATGGCCATGAGCAGCAGCGCCCCGGCCGGGTCGCCGGCCAATTCACCGCACAGTGAAATGGGCTTATTGAGTCGCCTGGCATCCGTGGAAAGCTCTAGCAGAGCACCGAGCAGCGCCGGGTGCAGCGCATCGTAAAGGCTCGATACGCGCGGGTTGTTGCGATCCACCGCCAGTAAGTACTGGGTTAGGTCGTTGCTGCCCACGGAGAAGAAGTCGACTCGTTTTGCTAGCGCGTCCATTTGGTAAATAGTGGCGGGCACTTCGATCATTACGCCCACCTGGGGCCTGATGACAGTAATGCCCTCTTCGCCCAGTTCTAGAATCGCACGATCCAGCAGGCGCAGGGCTTCATCGACCTCTTCGACGTTGGTGATCATCGGGAACAGAACGTAGAGGTTATCCAGGTCGATAGAAGCTTTGAGCATGGCGCGCAGTTGCACCATCAGCACTTCCGGGTGATCCAGGGTGACGCGCATACCGCGCCAGCCTAAAAACGGATTGGCCTCCTCAATCGGGAAATAGGGCAGGTCTTTGTCACCGCCAATATCCAGCGTGCGCATCACCACCGGCAGCGGTGCAAAGCCTTCGAGCTGGTCACGATAGAGCTTGGTTTGCTCTTTTTCGCCGGGGAAACGTTCGGTAATCATAAACGGCACTTCGGTGCGGTAGAGCCCCACACCACCAATGCGGCTTTTCAGCAGCGCGGTGGCATCGACCGCCAGCCCGGTATTGACCATTAGCGGCATGATGTGGCCGTCGGGGGTGGCGCTGGGCAGATCCTGTTCGTGCTCAAGCAGTTCGCTGAGCGCCTCTTCTTCGGCGATCAGACTTTCATAACGCGCCGTAAGTTCAGGTGAGGGGCGTACAAACAGCCGGCCACGGTGGCCGTCCAGAACAACCGGTGCACCGCCTAGCCGCGGCAGTGGCAAATCCACCATGCCCAGCACCGTAGGAATGCCCATGGCGCGGGCCACAATCGCTACGTGGGACGTGCTGGAGCCACGCACCGAGACCAGCCCTTTTAGCTTATCGCGTGGCACTTCACCCAGCATGGCCACGCTGATTTCATCACCGACCAAAATGGCGTTATCGGGATAGGTTTCCGGCGTAGAGGGCGTATCTTCTTGCAGGTGGGCAAGCACCCGGCGGCCCAGATCACGAATATCCGCCGCCCGCTCACGCAGATAGTTATCGTCGACTCGCTCTAAGTACTGCACGTGGCGGCGGACTACGTCGGCCAATGCGCCTGGTGCCCACTGCCCTTCACGAATACGCTTTTCCACTTCATCGGCCAGCGCCGCTTCACCCAACATTTGTTGGTAGACATCGAACAGCGCCAGCTCTTGTGCAGAAATACGACTTGCCAAGCGCTCGGCCGCCGCACGAATTTCGCTACGCGTTTTACCTATGGCCTCCTTTAACCGCGCTACCTCATAGTCCTGATCGCTGGGAATGAGGTCAGGCACGCTATTAAGGTCGGAGGGTGGGGTAATCACCACCGCCTCCCCCATGGCCATGCCTGGCGAGGCTGCAACGCCTTTAAACATTGCTTGCCCACCGGCAAGCGCCGGGCGTAACAGGTTTCCTGTCGCTAATGCGTGGGCTAAAACGCCTGCCAACTGCGCCGCCATGGTGACCAGGAAGGCTTCGTCTTCATCATCGTAGCGGCGCTTTTCTGCTTGCTGAACAACCAATACGCCGAGCATGTGGCGCTGGTGAATAATCGGCACGCCCAGAAAACTGGAGTAGCGCTCTTCGCCAGTGGCTTCAAAATAGCGGAACTGGGGGTGCGTCTGGGCATCCTCAAGGTTAAGTGGCTCGCTGCGTTTGGCCACCAATCCCACCAAGCCTTCGCCCAACGGCAGTACGACACGACCTACTGCTTGAGTGCGCAGGCCAATTGTCTCCATCAACACCAGCGACTCAAGCTCCTTGTCGTAAAGATAGAAGGAGCACACGTCGGTCTGCATCGCTTTACGAATTCGGCGAACCATCGTGGACAGCGCAGCCTCAAGGTTGCGCGCGCCATTCACTTCCTGAATAACTCGTCGCAACACCTCAAGCATGGACGTTTTACTTTTCACTATTATTTGCCTCGCTGAGGAATTTCCTGGCAAACTGCCGCCGCTCTAGTTTGGGCAGCGGTTCGTTACCCTATTTCTTCCGCCCTATTCTTCATCCTGTGCCAGGCGCTGAACGCGGGGAGACAACTCTCGTAGCGCGCGCCGATATACCTCTCGCTTAAAAGGCACTACCTGCCCTAGCGGGTACCAGTAGCTCACCCACCGCCACCCATCAAATTCGGGGGCTGGGGTTGCCGTCATACAGATTTGGCTTTCCTGGCAACGGATTTTAAGTAAAAACCACTTCTGCTTCTGGCCTATACAGACCGGACGCGAATGTGTGCGAATCATACGTCGTGGCAGACGGTAGCGTAGCCAGCCCCGGGTGCAGGCAACAATATCAACATCGTCGGCGGTTAGGCCGATCTCTTCGTAAAGCTCACGAAAAAGTGCTTGTTGTGGCGTCTCGCTTGCATTGATGCCCCCCTGGGGAAATTGCCACGCATTTTGTCCTACCCGACGCGCCCAAAGCAGCTGCCCCTGGCTATTGGCAATGATGATGCCAACATTGGGGCGAAAGCCGTCAGCGTCGATCACGGACATCACCTTATAAATTTTCAGTTGTCCCCATTTTTCCACAAGGGTGACAAGCGTATCAATACAATATAACGCTAAGTCATGAATGCTTACTTGGTATTAGCCTGAGTGCTGGTGGGAATGGCCGGGCGACTCTGCGATAATCCGCGTCCGCTATTTGCCTTACTAGCGTTTTTTACACCAATACTAATCGCTTACTACCACTGACTAGAAAAGGGGAGCGCCGTGAGTCTGGCCATTTTCGATTTGGATAATACGCTGCTATCCATCGACAGCGATCATGCCTGGGGCGAGTTTTTACTCGAACAAGGCGCCGTCGACCCAGTCGCTTACCGGGAAGCCAACGATCGCTTCATGGCCGATTACAAAGCAGGCACCTTGGATATGGCGGCCTTTTTAGAAGTGGCGCTTAAGCCGTTGGCCGATAACTCTCCTGAACAGCTTTCTGCTTGGCACCAGCAGTTTATGGCCAGCAAAATCGAGCCAAGTATTCTGCCTAAAGCGGAAGAGCTACTGGCGCGCCACCGCACCAAAGGCGACACGTTGCTGATTATCACCGCTACCAACCGCTTTATCACCGCACCTATTGCCGAGCGTTTGGGCGTTGATCACTTAATCGCGGTGAACCCAGAAGTCAAAGAGGGCCGCTACACGGGGCGCGTGTCAGGCATACCCAGCTACCGTGAAGGTAAAGTCACCCGCTTGGAAACGTGGCTGGAAGGTCAAGACCTGACCATGGAAGGCGCGTGGTTCTACAGCGACTCGCACAATGATTTGCCACTATTAGAAATAGTCGAGCACCCCGTCGCCGTCGACCCCGACGACACCCTGCGCGAAATCGCCAAAGAGCGCCAATGGCGGATTATGAGCTTGCGGGATTAGGTTGTGGTGAATCGTGAATCGTGAATCGTGAATCGTGAATCGTGAATCGTGAATCGTGAATCGTGAATCGTGAATCGTGAATCGTGAATCGTGAAGAGTACGAAACGATTCACCATTTACCACATACAATTCACATTTTTGTAGGCACCCGCAGAAGGCGGTGGAACGAGGCCCAATGGCACGGCGCCAACCCCGGCACCGCTTCGCGCTGCTTCCGCGTGTGCGCCTGAGGCTTACCACGCGCCACGAAACCCACAATACCTTCTATTTGCATTTACCCTGGCACACACCCAGCAATAAAAAACCCCGCAAGCATCACTTACGGGGTTTGGCGTTGACTGGCGCTTATCTAAACGCGTCAGTGGGCGCGTTTAGCCGAGCAGGTGCTCGACGGCTGCACGCTCTTCGCGCAGTTCTTTTTCGGTGGCTTTCATCTTCTCTTGGCTGAATTCGTCAAGCTCGAAGCCTTGAACGATTTCATACTTGCCACCCTGACAACGCACTGGGTAGGAGTAGATGATGCCTTCTTCGATGCCGTAGCTGCCGTCAGACGGAATCGCCATGCTGACGATGCCTTTGGAACCCAGCGCCCAATCGCGCATGTGATCAATGGCGGAAGAGGCAGCAGAGGCGGCAGAAGAGGCGCCACGTGCTTTAATGATCGCCGCGCCGCGCTGTTGCACGGTGGGGATAAAGTCATTTTCGTACCAGTCGCGCTCAACCAAATCGAACGCTGCTTTACCGTCGACTTTGCACTGGGCTAGATCAGGGTACTGGGTGGCACTGTGGTTGCCCCAGATGATCATGTTTTCAACGTCAGTGACGTGCTTACCGGTTTTCTGAGCCAGCTGAGTCAGGGCACGGTTGTGATCCAAACGCGTCATGGCAGTGAACTGACCGGCGTCTAGATCCGGCGCGTTGCAGGACGCAATTAGCGCGTTGGTGTTAGCCGGGTTACCCACTACCAGCACTTTCACATCACGGCTAGCGTGATCGTTCAGCGCCTTACCTTGCACAGAGAAGATCGCTGCGTTGGCTTCGAGTAGGTCTTTACGCTCCATACCTGGGCCACGCGGACGGGCACCGACCAACAGGGCGTAATCAGCGTCTTTGAACGCAGTGTTCGGGTCGTCTGTGGCAACAATCTCTTGCACCAGCGGGAAAGCACAGTCATTAACTTCCATTACCACGCCGTTCAGGGCGTCCATTGCCTGGGGAATTTCCAGCAGCTGGAGAATGACGGGTTGATCCGGCCCCAGCATGTCGCCAGCGGCGATGCGGAAAATGAGAGAGTAGCTGATCTGACCGGCGCCGCCGGTAATCGCAATACGTACTGGATCTTTCATCATTGCTCCTTGATTGGTTCGCCTAGGGATGGTTCTCGCCTGAGGAGTGGCTTAACAGAACTCAAGACGCAAAGATGGTATGCCCAGATGAGCAAAAACTCAATCAGACATGAGACTACTTGCCATTTGACACACGTACTTCCCATTTGACATACGCACTTGCCACCCGATGGCGTGCTACTCGCTGAATAGGCTGAGTTGCGCTATGGTATCTTCGGTTTTATGCCCTCCTTTCTTGTTTTGCTAAGGACATGGACGCTCCATGCGAAAAATCCCGTTTTCTTATGCCTTGGCTAGCCTGTTGGTACTGGCGCTGGTGATATGGCTCGCTTTTGGTAATTTTCAAAGTTTTCAAACGTCGCCCCCAGATGCCCCAACACGCAGCGAAGCAGGCTCGCAGGTCGAAATTGTCGTTCAGCAGAGCACGCCGTTTATCCCCCAGCAGATTATTCAGGGCCAGTTGACAGCCGAGCGTGAAACCACGCTACGTGCCAATATAGCGGGCTTTGTAGCCGAGAAGCCGGTGGCCCAAGGCAGCCGCGTTGCGGCAGGCGATACGCTTCTAATACTGGATAACGACGCCCTACCCGAGCAACTACAACAAGCCCGGGACGAGCTGGCCGTCGCCGAGGCCGAATACGCTGGCGCCCGCAATCTGCGCCAGCGGGAGTTGATCTCCCAGCCAGAACTACTGCGACTGCAGAGCGCACTAAGCGCCAGCGCCGCCGCAGTGGCGCAACTGCAGAAGCAATTGGACGACAGCCGCCCCACCGCGCCGTTTGATGGTGTGCTGAACCGTGTTCAGGTGGAGCTGGGCGACCTGCTCCAGCCCGGTGAAGAGTGGGGCCAGTTGGTGGATGACCGCCGCTTGAAAGGTGCTGCTTGGGTGTCACAGCAGCAGGTAGGTGGTTTAAGCGAGGGATTGCCAGTGACCGCCCGGCTGCTAAATGGCGGTCACTTAGAAGGCGAGCTGACCTTTATCAGCCACCGCGCCGAAGAGGCCACACGCAGCTTTTATATTGAAGCCACGCTGGATAACCCGGCCGGTAAACGCTTGGCAGGCGCCAGCGCGGAGCTAACGATCACCCTACCGCCCCGCCAGGTGCATACCCTTTCGCCTGCGCTACTGAGTTTGAATAGCGAAGGTCAGTTGGCGGTCAAGCATCTGGATGACAACGATCAGGTACAGCTAACGGCCGTCGAGCTTGTTAGCGCTGACATCCAGCGCGCCTACGTGACCGGTCTGCCTGATCCGCTGCGTCTGATTACGCTAGGCGCAGGGATGGTGGAAATCGGTGAAACGGTTACTCCGGTGCCTGCTGAGGTGGCAATTATTTCGCAGCCGTCGTCGCAACGCTCCTCAGAACAGCCAGCGGAACAGGATACCGTCAATGCGCCAGTTGATTGATGCGGCGCTAGCCCACACCCGAACGACGCTGCTGCTGTTAGTCAGCCTGCTGCTGGCGGGCATCACTGCCTGGCAGATGATCCCTAAAGAAGCCAACCCCGACGTCACCATTCCAATGATTTATGTATCGCTGTCACTGGAGGGGGTGAGCCCCGAGGATGGCGAGCGGCTGTTGATTCGACCCATGGAGCAGGAGCTGCGCGGCATTGAAGGGCTGCGCAAGTTCACCGCCCAGTCCAGCGAGGGGCATGGTTCGATAACCCTAGAGTTCGACCCTGGCTTTGACCCGGACACCGCACTGACCGACGTGCGCGACCGTGTGGATATTGCCCGCAGCGAACTGCCTTCCGAGGCCGATGAACCGAGGGTGATGGAGGTCAACGTTTCGGAGTTTCCGGTGTTGACGATTGGCCTCTCCGGGCAATTGGATACCCGCGAACGCATGACCATTGCCCGGCGCTTGCAGGAGGAGATCGAAGGCATCGCCGATGTGCTGGAAGTTGACATTGCCGGTGAGCGGGAAGACCTGCTGGAAATTGTCGTCGATCCGCTGGTGCTGGAGAGCTACGGCGTCGACTTTGACGCGTTGTTTAATCAGGTATCGCGCAATAACCGCCTGGTGGCAGCGGGCAGCTTGGATACCGGCGCGGGGCGCCTGGCGTTAAAAGTCCCCGGCATTATTGAGTCTCTTGAGGACGTCATGAATATGCCGGTCAAGGTTGATGAGGATCGCGTGGTCACCTTTGGCGATGTGGCATGGATTCACCCCACCTATAAAGAGCCGGAAGGCTTCGCCCGCATTGATGGCCAGCCAGCGGTGGTGCTGGAGGTTTCCAAACGCGCCGGGGCGAATATCATCGCCACCATTGGCGCTGTACGTGACCGCTTAGCCGAGGCCGATGACTTGCTTCCCGAACAGCTACGTTTCACCACCATTCTGGATGAGTCGACCACCGTTGAGAATATGCTCTCGGAGCTACTCAACAACGTGCTGACTGCTGTGGTGCTGGTGCTAATCGTGGTGGTCGCAGCGATGGGTTGGCGCATGGCGCTGTTGGTCGGGCTTACCATTCCCGGCGCGTTTTTAACCGGCATCCTGCTGGTGTGGGCGTTTGGTTTTACGCTCAATATCGTGGTGCTGTTTGCGTTGATTCTGGTGGCGGGCATGCTGGTGGACGGCGCTATCGTAGTCAGCGAGCTTGCCGACCGCTACTTACGGGATGGACAAGCGCCCCATGAGGCGTGGCTCAACGCCGCTTCGCGGATGAGCTGGCCGGTCATTGCCTCGACAGCGACTACGCTTGCAGTTTTTATTCCCCTGCTGTTCTGGCCCGGCGTGGTCGGCCAGTTTATGAAGTACCTGCCCGCCACGGTGATTTTGTGTCTTTTAGCATCGCTCGCCATGGCACTGGTGTTTTTGCCGACGCTGGGCCGTTTATTTACACGTACCACAACCGCTACTGATGGCACTCACCATGAAGAGGCAACGACGTCGTTTGGGCGGGGCTATCGCCATCTGTTGTCCAGACTACTCAAGCACCCTGCCTGGGTACTGCTGGTCACGGTGCTGTTAATGGCGCTGCTGTACACCGGCTATGCGCGCTTCAACCACGGCGTCGACTTCTTTCCCAGCGTAGAGCCCGACAGCGCCCAGGTACTGGTGCGTGCCCGAGGTGATTTTTCTGCCGTGGAGACCGATGCCATTGTGCAGCGGGTGGAAGCCAAATTATCCGGCATGAGCGAAGTCAGGGCGTTGTATGCGCGCTCCTTTGCGGTGCCCAACGAGCAGATGGGCAATGACGTTATCGGCATGCTGCAGTTCCAGTTCATCGACTGGCATGAGCGTCGCCCTGCTCAGGCTATTTTGGACGATATGGCCGAGCGCGCAGCAGGTATTCCCGGTATTACGCTGGAATTTCAGGAACAGGAAATGGGCCCCGGCGGCGGCAAGCCTATTGTGCTCGAAGTGAGCGCCACCGATCCTGACGTTGCTGATACCGGGGTAAACCAACTGACCCAATTAATGCGCGAGCTGGGTGGTTTTACCGATATTCAGGATAACCGCAGCCTGCCCGGCGTGGAGTGGCGAGTTAACGTGGATCGCGAAGCCGCAGCGCGTATGGGCACCGACGTGACCACCATTGGTAGCGCGGTACAGCTACTGACGACGGGCCTTCAAGTCGCGAGCTATCGGCCGCCCGAAGTGAGTGATGAAGTGGATATCCGCGTGCGTTTACCACAAAACTGGCGCTCGCTGGATCAGCTTGAGCGCTTGACCATCAACACCCAGCGGGGTCAGGTGCCCATCTCGCATTTTGTGACCCTGGAACCAGCACCTAAAGTCGGTACGCTGAACCGTATTGATGGCCGACGCGCCATTACCATAGACGCCGATCTTGCCCCCGGCTATCTCGCTGATGAGCGCCTGGGCGCGCTGCTGGAAGCGGGTGGCGACAGCCTGCCTGATGGTTTAATGGTGAATGTGGCCGGTGAGCAGGAGGATCAACAGGAGTCAATGCAGTTCCTGGCCAGCGCGTTCTTGATTGCTATCGGTTTGATGGCGCTGATTCTAGTCACTCAGTTCAATAGCTTCTATCAGGCGGGCTTGGTGCTATCGGCTATTGTGTTCTCTACCGCGGGAGTGTTGATGGGGCTGCTGATCACCGGCCAGGCTTTCGGCATTGTCATGGTGGGGATGGGGGTAATTGCTCTTGCGGGTATTGTGGTCAATAACAACATTGTCTTGATCGATACCTACAACGAGTTACGCGGCCAGGGCATGACGCCGGTCGAAGCCGCCCTTGAAGCGGGCTGCTTGCGCCTACGCCCGGTACTGCTAACGGCGATTACCACGGTGTTGGGGCTAATGCCGATGGTACTAGGGATCAATGTGGATCTATTCTCGCCGGCGCTGGGCTTTAATGCCCCTTCTGCCCAGTGGTGGACGCAGATGTCGAGCGCCATTGCCGGCGGACTCACCTTTGCCACCGCGCTAACGCTGCTACTTACGCCTTGCATGTTGGTGATTGGCGGGAAGTTGAGGCGAAATCGGTGAGGAGTGAGGAGTGAGGAGTGAGGAGTGAGGAGTGAGGAGTGAATCGATTATTGGGCGCCCGTCGTTTTATGTGCAAGCGTGATTTAGTAGCGCGGCGTAAGCGTCAGCGCACCCGCGGGAGCAGCGCGCAGCGGTGCCGGGGTTAGGGGGTAATCATCAGGGATAGTCAGAAGCGCCGCATGGCGGCGCCTGTTTAATAGGGGGCTTAAGCGGGGGCTTTGGTGTTTTGCGGGCTGTGAGCGGCGTGTAGGCGCGCGATTAACTGGTCTTCCAGCGCGAAACGTTCGGTGAGGCCGCGGGCTAGGCGGTCGATCCAGGCGGGCAGGCGGGCGATATTTTGCTCGCAGCTAAGGGTCGAGCCAAAGTCGGTATCAAACTCCAACACCATCTCGGTGGACATTTCTAAACGCTCAAGCAACTTTTCTGCAATAACAAGCGCGCTTTCATCACCAAAGGCCTGCGCCTCTTCGGACAGTTGGGGATAAATCTCAAAGTGGCCAGCGCTGATATAATCCATCAACAGCTCACTGAAGGTATCAATAGGCGCTTTGCTGACTGCCTCCAGTTCAGCATCACAGGCTTCCTTCAGCTCAATAAAGCTAATCAATAGCTGACGACGCTGATCCAGCCAGCGGTCGATCAGGGTATGCACGCCTCCCCAGCGCTCCAGGGCATTTTTGCAATCTTCGAGCATGGGGCTTTCTCCTTAAACTCACCTTTAACTGCTATTAATAACGACTATTAATAACGTCTATTAACCGCTCAGAACAGAGAATAGGCTTAGAGTCGCGCCTCTCACTACCTCTGTCAATCCCAGCAAGTACGGTTTCCATGGTACTAAAAGTTCACTGCCCATAACGCTTTCATCTATGACTGATGACCAGCGTTCTCAAGCGGTTGATGCTGCCATATTTCTACTTCTTTTTATGCTCTCATCTTCCGGCCACCATTGCGAGCGCGGCAGCATACAGGTCGTTAAATGGTCGCCGGTACGCTAATAAAAGGCATTGAAAAAAAATAGTTTAAGCTTAAAAAGTTTATGCTTGAATTTTATTAATCCCTCGCCTATCTTCAGAAAAGAGCCTGCTTTCCTGTGGAGAACAACAATGAGAATTGCCTGCCTGGGTGGAGGGCCTGCCGGCCTTTATTTCGCTATCAGTATGAAACTGCAGGATCCTTCCCACGACATCGTGGTGCTTGAGCGCAACCGCCCAGATGATACTTTCGGCTGGGGTGTGGTGCTGTCAGACGAAACCCTGGACAACCTCGCAGCGAATGACCCGATCAGTGCAGAGCGCATTCGTGAACATTTCGCCTATTGGGATGACATCGCAGTCGTTCATAAAGGCGTTAAAACGGTATCTACAGGCCACGGCTTCTGCGGTATTGGCCGCCGCCAACTGCTGATTCTGCTCCAGGAGCGTGCTCGCGAGCTGGGCGTTGAAATGCGTTTTGAAACCGATGCCACAGAAGCCACCATTGAACAGTACCGGCAAGAGTATGACTTGGTATTGGCTGCCGATGGCCTTAATTCCCGCACCCGTCAGACCTATGCCGAACACTTCAAACCCGATATTGATGTCCGGGCGTGTAAGTTCGTTTGGCTAGGCACGCACCAGACCTTTAATGACGCCTTTACGTTTATTTTCGAACATACCGAACATGGCTGGGTGTGGGCCCACGCGTATCAATTTGATAAGGATACGGCGACCTTTATCGTCGAGTGCAGTGAAGCCACTTGGCAGGCGTTTGGCTTTGGTGAGCTGAGCCAGCAGGAATCGATAGCCGTCTGCGAGCGCATCTTTGCCAAGCATCTCGACGGCCATGCACTGATGACCAACGCCAACCATATCCGCGGTTCGGCGTGGATCAACTTCCCACGGGTACTTTGCGAACGGTGGAGCTACGAGAACGTGGTACTGATGGGCGATGCCGCAGCGACTGCTCACTTCTCGATTGGCTCGGGCTCCAAACTCGCCCTGGAAAGCGCTATCTCGCTGGCTAACTGCTTGCACAGTGAAAGTAGTATGCAAGCGGCGGTTGCCCGCTATGAAGAGGAGCGCCGTTTTGAGGTATTGCGTTTACAGTCGGCGGCGCGTAATTCCACCGAGTGGTTTGAGCAGATAGAGCGCTACCTGGATCTTGACCCGGTGCAGTTCAACTACTCGTTACTGACCCGCTCCCAGCGCATCAGCCATGAGAACCTGCGAGTGCGCGACCCACAGTGGCTGGAGAGCGCCGAGCGCTGGTTTCAAACCCAGGCGGGCAACCCTGGCAGCGCCCGGGCACCGATGTTTGCGCCCTACCAATTGCGCGATATGACGCTGATTAACCGCGTGGTGGTCTCCCCTATGGCGCAGTACAAAGCCGTGGATGGCTGCCCTACCGATTGGCACTTTAGCCACTACGCCGAGCGGGCCAAAGGCGGCGCAGGCTTGGTGTATACCGAAATGACCTGCGTCAGCCCCACCGCTCGAATCACCCCCGGCTGCCCAGGTTTGTATGCCCCAGAGCACGAAGTGGCGTGGAAGCGGCTATGCGATTTTGTGCATACAGAAACCAACGCCAAGTTGTGCGCCCAACTAGGCCACTCCGGCCCTAAAGGCTCTACCCAGCTGGGCTGGCAGGAGATGGATGCCCCGCTTGCCGAGGGCAACTGGCCGATACTATCAGCCTCTGCTCAACCTTGGTCTGCACGCAACCAAGTGCCCAAGGCGATGGATCGCGATGATATGGAGCGGGTGCGCGACGAGTTCGTTCGCGCAGCGCAGATGGCCGACCGGTCAGGCTTCGATATGATCGAGATTCATGCTGCCCACGGCTATCTGCTCTCATCGTTTATTACTCCCCTGACCAATCACCGTGACGACGAATATGGCGGCTCACTAGATAACCGATTGCGCTACCCGCTTGAAGTTATCAACGCCGTACGCAGTGTTTGGCCCGCCCATAAACCGCTTTCAGTGCGTATTTCCGCCAACGACTGGTGCGGCGATGAAGGCATTACCCCCGACGATGCGGTAGAGATCGCTAAGCGGCTGCGGGAAGCAGAGGTGGATATTGTGGATGTCTCTGCCGGGCAAACCTCCACCCAGGCCAAACCGGTGTATGGACGTATGTTCCAAACGCCCTTCTCTGACCGGATACGTAACGAGGCATCGATTGCCACCATGGCGGTGGGCAATATTTATCAGGCCGACCATGTGAACTCGATTCTGATAGCCGGGCGCGCTGACTTAGTCTGTATCGCCCGCCCTCACTTGGCTGACCCCTACTGGCTGCTCCACGTTGCCGCAGGCTTGGGTGATAGAGAAGTCGAGTGGCCTGCGCCCTACCGGGCAGGTGCGGATCAACTGCAGCGCTTGGCTGAGCGTGGCGAGGGGTGGGTATGACGCTGCTCACAGATAAGCGCGTGGTGATTACCGGCGGTGGCAGCGGTATCGGTGCCGATATGGCCATGGCCTTTGCCGAAGCAGGCGCCAAGGTCACGATTACCGGTCGCCGGGAAGCGGCCCTTAAAGCGGTGGCTGATCAGCACAGTCACCTTGATTTCGCCGTGGTCGACGTTACCGATGAGGCCGCCATGGTGGCACTGTTCGAGACAATCGGCAGGGTCGATATCGTCATCGCCAACGCCGGGGCGGCGGAGAGCGCGCCGTTGACCAAGACCTCGTTTGAGCAGTGGCAGCGCATGCTCAACGTTAATCTAAGCGGAGTATTTCTGACTCTGCGCGAAGGCTTAAAGCAGTTGAACGACGGTGGACGACTAATCGCCGTGGCCTCCACCGCGGGCCTAAAAGGCTACGCCTATGTGGGCGCTTACTGCGCGGCAAAACATGGCGTAGTGGGCTTGGTGCGTTCGCTAGCGGCTGAAACGGCGACCCGCAACATTACCGTCAATGCGCTCTGCCCTGGGTTTACCGACACTCCGCTACTCACTGCTAGCGTCGATAACATTGTGGCTAAAACCGGCCAATCCGCCGAACAGGCGACCTCTCACTTTGAATCCACCAACCCTACCGGGCGATTAGTCACCCCCGCCGAAGTGACCGCCACCGCTCTATGGCTATGCGGCCCTAACAGCGGCGCGATAAATGGACAGGCGATCTCAATCTCAGGAGGAGAGGTATGAAAGCCGAAGGCCTAGGAAAAAATAGCTTAAGCAAGGAGCGACTGCGCTTATGGCTGCGCATGCTGCGGGTTACCCGCCAGGTTGAGGCCGAACTACGCGAACGCCTGCGAACGGAGCACGACTCTACGCTACCCCGCTTCGATGTCATGGCTGCGTTGTATGCCGCTGAAGAGGGCCTAAAAATGAACGAGCTCTCCAAACGGCTGCGGGTTTCCAATGGCAACGTCACCGGGATTATTGATCGTCTGGTGGAGGATGGCGCCGTGGAGCGTATTGCCATTGAGGGCGACCGGCGCGCTACGCGGGTCTGCCTGACCGTGGCTGGCAGAGACACCTTTAGAGGCATGGCCGTTGAGCATGAACGCTGGATCAATGCGCTATTTGAAGGGGTGAGCGAAGAGGACGCCCACCATATCGGCGAGTTGCTGCACCGCTTACCCGCTACTCCTAACGATGCCAATTAATCACCGACAGGCGAGAACAATAATATGAAGAGTATGGCTGGCTTAACCCCCGAGCACTTTATCTGGGAGATGAGAGGCGGAGTCGCGGTTATTCGACTCAATCGCCCGGAGCGAAAAAACCCGCTGACCTTTGAGAGCTACGCCGAGCTACGCGATACCTTTCGTGATCTGGTGTATGCCTCGGATGTTCATGCCGTGGTGTTTACCTCCAACGGCGAAAACTTTTGCTCCGGCGGCGACGTTCACGAAATCATTGGCCCGCTGGTGGGCAAAGATATGAAAGGCCTACTCGAATTCACCCGCATGACCGGGGATCTGGTTAAAGCCATGCTCAACTGCGGCAAGCCGATTATTGCCGCCGTGGATGGCATCTGTGTTGGTGCGGGGGCGATTATCGCCATGTCTTCAGATATTCGCTTTGCCACCCCTCGCGCCAGCACGGCGTTTCTGTTTACCCGTGTGGGCTTGGCGGGCTGTGATATGGGCGCCTGCGCAATGCTACCGCGCATTATCGGCCAAGGCCGTGCGGCAGACCTGCTCTACAGCGGTCGCAGCATGAGTGCCGAAGAAGGCCTGCAGTGGGGATTTTACAACCGAGTGGTGGAACCAGAAGCCCTTGAAGAAGACGCCATCGCCTACGCCACCCGGTTGGCTAACGGCCCCACCTTTGCTCACAGCATTACCAAAACCCAGCTAAATCAGGAGTGGTCGATGAGCCTGGAGCAGGCCATCGAATCGGAGGCCCAGGCCCAGGCGATCTGTATGCAAACCAATGATTTTGCACGCGCCTACCACGCCTTTGTAGCCAAACAAAAACCTGAGTTTAAGGGGGACTGATGAGCGACAAGAGTTTTCTAGCGTGGCCCTTTTTTGAGTCCCAGCATCGTGAGCTTTCCGAGCAACTTGAGGCATGGTGCCAAGCAGAGCTTCCCCGCGACCATAGCGATGTTGACGCCACCTGCATTCAATTAGTGCGCGACCTGGGCAAGGCGGGCTTTTTAAAAGGCACCGCTGGCGAGCATATCGACGTGCGTAGCCTGTGCCTCATTCGTGAAACCCTTGCTCGCCACGACGGCCTGGCCGATTTCGCCTTTGCCATGCAGGGCCTGGGCACCGGCGCGATCAGCCTATACGGCAGCGATGAACAGAAACAGTGGCTAGACAAAACTCGCAGCGGTGAAGCGCTCTCGGCGTTTGCCCTTAGTGAGCCCCGCTCGGGCTCCGATGTGGCCCAACTGGATACCACTGCCGAGCGTGACGGCGATAGCTACCGCTTGAATGGCGAGAAAACCTGGATCTCTAACGGTGGCATTGCCGATATCTATACGGTCTTCGCCCGCACCGGTGAAGGCCCCGGCGCCAAAGGACTTTCCGCCTTTTTGGTTCCTGCTGATACCCCGGGGCTGGAGATTCGTGAACGCTTGGAGTCGGTGGCGCCCCACCCGCTAGCGCGACTTGGCTTTAACAATATGGTGCTACCTGCCAGCGCCTTGATCGGCCAGCCGGGTCAGGGCTTCCGGATTGCCATGTCGGTGCTAGATGTTTTCCGCTCCACGGTCGGCGCCGCCGCGCTAGGCTTCGCCCGCCGGGCGCTGGAGGAGTCGCTGTCTCGCAGCCGCTCTCGTGAGCTGTTTGGCGCGACTCTTTCCGACCTGCAAATGGTGCAGGGTCACTTAGCCGATATGGCGCTCAATGTGGATGCCGCCGCCCTGTTGGTGTATCGCGCCGCCTGGACGAAAGATCAAGGCGCTGAACGGGTCACTCGCGAAGCGGCCATGGCCAAACTGTTTGCCACCGACCAGGCCCAGCAGGTGATCGACCAAGCGGTGCAGCTGCACGGCGGTGACGGCGTTCGCAAAGGCCATATTATCGAAAGCCTCTACCGGGAAATTCGTGCGCTGCGCATTTATGAAGGCGCTTCCGACGTCCAGAAAGTGGTCATCGCCCGCAGCATGCTCGCGGAGGAGTAAGCAGCAAAAAGCCGTAAAGCAAGTCACTAAAACAATAAAACACAACGCCAGACACCGTATCCCTGATAACGCCTCATGCAGAGGCGTCGTCAGGCATAAACAACGACACCAAATACGGAGGTTGGTCATGTATATCCAGTCGGCTCATGCTGATACTTTTGCGCGGGATAACCTGCCACCCATTGATAGTCAGCCTGAGTTTCTGCTCGCAGGCTACGATTATCCTGAACGCTTAAACGCGGGCGTAGAACTGTGCGACAGGCTGCTCGACCAGGGCCACGGTGAACGCATTGCCCTAGCGGGCAACGGCCGACGGCGAACGTACCAAGAACTTACCGAGTGGACCAACCGCCTCGCCCATGTGCTGGTGGAAGACCTGGGCGTCATTCCTGGCCAGCGAGTGCTGATTCGTTCGGCCAACAATCCGGCCATGGTGGCCTGCTGGCTGGCTGCCACCAAGGCAGGCGCTGTGGTCGTCAACACCATGCCGATGCTGCGCAGCAAAGAGCTTTGTCAGGTGATTGATAAAGCGGAAATCAGCCTCGCCCTCTGCGATACCCGACTGCTTGATGAGCTGGCCGAGTGCCAGGAGCAGAACCCGCTACTCAAGCGTATAGTCGGCTTTGACGGTACCGCCAACCATGACGCCGAACTTGACCGCTTGGCACTCAATAAACCCGCCACCTTCGATGCCGTGGATACCGCCGCCGACGATGTGGCGCTGCTTGGTTTTACCTCTGGTACTACCGGCTCGCCCAAAGCCACCATGCATTTTCATCGCGATCTACTGGTGATTGCCGATGGCTACGCCAAGGATGTCCTCCAGGTAACTCCGGAAGATGTATTCGTCGGTTCGCCCCCACTGGCGTTTACCTTTGGCCTGGGTGGGCTGGCGATCTTTCCGCTGCGCTTCGGCGCCACTGCCGTGCTGCTGGAACACGCCTCCCCGCCCAATATGATGGATATTATCCGCGAATATCAGGCCACGGTGGTGTTTACCGCCCCAACGGCATATCGCGCCATGCTCTCAGCACCTACGCGTCATGAAGATTTAAGCAGCCTGCGCGTGGCGGTTTCCGCTGGCGAAACATTGCCAGCGCCGATTTATCACGACTGGATCAAGCAAACCGGTACGCCCATCATCGACGGTATTGGCGCGACTGAAATGCTGCATATCTTTATCTCTAACCGTCTGGAAGATCATCGCCCCAGCTGTACCGGCAAACCGGTGACCGGTTACGAAGCACGAATCGTTGATGACGAGATGAATGATGTACCTCACGGCACGGTGGGTAAGCTTGCCGTGCGCGGCCCCACTGGCTGTCGCTACCTAGCCGATAAGCGCCAGCAAAAGTATGTAAAGGCGGGCTGGAATATCACTGGCGATGCGTTTTATCAGGATGCAGACGGCTATTTTCATTTCGCCGCCCGCAATGACGATATGATTGTTTCAGCTGGCTATAACATCGCAGGCCCTGAAGTAGAAGCTGCACTACTGGCCCACCCGGCTGTTAAAGAGTGCGCTGTGATTGGTGCCCCAAGTGAAGAACGCGGGCAAATTGTCGAGGCTTTTGTTGTTCTAAACGATGGTTTTCAGCAAGATGAAGATTGTCAGCAAATGTTGCAGGACTTCGTCAAACAGACTATCGCGCCCTATAAGTACCCTCGCTCCATACGTTTTATCGAGGCGCTACCAAAAACAACCACGGGTAAAGTTCAGCGTTTTAGGCTGAGCCAGGAGCATTATCCCAGCGCTGGCTCTGCTTGCTCTGGTGCCACATCAAAAAACGTACAACCCTCTTAGCAATAAAACGATTACATAATGAGGAACTTGCTATGAAACAGATAACTCGCTTAGGCCTTGGTTTACTGCTCTCTTCAAGTGTGCTGACCGCCCACGCCGAAGAGGTCAAAATCGGCATGATCACTACGCTATCAGGGGGCGGTTCGCACCTGGGCGTGGACGTTCGCGATGGCTTTATGCTGGCCCTTGAGCAGTCGGGCCGCGACGATGTAGAAGTACTGATTCAAGACGATGCTAACCGCCCTGACTTGGCCCGCAGCTTAGCGGATGAGTTTATGCAGCGGGATAACGTCGATATTCTCACCGGCATTATCTGGTCGAATCTAGCCATGGCGGTGGTTCCTTCCGTAACCCGCCAGGGCACTTTCTACCTCTCGCCTAATGCTGGGCCTTCTGATTTAGCGGGCCGTATGTGTCATGAAAACTACTTCAACGTGGCGTACCAGAACGACAACCTACACGGCGCCATGGGCGCTTATATGCGCGAAGAAGGCTACGAGCGACCGATTATTATGGCGCCCAACTACCCCGCGGGCACCGACGCGTTAGCGGGCTTCAAGCACCTTTATGAAGGTGAAGTGGTCGACGAGCTTTATACCCAAATGGGTCAAACCGACTACGCGGCTGAAATTGCCCAGATCCGCGCCAGCGATGCGGACAGCCTGTTCTTCTTCCTGCCTGGTGGCATGGGTATCTCGTTTATGAAGCAGTGGGAGAGTTCCGGCGTTGATATGCCCATCTTTGGCGCGGCCTTCTCTTTTGACGAAATCCTGATTAAAGCAGTAGGCAGTGCCGCCATTGGCGCTCGTAATACCTCGCTGTGGGCTTATGACCTTGAAAACGAAGCGAATGACCGCTTCGTCAAGGGCTTCCAAGCCGCCTATGACCGCATGCCCACCCTTTACGCGGCGCAGGGCTACGACACCGCCAACTTGATTCTTAGCGCCCTCGACGTTGCCCACCCTGACGATCAAGACGCCTTCCGCGAAGCACTGCGGGCCGCCGACTTCGACAGCGTGCGCGGCGAGTTCCGCTTTGGCCCTAACCACCACCCCATTCAGGATATTTACGTTCGTGAAGTGGTGGAAGGTGACGATGGCGAGCCTACCAATCGCCTGATCGGTGTCGCTGTTGAAGATATTCAAGACATCTACTACGAACAGTGCCAGATGTAATGTCGCCGCGGCTGGGTGGCGACACCCAGCCTCTATTGGTTGGTTAGCAAAAGGTTTCTTTCATGTCCGTTACTCTGCTAATTGAGCAACTTCTCAACGGCGTGCAGCTTGGCACCATGCTGTTTTTGATGGCCAGCGGCCTCACTTTGGTATTCGGGGTGATGGGGTTGATCAATCTGGCCCACGGCTCGTTTTATATGGTGGGCGCTTATGCCACTGCGGCTGTTACTGCGTCCACTGGCTCTTTTCTGATTGGGTTGAGCGCCGGGATTGCGGCGGCGGCGTTAGTCGGTGCGTTGGTAGAACTGATCGTTATTCGACGACTTTATCACCGCCCCCATCTTGACCAGGTGTTAGCGACCTTTGCGCTTATTCTGATTTTTTCCGAAGGCACGCGTTGGATCTTCGGCTCGTCACCCATGCGGCTTAGCCCACCTTCCTGGTTAACCGGGTTTGTTACGCTGCCCGGCGATACCCGCTACCCCATCTACCGGCTAATGCTGATTGGCGTGGGGATCGTTATTTCTATCGCACTTTACTTTTTGATCTCCAAAACTCGCTTGGGCATGCGTATTCGTGCGGGTGAGAGCGACCGCGAAATGATTGGCGCGCTGGGGGTGAATATTTCCAAGCTTTATACCGTCGTGTTCGCCTTGGGCGCGGGGTTGGCAGGCTTAGCCGGTGCGTTGGTGGGGGCGCTGCAATCGGTTCAGGTGGGAATGGGCGAGCCGGTGCTGATTTTGGCCTTCGTAGTAATCGTCATTGGCGGAATTGGCTCCATTAAAGGCGCGCTACTGGGTGCCTTGTTGGTGGGTGTGGTCGATACATTGGGGCGGGTTTATTTGCCTATCTTCTTCCGCGCCTTTATGCCGCCCTCAGAGGCGACCGGGGTCGGCGCGGCGCTGGCCGCAATGCTGATCTATATCCTCATGGCCGTTATTCTCGCCTTTAAGCCAAAGGGACTGTTCTCTGCTCATGACTAATAACACTTCCTCAGGCGTGGCTCACGCTCCGTTAGTCGGCAAAGCTGGCAGCTCCTTTGATCGCAAAGGGCTAGTGCAGATAACGCTGCTCAGTCTGCTGCTGTTAGTGCCTATCGCGGCTTATTTTCTGGGCCATATCTATTACGTTAATTTGGCTTCGCGGATGACCATTATTGCCATGGCCGCTGTGGGTCTTAACCTGGCGATTGGCTATGGCGGCATGGTCAGTTTTGGCCATGCCGCCTATTTCGGTCTGGGCGGCTATGTAGCAGGCATTAGCGCCTACCACGCGTTTGATTACTCGCCTTTTATGACTTGGCCTTTCAGCGTGCCGGGCAGTGATAGCCTGCTGGTGGTGTGGCTGGCCGCGGTCATACTGTGTGCACTGCTAGCGCTGGTGATCGGTGCTATTTCGCTGCGCACTACCGGGGTGTATTTCATTATGATCACCCTTGCCTTTGCCCAGATGATTTATTACTTCGCGAATTCCTGGCCAACCTATGGCGGCGAAGATGGCCTGCCTATTTATATACGTAACACCCTTCCTCTGTTCGATAGCAGTAATGCATTAACCTATTTTCTGATCTGTTTCACTGGGCTGGTGCTAGCCATGGCGATTACCTCACGGCTGATGAAATCCCGCTTTGGCGCCGCCCTGACCATGGCGCGGCTTAACGATGTGCGTTTGGCCACTGCCGGTATTAGCCCCTACCCCATTCGCCTGGTGGCATTTGTGGTTTCTGCAGCAATTACCGGGCTTGCCGGGGCGCTCTATGCAGACCTTAACGGCTTTGTTAGCCCCACCACGCTGAGCTGGCACTTCTCCGGTGAACTGATGGTGATTGTGATCTTGGGTGGTGTGGGTCGCCTGTATGGCCCCCTGGCCGGTGCGGTGCTGTTTGTAATGATGGAGACCTTCCTAGGAGGCGTTACCCAATATTGGCAGCTATTCCTGGGTTTAGTCCTGCTTGGCGTGGTGCTGTTTGCCAAACACGGGGTGATGGGTTGGCTGACCGGGAGGGAGCGTAATGAGTAATGCCGTTCTTTCTCTACAGAAACTGAACAAACACTTTGGCGCTCTGCAGGCGACCAGCGATGTTTCGCTGGATCTTAAGCCAGGGGAAATTCACGCCCTGATTGGGCCCAATGGGGCGGGTAAATCGACGTTAATCGGCCAAATTGCCGGCAATATACGCCCTGATGAGGGCCGCGTTTTTCTAGCGGACACCGAAATCACCGGCATGAGCATTGCCCAGCGCGCCCGCATGGGGCTGGGGCGTAGTTTTCAGGTCTCCTCCCTGGCGGAGCCATTATCGGTGATGCGCAATGTGATGATGGGCGTTCAAGCGCTGCAGAGTCATAGTTTTCGCTTCTGGAAACCCGTCGCCAAAGATCGGCAACTGCTTGAACCTGCGTATGAGGCGCTGGAGCGTATGCAGCTTAGCCATCGCGCCTGGACGCCGGTATTTGAGCTTTCCCATGGTGAACGCCGTCAAGTAGAGGTGGCCTGTGCCCTGGCACTCAAGCCCCGCGCGCTGTTACTCGATGAGCCCATGGCAGGCTTGGGCCCGGAAGGCTCAGCGAAGCTGACCGATCTGCTTGAAGCGCTAAAGTTGGAAGTGCCCATTCTGCTGATTGAGCACGATATGGAAGCGGTATTTCGGCTTGCTGATCGTATTTCTGTTTTGGTCTCTGGCAGCGTTATTGCCCATGGCGATAGCCATACCATCAGACAGGATCCGCGCGTCCGTGAAGCCTACCTGGGAGATTCTGATGCTTAAGGTTGCTGACATTGAAACGTTCTATGGCCCCTCCCAGGCGCTATTTGGCGTCAACCTTGAAGTGAATGCTGGGGAAATGGTGGCGTTGATGGGCCGCAATGGGATGGGTAAAACCACCACCATTCGCTCGATATTTGGTCTGACTCAAGCTAGCCGCGGCACTATTGAATTTGAGTCTCAAGACATACGCCGTTTGCCCGCTTACCGCATCGCTAAGGCGGGGTTGGGTTTGGTACCTGAGGGGCGCCGCTGCTTTCCCAATTTATCCGTACGCGAAAACCTGCTGGTCACCGCTCGCCCCGGCGAGTGGACACTGGAGAAAGTAGAAACGCTGTTTCCGCGTTTGGAGGAGCGTCGGGCGCAAATGGCCAAGACTCTCTCCGGCGGTGAGCAGCAGATGCTGGCCATTGGCCGAGCGTTGATGACCAACCCACGCTTGCTGGTGCTCGATGAAGCCACCGAAGGGTTAGCGCCGGTGATTCGTCAGGAGATTTGGCGGGCGATTCGGCTGCTTAAGGAGCAAGGCCAGGCGACGCTGTTGGTGGATAAGTCGTTAAGCGAGATTCTACCTATCGCTGACCGCTGCACCATTTTAGAAAAGGGCAGCACGGTGTGGGATGGCAACCCCGCCGCGTTGGATAGCACCGTTCGTGACCGTTACCTGGGCGTGTAGTTAAGAATAAGCTAAGAATAAGTTGAGAATAAAGCAGGGAGGACAATAACAATGGCGTTTACCACGCAGCGGAAAGTCCGCTTTCAGCACTGTGACCCGGCGGGAATCGTTTTTTATCCTCGCTATTTCGAGATGATTAACTCGGTGGTAGAGGATTGGTTCGAGGAGGTCGTGCACCACGACTTTAACCAACTGCATGTGGAGACCAGTACGGGGGTGCCCACAGCGGCTATCGACACCCAGTTTCACGCGCCTAGCCGGTTGGGCGAACGGCTGACCTTTGAGTTAAGGGTTCAGTCTATGGGTCGTAGCAGTTTAACGCTGCAGATTGTCGCTTATTGCGGAGAGCAAAAGCGCTTAACCAGCGATTCAACCCTGGTATTTGTGGATTTAAGTAGCGGTAAGCCGATGCCATGGACAGAGGCAATACGCCAGCATATTACCGTTGATAACCTATAAGGATAGCCATAATGAGTGACGCCACCTTTCATCAGCTTCTTCACCCTTCCCATTGGAAACCGGCCATCGGCTACGCTAACGGCGTGCTTGCCTCAGGCCAGACGGTTTTTGTCGGCGGTCAGATTGGTTGGAATGCCGATCAGGTATTTGAAAGCGATGATTTCGTCGTTCAAGTGAACCAAGCGCTACAAAACATCGTGGCGATTTTAAAAGAGGCGGACGCAGGCCCGGAACATATCGTTCGGTTAACCTGGTACGTGACGGACAAGCGGGAGTATCTGGCCCGGCTTAAAGAAGTGGGCGGCGCTTATCGCGAGGTGCTGGGCAAACATTTCCCGGCGATGACCATGGTGCAGGTGGCGGGACTTGTGGAAGATCAGGCTAAGGTGGAAATCGAAGCAACGGCGGTGATTCCCGCTGGTTAAGGACAATCAAAAGTGCCTCTAGCAGAGTACAAAGAGGTGCGCCGGATCGAAACAACCTTCCGCGGGGGCGCTGTGAACCCGTCCTTGGGCGCTACTTTCGCCATCCATGGCGAAAGACCCCCGCTTCAGGCTATTTCGATCCTGTGATGAGTAGCTTTGCTAGGTTTTAATCAAATCTCAACGCTAGCGTGAAACCCTTTAATCCACTCAACAAAACAGCCATCGTTTAGATAGTGTTCAAGAATCGAGAAGTGATCCACATCGGAAAGTAGCTGCTGGGTAACAGTTTGGCCCTGCTGGCTCAAATGATCAGCGTAGCTACTCATCTGCCGCTCAAATTCATCGGACTCCAATGCCCCTGCTACCAGCTTTATCGGTGCAGCCACTCGGCACGGCAGCCATAGCGGGCTGAACTCCTGCACATCGCGACCGGTTAGCTGAAGCTTGGGCTGCAGCCACGACCAGGGAAAAGGCCGCAGATCGTAGAGTCCGCTCACACATAGCGCACCGCGAATTAGCTGATTCGGCAAACCAAAGATGCCCTCCCAGTCTGTCGACATCAGCATGGCACAGAGATGCCCACCTGCTGAGTGCCCCGAAATACTCAGCTGCTCAGTGTCGATGTTTAACTCAGCGGCATGGGTATAAACGTAGGCGACGGCAGCCTGAGCCTGACGCACAATCTCGCTAAAGCGCACCTGCGGGCAGAGCGCGTAGTTGACCACTGCCACCGTAATACCCGCGTTTACCAAGTCATCCACAATAAAGCTAAATTCACGGTGACTCAGTGAGCGCCAGTAGCCACCGTGGAAAAACACGTGAACAGGGGCTTGGGGCTTATCGACAGGAGATGCATCGGCATGAAAGATATCCATGCGTTCAGTAAGCGAATGCCCGTAAGGGACATCTAGACTTACCCGGTGGCGTGCGCGAGAGGTCTCGCTACGCTCACGCCAATCCTTTACCAACACCGCCGGGTCACGACCCAACATCGGGTCGTAGGCACGGTCGATCTCTTCTTGAGTCGCAAAATGTTGATAAAGCATGTACGTCTCCTTATCGCTGACGCCCTCCCTACTAACCCCGGCTTTTCATCAACAGCATACGCAGCGGGGCGATTGCCAGAATGGCAAATCCGATTAGCGTCCAGGCGGGCAGTGATAGGCCGAGCAACGAAAAATCGATATTAGCGCACTCACCCGAGCCGGTTAATACCATAGCGACTACGTCCTGCATGGGCAGAATATCCATCATGTAATCCAGCCCTGGGCCGCAGGAAGGTACTTCATCGGCGGGCAAGCCTTGTAGCCACACATGGCGTCCGGCGATAAAGGCACCCGTTCCCACTGCAATTAGCGACAGCAGGCCATAAATGACTTTACCCACACGCCCGGCGGGGCTGTGGATAGCAGCAATCGCAAACACGATGCCCGCAGCAATCACCGCCACACGCTGGAAGATACACAGCGGGCAGGGTTCAAAGCCACCGATATGCTCTAAGCCCAGGGCCACCGCCATCATTAATACGCAGAAGGCTAAACCGGCCAAAGCTACCGAGCGAAAGGAATGCAGAATCATTGACGAACCTCAGATGGCAGCGCCGAGAGAGCGCGGGACTCACGCGCTTTGGTGAAGTAGACCTGCAAGAATTCCTCAAAGGTCTCTTGGTCAGCGGCTTCGATATCGTGCTGCTGCTGGTGGGAGGTCTCGATTAACTGAGCAAGTAACGCTTCGCGACTACGTTGCATTGGCTCGGCTTTCAAATGTGCGGCCTGCTCTTGAGCAAGGCTTAACATCAAGTTGCTAAGCGATCCGCCGTTCTCCTTCAGCCGTTGAAGCACTTGCGCAGAGGGCGTTAGCGAGGGGTCTGCCAAGCGTGGTGCAAGGCTTTCCAGCGCGTCAGCATGAGGTGTGCCCTCTTCGACCGCATCCAGCAGGCGGGCAACCTCGCCCATCTCGGCAAATATCTGTTCGCCCCACTCACGCACCGAGGTGGTTTCACCGTGGTTGAATAACTGAAGTTCAGGGTCACGGCCACGCTCAACCACCCAGCGGCGGTTGTCATCCAGACGATCGCACTCTTCGTCGGAGATCCATGGGCTGTCGCTGAGCAGGCACCACATCAAGAAGGTATCCACAAAGCGCATCTGGTCTTCCGTGACGCCAAGAGGATCGAAAGGATTTAAATCCAGACAGCGCACTTCAATGTACTCCACGCCGCGTGCTTCAAGGGCCTGGCTGGGCGTCTCGTTGTGCTTGGCGACCCGTTTGGGGCGAATATCGCTGTAGTACTCGTTTTCGATCTGGAGAATATTGGCATTTAACTGGCGCCACTCTCCATCCTCGTTGACACCCATTTTTTCATAGTCGGGCCACGGTGAAGAGATGGCGTGACGCAGGGTATTTACGTAGTTGGAGAGCGAGTTAAAACAGATTTTAAGCTGCGACTGTACCTTGTTTTGATAGCCCAGATCCGACATACGCAGTGTCGTCGCGTAAGGCGCGTAGTAGGTATCGTCACTTAGGGAGTGTAGCTTTTCAGGCACTTTTTTGTCGTCAGGCAAAAAACTCTTATCAATCGCCGGTGATGCACCAAACAAATAAAGCAGTAACCAACTATGCCGACGGAAGTGGCGAATCATGCCGAAATAGCGGGTGGAGCGGTAATCGTTGAACGGAATATTGGTGGCTTTTTCCATTTCACGCAGGGCGTGCCACATATCATCCGGCAGCGAGACGTTGTAGTGAACGCCTGCAATCGCCTGCATGATGCGGCCATAGCGCATGTCCAACCCTTTACGGTAAACATGCTTCATGGTGCCGACATTGGAGCTGCCGTAGTCAGCAATCGGCACGCTGTCGTTACCGGAAAGCCTGGAGGGCATGCTGCCGGGCCAAATCCACTCATTTTCAAGGTGATGATAGGTGAAGGTGTGCAGGTCAGAAAGGAAGCACAACGCTTCACCCGGCAGCGAGTAAACCGGCGTAATGTACTCTAACAGTGACTCTGAATAATCCGTGGTGATATGCGGGTGGGTTAACTTGGAGCCCAGCGCGTGGGGGTGCGGCGTTTGCGCAATGTGGCCATTGGCATCAACCCGCAGCCCCTCTTTTTCAAGTCCGCGCCGCAGGCGGCCCAACCGACCAAGGCGCGCACTGGGGATCAGGCGCTCGACTTGCGCGGTCAGCGCAGATGGCACAGTGAGTGGTTCAGGCAAGGTGAACACTCCTTGTCAATAAGACCCGCCGTGAGCGGGCCTTGGTGTAGTCAGGTGGCATCGCCATCATCGCTATTTCAAATAGAAAACAGGATATGGCGGCAACCATGGTTATTTCAAGCTAGCTAGTTTTTAAGTCATGCGACACTTTACCGCTGTCAAATCACTATTTGCCGCCACGCGCTTTTAACAACGCTGCGCCTAACGCACCCATCGGGGCTTCCGCTTCCGCAGGCTTGACGCTGTTTCGCTGCCCCCGTGATGGCTTGCGGTTTGCGTTACGCTGATCCGTTGGCGCGTTGCCGGTTTCTTCCTCTGGCTGATCATCCAAACGCATCGACAGCCCTACCCGCTTGCGGGGAATGTCTACGCTCATGACTTTAACGGTGACAATATCTCCTGCTTTCACTACGCTGCGCGGGTCGTCGATAAAGCGATCTGATAGCGCCGAGATATGCACCAGGCCATCCTGATGGACACCGATATCCACAAAAGCACCGAAGTGTGTCACGTTGGTGACAGTCCCTTCGAGCACCATGGAGAGTTTGAGATCATTGAGGGTTTCGACCCCTTCGCGGAACTCGGCAGCTTTAAACTCTGGGCGCGGGTCGCGGCCCGGTTTATCCAGTTCTTTGAGAATATCGCTGACCGTGGGCACGCCAAAGCGCTCATCGGCGAAGTCGGCTGGCTTTAACGCTTTCAGCGCAGCGCTATCACCAATCAAGCCGCGTACTTCACGGCCGCTCTGCTTGGCGATACGCTCTACCAGTGGATAGGCTTCCGGGTGCACGGCGCTGGCATCCAAGGGGTTATCGGCATTATGGATACGCAAGAAGCCGGCGCACTGCTCGAAGGTTTTGGCGCCCAGACGGCTGACTTCCAACAGCTCTTTACGGCTTTTAAAGGCGCCTTTAACGTTGCGCTGAGCAACGATATTTTCGGCCAGTGCAGCACTAAGACCCGCTACCCGAGAAAGTAACGCGCTGGAGGCGGTGTTGAGATCGACGCCTACGGCGTTAACACAGTCTTCAATGACCACTTCAAGGCTGCGGGAGAGCTGCACCTGAGAAACATCGTGCTGGTACTGGCCCACGCCAATCGACTTGGGCTCGATTTTCACCAGTTCGGCCAGCGGGTCTTGCAGGCGGCGGCCAATGGAGACCGCACCCCGTACCGTAACATCAAGATCCGGCATTTCCCGTGAGGCGTATTCAGAGGCGGAGTACACTGAAGCGCCTGCTTCCGACACCATCACTTTGCTTAAGCGGTGCGCGGGGGCCAGTGCCTTGAGCAGCTCACCGGCCAGCTTATCGGTTTCGCGGCTGGCGGTGCCGTTGCCTACGGCAATCAGCTCAACGCCGTGCTGTTTCACCAACTTCGCCAGCACGCTCAAGGCTTCATTCCATTGGTTTTGCGGCGCATGGGGGTAGATAGTGGCTTGATCGACAAACTGCCCGGTGGCATCAACGACCGCAACCTTACAGCCGGTGCGCTGACCGGGGTCGATAGCCAGGGTGACTTTCTGCCCCGCTGGGGCAGCCAGCAGCAGATCTTTTAAGTTAGCGGCAAACACCTCAATCGCGGTTAATTCAGCCTGTTCCCGTAAACGGCCGAGGAGCTCGGTTTCCAGAGCAGTGTAGAGCTTTACCCGCCACGTCCAGCGCACCACTTCGGCTAACCATTTATCCGCCGGGCGGCCCTGATCACTGATGCCAAATTGCTTGGCAATCGCGACTTGAGCAGGATGGACGGGGGCCTCCTCTTCACCGGGCAGCCGGATCGACAGGCTCAACACACCTTCATTGCGCGCACGGAACATGGCCAGAGCGCGGTGTGACGGCGCTTTGGCGAGTTTCTCATCATGCTCGAAATAGTCCGAGAACTTAGCGCCCTCTTGCTGCTTGCCATCCAGCACCCGGGCACTTAGCTGGCCCTCTTGCCATAGCCGCTCACGCAGTTGGCCAATCAATTCGGGGTCTTCGGCGAAGCGCTCCATTAAAATCTGCTTGGCGCCATCTAGGGCGGCCTTGGCATCTTCAATGGCAGGTATATCGCCTTCGGCTGTGCGCAGATAGTTTGCCGCTTCGCTTTCGGGGTTGAGGCTTGGGTTGGTAAGCAGTGCATCTGCCAGTGGTTCAAGCCCCGCTTCACGGGCAATCTGCGCTTTGGTGCGGCGCTTTTTCTTAAACGGCAGGTACAAATCTTCCAGCCGCTGCTTGGTCTCGGCGGCGTTAATGCTGGCTTTTAGTGTGGCGTCCAGCTTGCCCTGCTCATCAATGGCAGCGAGTACCGCTGCGCGGCGCTCTTCTAGCTCGCGCAGGTAACGCAGGCGTTCATCTAACTGGCGCAGCTGGATATCGTCCAGCGCGCCGGTGACTTCTTTACGATAGCGGGCAATAAACGGCACGGTGGCGCCACCATCCAACAACTCCACCGTAGCGGATACTTGCTCGGATCTTACGCCAAGCTCAGTGGCTAGACGGGAAATAATACGCTGATTGACATCCATAAATCGCAACTAACTCATGCAGCATTTTTAAGTGCCAACAAGGTATCACAAACCCACCACGGCTGGCATGACTTAGGCGTTAGCGCCGCCACCCGTGGTCATCCCAAAACGGCCGACGTGATTCGCGCTGAACCGCTTCGCGACTAATGCCAATATCTTTAAGCATATCGTCGCTTAAATGACGCAAGGTCTCACGCTCACGACGCAGCTGCCGCCAGCGATAGAGCCTTTCTCGCCAGGTAACTCTCAGCTGCCGTTTCTCAATCGACTGGCACTGTTGGTTTTGTGCGTAGTGTAGCGAGCGCTCCATTTCAACCTCCCTTCGCCGCCAGTGACGGCGGCGTGAATAAGTGTTGAAGGAAGTATTGAGCAGCGCCTACAATCAATCCAACGAATACTCCTTATAAACAACATCAAAAAGATTGATACCCATGGCCACACTACCCACCATTGATCACGAGCTGCTGCGTACCTTTGTTGCCATAGTGGATCAAGGCGGCTTCACCCGCGCCGCCCAAACGGTGAACCGCACCCAATCGGCCGTGAGTATGCAAATCAAGCGGCTGGAAGAGGACGTTATTCAGCGCCCGCTGTTTGTGCGCCAAAGCAAGCCGCTGCAACTGACTAGCGAAGGCCACACGCTGCTTGGCTATGCGCGCAAGATTTTATCGCTGCAGGGAGAGGCGCTAACGCTGCTGCGCCAACCCGACATGGTGGGCCGCGTGCGCTTGGGCGTACCAGATGACTATGTAATGCGCTTTCTGCCCGGCATTCTGAAAACCTTTTCCCAGGCGTGGCCCTTGGTGGATGTGGATGTCCACTGCGCACCCTCGTCAGTGCTTTCCCAGCAACCCCAAGGAAGCCTGGATCTGATTATTATGACGCGGGAGATAGGCGACGAAATTGGCACCATTTTAAGACGCGAGGCGACCGTATGGGTATCGGCTGAGAGTCACAGCACTCATTTACAAACGCCAGTGCCACTGGCGTTGTTCGAGGCACCCTGTTTTTGTCGCCGTCATGCCTGCAATGCATTAGACCGAGCAGGGCGCGCCTACCGAGTTGCCTATAGCAGCCCGAGCTTAGCAACATTGCAGGCAGTTGTTGGCGCGGGGTTAGCAGTCTCCGCCTGGATGCGCAGCCTAGTTACCCCCGATATGCAGATATTGGGGGTAAAAGAAGGGTTTCCCGAATTACCCGAATCATCCATCGTGCTATTGCGCACCGCCTCTACACAGTCACCCATTATTGATAGTTTGGCTGAGCATATTGTTGAAGGGTTTAGGCTTTAATCGGCACCGCTGCGCGCTGCTTCCGCGGGTGCGCTTCGCTTACCACGCGCTACGTAAACCCAAATCAGATGCGTACACAAACCGTAGCGCGGGTAACGAGAACGTGAGTTCAACGAGCGTTTGAGGCACCCGCGGGAGGCGGCGGAACGACGCCCCGTGGCACCTATCCCAAACATGACTTCGCATTACATTTGATAATAAAAACCTAGCAAGCACTCCTACAAAGACTTCTATCTAGCGCCCCGACCAGCCAGTCAATATCATGCGCTTGAAACGCCAGCGGTGGGCGCAGCTTCAGTACATTTCCATGGGGCCCAGCCACCGAAGTAAGTACACGCTCTTCGCGTAACGCTTCGATGACGCGTAGCGCTAACGCTTTATCAGGCGTTTTACTCTGCTTGTCGGTGACTAGTTCAAAGCCAATAAACAAACCGGCTCCGCGTACATCGCCAACACACTCATACTTATCTTTCAGGGTTAGTAGCTCCGCCCGTAAGGCTTCTCCCACCCGCAGGCTATGGGCCTGTAGTTGCTCCTCATGAATAACGTTTAAAACTGCTTGAGCCGCGGCCATGGAGACAGGGTTGCCACCGAAGGTATTGAAATAGGGTATTTGGTCGCTGAAGGCCGCTAATACGTCATCTTTGGCCAACAGGCCAGACACGGGTATTCCATTGCCCATTGGTTTTCCCATGGTCACTATATCCGGCACCAGGCCATGGCGTTCGAACCCCCAGAAGGCGTCTCCCGTTCGGCCAAAACCTGGCTGCACCTCATCCGCGATAAAGATGCCGCCATTGGCATGCACGATGTCGATGGCCTTTTTCAGAAAGCCTGGAGTACCCGGCATTACGCCGTCTGAGGAAAAAATAGCATCCGCTAAGAAGCCAGCCAACTTGATCCCTTGAGCGGCCATTTTATCGATTGCTTGCTGCACCTCATTAGCAAACCAGTCCCCCAGTGCGGCTGAACCTATCCGGTATTGATCGGGTGATGGGACTAAAAACGTGGTGGGCGAAAGCGCTTGGCCGCTGCCCAGCGCCGGAGAAGCGCCGGACGTTAACTCGCTGGTGCCATGGTAAGCCTCTTTGGTGACGATAATGCCAGTGCCACCACTCCAGGCTCTGGCCACACGGATTGCCAGATCGTTGGCTTCTGACCCCGTACACATATACATCGCACGATTAATGGCGTTAGGCACCGTGGCCAGAATTGAGTCGGTGTAATCGAGGATGCCTTCATGAAGATAGCGGGTATGGGTGTTAATCCTCTGCATCTGCTCACTCACGGCTGAGACAACCTGTGGGTGGCAGTGGCCTATACTGGCGACATTATTATAGACGTCGAGATATTGTGTGCCCTGTGCATCCCACACATATTGACCACGCCCCTTTACCAGGTGAACGGGGTTTTGATAAAAAAGTCGATACGAATCGCCTAACACGGCGGCTCTTTTATTCGTCATTGCGCGTATTGAGGAATCCAGAGACTCTGAACTCTCTTTACGAAAACTATTGGTATCCATAATCGTGGAACGCGTTGCCATATAACTCTCCTGCAGACCGAAGCACTGCCTGTTAATTTAAAAAGCCAGTTCACTTAAATGTAAAATATAAAAGACCATTTAAAACCCGCTGCGCTATTAAGCCATCCACTACTCACTGGTAATAAGCGTTGCACTCTTCTTCAAAGCATCGAGTATTAATGGGTCATTTATAGTTTTATCCGTAATTAAGAAATCTATCCTTTTAATAGGGCAGTAACTAACTCGGCTGACTTTGCCGATTTTTGAATGGTCGGCCAGCAGGAGCACTTTGTCGGCGTTATTCACCATCGCCTCCGCGATCGCAGCCTCATCATGGTCAAAGCTGCTCGCCCCGAAATGCGCATCAAGGCCGACGGGGGACAGCAGGGCCATATCTGCGCGATATTTATGGATTTCACTGATGGTGTGCTGGCCAAAGGTGGACTTCAATTGTGGGTTTATTTTCCCCCCAAGAAGAACCACTTGATTGGAACCGGAGACCCCCTCTTCCTGATTGCAGGTCTCCAGCAGGTAGGCCACTTCCCAGGAGTTGGTAATAATGATGAGGCCCGATAGCTTTTTCAGTTCTTCTGCTAGTAGTGTCGTGGTACTACCGGCATCAATAAATAGCGTTTGACCGCTTTTTATTTCATTTCTAGCCCGTTTAACCATCGACTTCTTTTCAGTAACATTGAGTTTTTCACGCACATTGATGGGCGGTTCTTCTTTACTAACCGAGATTGCCCCACCATGAATACGTTTTAACTCACCTACTTTTTCTAAAAGCAATAAATCTCTTCTTATCGTTTCCTTTGACACCCCCAACTCGTCCACAAGCCTTTCTGTGGAGAGTTGATTAAATGTATTAATAAGCGAGCAGATACGCTGGTGACGCTCATGATGCCACATGGATTAACTCCTTTTTTCCGGTGATGGCACTTTTTTAATCAGCCAACGCAGTAACAGCATCGCCGTCACGACCACCATCATCAGGCACGTTGAAAAGGCAGCCGCCTCGGAAATTCGACCTGCATCGCTGAGTTGCATAATGGCGACAGGCGCAACATTGATGCTCGGCGTAATGAGGAAAATGACCGCGGACAATGACACCATGGAGCGCATAAACAGGAAGAAAAACACTGCAATACAAGTCGTCATCATGAAAGGCACGACGGCATCTCGTAGCGTTTCCTTCATGCCACCACCAAAACAGGTACAGGTGTCTTCCAGTGACGCGGGCACGCCTCTTAACCCCGTCATCATGGTTAGAAAGCCTTGCGAGTGGTAGTGGTACAGATTGCATAAACCAATCAGCAGCGGCGTTCCATACAGTAGCGTTAGCGGCCCGCCGGTATTAAAAGCGAGGATATAGGCTAAACCGAGCACCAGCCCGGGAACCCCTACCGGCATAATGGCAATAAAATTAACGATACGCCTTAGGTGGAGAGGTAGCTTCTTCATCGATATTGTCATCAGGAAGATAAGCACTACGCCCACTGAAGCGGCAAGCAGCGATATCCATAGCGACATCCATAAGGGCCGGTATCCTCCTGCCATGCTGATGTTGTAGTGGCGTAAGGTGAGTTCCATTCGATAGGGCCAGAGATCGACAAAGCTAGCGAACACCGTTACCCCAATGACCATGTAGATGACGAAGGCACAGGAGTGGGTCAAGGTTCCTAATATGAGATCACGCTTAACGTTACGGTCGGGTGTCACCTGAATGGCACTTTCACTTGCGGAAGCGGACTGTTTGCGCGCGGCAAATCGTTCGATGCCGACAGCCACCACGGTAGGAATCAGCAGCAGAATGCCAACCACGGCGCCCATGCTGAAGTTCATCTGCCCGGCGACTTGGTTATAAATTTCGGTAGCCAGTACTCTGAAATCACCCCCAATAACCGCCGCGTTGCCAAAGTCGGTGATGGTGACGGTAAAGGCCACAAAACCAGCACTGACCAGCCCGAACTTGGCGTTTGGGAGGGTAATATCGCGAAACTTTTGCCAGCCGGTTGCGCCCATCACCTCTGCGGCTTCATAGAGTCGCGCGTCTGACTGTCTTAGCGCCGCCTGTATGATCAACACCACCTGCGGCAACGCATAGAGCACATTTGCCATCAGTAACCCGTAGAACCCATAGGGATTGATACTGATACCAAACCACTGGCTGATGAGCCCATTTCTGCCAAAGATAAAAATAAGCCCCAGGCCTTGCACCAGCGAAGGGGCCAGTAATGGCAGGGTAAGTGCCACCGTAATGAAAACTCGCCCCCTGGTACTGGTTCTTTCCAACCGGTAGGCGATGGCAAACCCCAGCAGCAGCGCAATCAACATCGTCATAAAGCTGAGCAAAAGGCTATTGACGGTCGCCGCGATCAAGGTGGGGTTGTTAAATACCTGAGCGTAGTTCGACAACCCCACTGTGCCATCCGGCGTTGTGAGGCTTCTAATCAGCACGATATAGAGTGGATAGCCAAAGAATAGCAAAAGACAGATCAGGGGGATAAGCGTGGAGGCAATCACCAGCATCTTATCGAGATTGAGATACGCGCCAGGGGGAGATATCCGGCGTTGACCTCCCAGGGAGAAAGTACTCTTCATGATGTCACCCAAACAAACCCGTTGGCATCGAATGACACGCCAACACTGTCTCCTGGACGGCACTGAATATGGTTGTGAGCCTCGATAGTAAGCTCCATGCCAGCATACTCAACGCACACGCGGTTGAAGCTGCCATGAAAGGTACTGCTTTTGACCTTGGCTTGTCGTTGCCTGCCCTGATCAATGGTGATGAACTCAGGCCTAATACATAGGAAATGCTCGATTCGGTCTTGGGCAGGCAGTGTCGCCAGCGCCTCGGGTAAATGCTGCGTTACCCACGCCAGCGGCAATAGATTGCTTGCCCCGATAAAATCGGCAACAAAGCGTGTTTTGGGCTGTAAGTAGAGTTCATCAGGACGCCCTATCTGTTCGATCATGCCGTTATTCATACACACAACCTTATCAGCAAGGGCCAGCGCCTCTTCCTGGTCGTGGGTCACCATAAGAATAGGAATCCCCAACCGCTGCTGTACGTCTTTTATCTCCATCCTCATCTTCTCGCGTACTTTCGCATCCAATGCAGATAGCGGCTCATCGAGCAGGATGATGGAAGGGTCTATCGCCAGGGCTCGCGCCAGCGCAATTCTCTGCTGTTGCCCCCCTGAAAGTTGGTGGGGGTAGCGGTTCGCCATATCGGCTAGATTGATGAGTTCCAGCATCTCGTCTGCACGCTGGCTGATAGCTTTTTTGCTCCACCCTCTTAGCTTTAGTCCATAGCCAACGTTCTCTTTGGCGGTCATATGAGGAAACAAAGAGTAGGACTGAAAGACAATGCCGAAATTACGCTCTCTGGCAGGCAGTGTGATCAGATTTTTACCTTCCAGCGTTAGCTTGCCACCATCCGACGGTAGCAGGCCTGCAATGATTCTAAGCAGCGTGGTTTTTCCACAACCACTGGGGCCTAGCAAGCAAACGAACTCGCCACTATCAATCGTGAGATTGATTCGATCGAGAACGATATTGTCGCCAAATATCTTATGTAAATTATCAATTTCTAAATACATGGTTCATCCAGCCGAGTGGGAGCTAATCCAAAGAAGGCGGTTAAACGCGGCTTATACCCAATAAGCCGCTCTTTTCTTAACGCCCTACACGCTGCTGCCATTCGGCCAGAAAGCTCGGCCTTTCACTTGCGGACTGGGCAAAATCCATGGGAAAGAGAATCGCTTCGACATTTTCCGGCAATCCAGCTTCATCGGCGCCTTCCGGCCGTGTTGCCCCTGGAATAGTGACAATCTCCTTATACTCTCCGTAGAGATCGGCCACGGAATCCGACAACGTCCAATCAAGGAATTTCTGAGCGGCCTCTTGGTTTGAAGAAGAGCTCAACATCGCGGATGCTTCTAGTTCATAGCCTGCGAAATCCTCAGGAATCACCATTTTGATCGGGTAGCCCTCCGCAATAGAGCGCATCGCGACAAAGGCGAACGAAGCACCGATGGCGTACTCCCCTGTTCGCGCCATTTGACAAGGCCTGGAGCCCGAGCTGGTGTACTGCGCCACGTTGTCATTGATTTGCTCAATCAACGCCCAACCATCCGGCATCCCTTGTTCAATCGCTACCATTTGCATATAGCCGGTTCCCGAAGAGGCCGGGTTGGGCATTACGATCTCGCCTTTGTAGACGGGGTCGGCAAGATCTTCCCAGGAGGTCGGGGTCGGTAGGCCTAGCCGCTCTAACATCGGCTCATTGATACATAGAGCACCGAGGTAACCCGTGGCCGCAAACCACCGCCCCTCTTCATCCTTGTAAGGCGCCGCCAGGACATCAATACCTTCAGGGCTATAGGGAGCCAACTGGCTGAGGATCTGAGGGTCAATCATGTTACTGAGGGCCAGACCCCAGACAACATCCACTTGGGGACGACCAGCTTCGGCAATCAACCGTGCAGCCAAATCGCCTGTTGAAAGGCGGAGGACATTTACCTCAAGGTCTGGATGGTCAACGCTAAGCTGCTGGAGATAACTGTTAATTTCATCCTGTTCCAGTGCGCTATAGACGGTGATGGAGTCGGCATGGGCAATCGAACTCAGCGCACTGAGTAGTACGGCAAAGGCTAGTTTCGTTTTTACGGGTCGCATCGCAATCTCTCCGAATGTCATGGAATCGAGTGTGATGATGGCGAGCGTATTGCATAGTTGTTTTTATGTGGCTTTGTGTTTTTTTATGCTTTCATTAAAAACACAAAGCAGATAAACGCGCAAGCTTTTTTCGAAACCAGCGCTAACTCAAACGTTAGAAATTAAAAAATGATCCGTCATAGCAGGAGCGCTTACGCCGCGATACGAAAATCCACTGATTAAGCTTCGTGCACATCCCGTAGCGCGTGGTAACGAAAACGTGAGTTCAGCGAGCGCTTGAGGCACCCGCGGGAGGCGTCGGGACGACGCCCGGTAGCTCCACGCCAACCCCGGCACCGCTTCGCGCTGCTTCCGCGGGTGCGCTTACGCCGCGCTACGAAAATCCACCCATTCAGCTGTGTGCACGCATTTGTAGCGCGTGGTAACGAAAATGCGAGTTCAGCGAGCGTTTGAGGCACCCGCGGGAGGCGGCGGAACGACGCCCGGTAGCTCCACGCCAAACCCGGCACCGCTGCGCGCTGCTTCCGCGGGTGCGCTGACGCTTACGCCGCGCTACGAAAATCCACCCATTCAGCTGTGTGCACGCATTTGTAGCGCGTAGTAACGAAAACGTGAGTTCAACGAGCGTTTGAGGCACCCGCGGGAGGCGGCGGAACGACGCTCTGTGGCACCACGCCAACCCCGGCACCGCTGCGCGCTGCTTCCGCGGGTGCGCTGACGCTTACGCCGCGCTACGAAACCCTACCGATTCAACTGTGTGCATGCCCGCGGGAGGCGGCGGGACAACGCCCGGTGGCACTAAAATTGGGTTGTACGGGTCTGTACGGTGGTTTCATCCGCTGATGTTTTTGGGCTGCGGTACTTCATCGGCTGTTGGTTGGTATAGGCAGGTACGATCAAGCTGTGAAAGGCTGGTCAGCCCCAGCAGCGCCATATTGCGCTCAATTTCACGCTGCAAAAGATCGGCAACATGCTCTACCCCGGCTTGTCCCGCGCAGGCGGCTGCGTAGTTGAAGGGACGCCCAACAAAGACAAAATCAGCCCCCAGCGCCAGCGCTTTGATAACATCGCTGCCACGCCGGAAGCCGCTGTCGATCATAATCGGAATATCGCTGACGCGACGCTTAATCTCTGGCAGCACCTGGAGTGGCGAAATGGTGCAATCCAACTGGCGTGCACCGTGGTTGGAAAGAATGATGCCATCAACGCCCGCTTGACGTGCGCGCACCGCATCCTCAGGGTTAAGCACTCCTTTAACGATCAAGACATCGGGCCATAGTCGCCGCACCAGATCCAGATAGCCCCAATCAAAATGGCGCCGCCCCGAAAAATCCCGCGCAGCTTGGCGAGATATGACGGGGGCACCCCGTTCGGCATAATTGTTCTCAAAGTGCGGCATGCCATGCTTCCACAGCGTGCGCAGGAAGGTATTAATCAGCCAGTCTGGGCGCATCAAGCCATCGAACGCTAAACGCAGGCTTGGTTCCAGCGGCGAGGAAAAGCCTGAGCGGCGAAGATGCTCGGGGTTGGGGGGAACCGGGTAATCGAGCGTCACCACCAGCTTCTTGAAGCCTGCCCGTTGAATACGCGCGAGCAGCGCTTCGATACCCTCTGCGGTTCCCGGCAAATACGCCTGGAACCAGTCGGCGCCCTCTACTTTGGCGACCTCTTCCATGGGTATCAGCGATGAGCCACTCATAATCATCGGCAGGTTGCACTTCGCTGCTGCCCGCGCCAGCACTAAGTCGCCCTGGTAAGCTGAGAGCGCACTGATACCCATGGGGGCGATGCCAAAAGGTACCGCGTAGCGTTTGCCATAAAGCTCTGTGTGTAGATCAATTTGCGCAACGTTAACAAACGCTTTTGGCAAAAATCGGTATTCATCAAAGGCGCTCAGATTAGCGCGCTGGGTTCGCCCATCCTCGGCAACATGGTCGATATAGCCAAAAATCGGCCTGGGCAGTTTGCGCCGGGCTAGCCGTTCAACATCGTGCAGGTTATGGATGCTGGCGAGTTTTTTTTGAGTACTTAGTCGTTGAAACCATCCTTTCACACAGCGCTCCTAATCATTGTTTTATATCGCCCCAGTGAACAGGCTCGCCTATTCAAGCCGGCATGAAGCGCAGGGCCACTCCGTTATTACACCAGCGCAGGCCGGTTGGATCAGGGCCATCTTCAAATACATGGCCTTGATGACCGCCGCAACGGGCGCAGTGGTATTCGGTGCGAGGCCAAACCAATTTGAAATCCAGCTCTGCCAGCATATGTCCTTCTACATGCTCAAAAAAGCTAGGCCAACCAGTGCCAGAATCATATTTCATTTCACTGGTGAAGAGTAATAGATCACAGCCAGCACAGCGATACTCACCCTCTCCCCACTCTTTATCCAAGGGGCTAGAGAAAGCAGGTTCAGTCCCGTGCTTACGGAGCACATGAAAGGCCTCATCGGAGAGCCGTTCGCGCCACTCAGCTTCACTCAATTGCAGTGTTTCCAACCCAGGGGAAGCCTCAAGGTCTAAGCGTGGAAAGCCAAACGAAAAACCGGGGATTGCCCCTACTATACTAGTGAGTCCTGCTAGGCCTAAAAATTGACGTCTTTTCATGGTGTCGCTCCCGTCGTAATTGGCAAGGAAAATAGCCAATAAAAAATGGGACAGTGCCTAAGCACTGCCCCATTCTGACTTCGATCGTTGCTAACGTCTTTGTCGTCCCTGCATCCGATTACTTACACCGACGCGCATCTTTTTAGATCCGCTAACGTTTAGTCTAGCTGAGGGCCCGCCTTGATGATCGCTTCGTTGACACCTTCGAATTTTTTGAAGTTATCGACGAATTTGGTCGCCAGATCTTTGAGGTGGCGGTCGTAGGCGTCACGGTCTTGCCAGGTTTCACGCGGGTCGAGCAGGCTAGAGTCGACGCCTGGCACGGCAAGCGGTACTTGCAGATTGAGACCATCGATGTGCTTGGTATCGATGTCGCGCAGCACACCAGACTGAATCGCGCTGATGATGGCACGTGTGGTGGGGATGGAGAAGCGTGCGCCGCCCTCACCGTAAGCGCCGCCGGTCCAGCCGGTATTGACCAAGTAAACCTGCGCATCCTGCTTATCGACACGTTTGATCAGCAGGTCTGCGTACTCACGGGCAGGACGCGGGAAGAACGGTGCGCCAAAGCAGGTAGAGAATGTGGCGGCTAGACCTTCCGAGGAGCCCATTTCAGTGGAGCCCACTTTGGCGGTGTAGCCAGACAGGAAGTGATACGCCGCTGCTTCTTTGGAAAGAATCGACACCGGGGGCAGTACGCCGGACATATCGCAGGTCAGGAACACGATGGCATTTGGCTCGCCGGCCAGGTTTTCCGCTACGCGCTTTTCTACGTGCTCTAGCGGGTAAGCGGCGCGGGAGTTCTGGGTCAGGCTGTCGTCGGCGTAGTCAGGCTCACGGCGGTCATCCAGCACCACGTTTTCCAGTACGGTGCCAAACTTGATGGCGTTCCAGATAACCGGCTCATTCTTCTCGGAAAGATCGATACATTTGGCGTAGCAGCCGCCTTCCATATTGAAGACAATGCCGTCGCCCCAAGCGTGCTCGTCGTCACCGATCAAGTAGCGTGCCGGGTCAGCCGAGAGCGTTGTTTTACCGGTGCCAGAGAGACCGAAGAACAGGCAGGTTTCGCCATCTTCGCCCACGTTCGCCGAGCAGTGCATCGGGAGTACGTCGGCGGCTGGCAGCAGGAAGTTCTGCACCGAGAACATGGCTTTTTTCATTTCACCGGCGTAGCGCATGCCCGCGATCAGCACTTTTTTGTCGGCAAAGTTAATGATTACGCAGCCATCAGAGTTGGTGCCATCCCGCGATGGATCGCACTCAAAGCCGGCAGCGTTAGCAATCGTCCACTCATCTTTAACCGCTGAGTTGTAAGCCAGGGGGCGCACAAACATGGTACGGCCAAACAGATTTTGCCAAGCGGTTTCGGTGGTGACGCGTACCGGCAGGTAGTGAGCGGAATCACTGCCCACATGCAGTTCAGACACAAAATGCTCTTGGCTGGCCAGGTAGTCGTTGACGCGATCCCACAGGGCGTTGAACTTGCTGGCGTCGAAGGGCTGGTTAACATTGCCCCAATCGATTTGGCTGCTGGTGGTGGGCTCGTCGACGATATAGCGATCTTTCGGTGAACGGCCGGTACGTAGGCCGGTATTGACGACCAAGGCACCGTTGGCTGAGAGGCGGCCTTCGCCACGTGCCACTGCACGCTCGATTAGTTCGGCGCTGCTGAGATTAACATGGGCTTGGGGAGCGGCTTGAGTCGTAGTCATGTCGATTCCTGGGCTTCTCTCGAGTTACCGGGCGTCACCGACGCCATAAAGTCATCCCAGCCACTGCAAAACCGGCTGGGCGCGCTGAAGTTCGGCGCATTATGGCAAAAAGAAAGCCCCCAGGAAACGGGGGCGAAGATCAAATATCTTGTAGTTAAACTACTACATAGACACTACATTTTGTGTTGCGGCGCAGTAATAATTCAAACAGCCGTTTGCAACAAATCGCAAATTCATTGAATCCACTGGCCCTCCAAGCATTGCCGGGAACTGCTCTACCCCGCGCTCTCGACTACATACTTAGTGAATCGTCGGCGATGGCGCTTCGGGGTCGTCCAACAAAGTTTCAATATCCGCTGCTGTGTAGTGATATTTCGTGTGGCAAAAGTGGCATTGGGTGTCGATTGCGCCCTGTTCGTGGAGAATATCGCGTAGTTCTTCCTTGCCTAGAGAGTGCAGCGCGTAGCTCATACGCTCCCGAGAGCAGGTGCAGCCAAAGCGCAGGGCTTTGGGTTCAAAAACGCGCACGGTCTCTTCGTGATAGAGACGATGCAGTACTTCGCGCTGCTCAAGACCCAACAGCTCTTCTGTTTTAATCGTATCGGCTAGCTGTACGCTGCGATCCCAGGCATCAACATCCTGGTTTTGCGACTCTTCCGGCAGCCGCTGCAGCAGTAACCCGCCCGCGCGCTTCTCATCTGCGGCCAACCAGAGGCGGGTTGGCAACTGCTCGGATTGGCTGAAATAAGCTTCCAGGCAGCCGCCCAGGGACTCTTGATCCAGCGCCACAATACCTTGATAGCGATTACCTTCGCGGGGATCGAGGGTAATCACGATCTGACCTTCACCCACCAGCTCGCGGAAGCTGGCGTGTTCGCTGGGCAGCGCAGCGTCTTCTGCTATGCGGGCAATCGCACGCAGTTCGCCACCGGGGTTGGATTCGGCCATCAGCAATGAAAGAACACCGCGCCCGCGCACTTCGATACTCAGCGTGCCATCTAACTTAACCGTGTCGGTGAGCAGGGCCACGGCGGCTAACAGCTCACCTAGCAACTCATTTACCGCCGGTGGGTAGGCGTGGCGATCCAACACTTCGTGATAGGCGGCCGCCAGGGTGACGATTTCACCGCGGACATTGGTGTGATCGAACATAAAGCGTTGAATTTGATCGGACATAATTTGGCAACCTAAGGTTTAACTGGTTTATTGGTGGCTAAGGCTACTAAGCTCAGGATAATCACAGTAGACAATCCACACGCCTCAGTGCCGAGGGCAGGTTTCCGCGAGGGCGCTGTAAACCCATCCGTGGGCGCTACTTTTGCCATCTGACCGCCATGGATGGCGGAAATGCCGGAATAGCAGGGAGCTTTTTCCGGCCCTGGCAAAAGACCCTCGCTTCAACCTGCCCTCGGATCCGGTTATAGGGCGGAATTAAAGGGATTCATTATCAACTACGATAGTTCCGCTACTCGCCCTGATGGCGTTGGAAGCGTTGGATATCGCGGCGCTGCTTTTTGTCGGGGCGTTTAAGAGGATGCTGCATTGCCTCGTTAGTGAGGCGTCTTGCTTCGGCTTCTTTGGCACGCCGCTGCACGCTCTCATCGGTTTCCGCATAAAGTGTGCGCGCTTCTGGCGCGCCGCGGCGTTGATCCGAAAGCGATAAGACTTCGACCTCCAAAATCTCCCAGCCCTGGGGAACGCGAATAAGTGCGCCGATTTCCACCTGCTTGCTGGTTTTAGCGCGGCCACCGTCGTAATTCACTTTCCCGCCCTCAATGGCTTTTTTAGCCAGTGCGCGGGTCTTGAAAAAACGCGCGGCCCACAGCCATTTATCCAAGCGTACGCTGTCGCTCATGAACGCTCTCCTTGAGTTTCTGAAAGCGACCCAGGCACTTGCTCGGGAAGCAAATGCGCAAAGCGGTCTAGGGCAATAAATTCCTGTAACTCTTTTTCAGGCCGCTGGCTGTCGGGCTGTTTAATGCCCAGTAGATGCTTAATCCCAAACTCACGAGCGCTCTCTAGCACGCGGGCATTGTCATCGATAAACAGCGTGCGAGCGGGATCAAAGGCTTCAATCTCTTGCAGCGCAAACCAAAATGCCTGCTCCTCTTTGGCCGCTCCCACGTCCTCGGAAGAGACGATAGCATCCAGATAGCTTTCCAAACCGGTGAGGGGCAACTTCAAGGCAAGACTTGCACGGTCGGCATTCGTAGCGAGTACGACTCTAGGGTGAGCCTGCTTCAGCCACTTGAGGAAATCCAATGCGTCGCTGCGCAAGCCTATCAAGTGCTGGACTTCGCGCTTCAACGCCACTATGTCCACGCCTAATTCGCGGCTCCAGTACGCCAGGCTGTACCAGTTCAGGGTGCCCTGCTCGCCAATAATGCGCGCGCGCAGCGCTTCCTGGGAGGCTTCATCCAACTGGTGCAGTTCGCGGTAGCGCCGCGGCAGATGCTCCAGCCAAAAGTGGCTGTCGAAGTGTAAATCCAGCAGCGTGCCGTCCATATCCAAGAGGACGGTGTCTATCTCGCGCCAATCAATCATTGCCGCTCCAGTCACGTTAGGAGTAAGCGTGCTATTGTAGCGTAACCGCCTTTTCCCAGCCATGGAGGCCCTCGTTTATGCCCACATTCAACCAGCAAAAAGAAGCTAGCGTTAGCCGTTCAGGTTATCAGCAAAAGCCGCAAATTTTGGCGCGCAAGCGCGTTGCCGAAAGTCGCTTATTCCAGATTGAATCATTGGATTTGCGCTTCTCTAATGGTGAGGAGCGCCAATTTGAGCGTTTAACCGGCGCTGACCGCGGAGCGGTGATGATGGTGGCGATGCCCGACCCCGACCACGTGCTGCTGATCCGCGAATATGCCGCGGGGTTTGAAGATTATGTGCTGACCCTGCCAAAGGGGCTGGTTGACCCTGGTGAAGATATTATCACCGCAGCCAACCGCGAGTTAATGGAGGAGTGCGGCGTTGGCGCGCACTGTATTGAGCCGCTGGTTGAGCTTTCGTTGGCGCCCAACTATATGCGCCACCGCATGCAGGTACTCCTCGCCACCGACCTTTACCCCAAGCGACTGCCGGGAGATGAACCCGAGCCGCTAATTGTGGAAACCCATGCCATCGAGGAGCTCCCGGCCCTACTGCTGCGCGAGGATTTCCACGAAGCCCGCGCCATCGCCGCACTCTATATCGCCCGGGACCGGTTGCGGGAAGAGAAACATAATAACGAACCGGATTTGCTTTGATCATTCACATCAATGATTTTTCAATGCGATCCAGCGCCGTTGGCGGTGGCTGTCGAGGCCTGCTTCCAGCAGGGCCATTGAGCGCAAAGCGTCGTCGACGCTGACCGGTAGCGGCGCCTTATCGCGGATAGCGGCGGTGATGCCTTGATAATACGCCAGATAATCGCCCGGCAGGGTTGGCAGCTCACGACGCGTTAGCGGGGCGTTTTCTCCCTCGCCTTCGCGCAGCGTCAGGGTGCCGTGTTGAGTGTCTTCGCCCCACTGGGATGTCGGCAATTCGCCTGCTTTTAAACGATCTTCTTGAGGGTCTAAGCCGTATTTTATGAAGCTGCCTTGGGTGCCATTGATCCGAAAACGCGGCGTCGGTTCCGCCACCAGCGTGCCTGCTGCCAAAGTTACCCGAAAGCTTTCGTAGTCGAGCAGCGCCAGGAAGTCATCGTCAGCCTTGGCGCCATCCCGCAATGCGCTGAGTTCCAGCAGAATGGCCTGGGGCATGCCAAACAGCTCGCAGGCTTGATCCAGCAGGTGTGGGCCTAGGTCATACCAGATGCCGCCACCGGGGGTGGCCTTCTCGCGCCAGCGGTCGCGAACTTCCGGGCGGAAGCGGTCAAAATGGGATTCAAAATTGACCAGCCGACCTAATGTCCCCGCCGCGAGCAGCTCTTTAATGGTCAGAAAATCGCTATCCCAACGGCGGTTGTGAAACACCGACAATAGGCACTCTTTGTCATCCGCCAACTTTTTGAGCAGCTTTGCTTCTGACAACGAGACCGTAAAGGGTTTATCGACCACAACGTGCTTGCCCGCCGTTAGGGCTGCCTTGGCGAGCGAAAAGTGCGTGTCATTAGGGGTTGGGATAACAACCAAGTCAATGTCAGGACGCTGGCATAGCGCCAACGCTTGGCTCTCAACCTCAACATTGGGAAGAGACGCCGCTACCTTGGCAGCATCGCTTGACGACACTGCCACCAAATCCAGGCCTTCCGTGGCCTGGATCAGCGGTGCGTGGAAGGTTTGGCTAGCGAAACCGTAGCCAACTAATCCAACGTTAATAATCGCCTTCATTTGATTCCTTACTTGGGCTTATTGTGTGTTTCAGCTGCGTATATCAGTCGAGCTTGCTTAAATCCCGAACAGCCCCTTTGTCAGCAGAGGTCGCCAACAGCGCATAGGCTTTAAGTGCTGGCGTTATCTTCCGGGGGCGTTGTTCGACCGGCTTCCAGCCAGCGGCGCCTTTGGCATCCATCGCCTCGCGGCGAGACGCCAGCTCAGCATCCGTCAGCTGGACGTTGATCGTCCGGTTGGGGATATCGATACGTATCAGGTCGCCCTGCTCGATCAATCCAATAGCACCACCTGCCGCAGCTTCCGGGGAGACATGACCAATGGAGAGCCCGGAGGTGCCCCCCGAGAAGCGCCCATCGGTCAGCAGCGCACAGGCTTTACCGAGCCCCTTGGATTTGAGATAGGAGGTCGGGTAGAGCATTTCCTGCATGCCGGGGCCGCCTTTCGGGCCTTCGTAGCGAATTACCACTACATCACCCGCTTTGACCTTGTCCGCCAGCACATCGGCAACCGCCTGATCCTGGGACTCCACCACATGGGCGGGGCCTTCAAACACCAAGATCGAGTCATCGACACCGGCGGTTTTGACCACGCAGCCATCCAGCGCGATATTGCCGTAGAGCACCGCCAAGCCGCCCTGCTGGGAGAAGGCGTGCTCAAGGTCGCGAATACAGCCGGTAGCGCGGTCGCCATCCAGACTCGGCCAGCGAGCGCTTTGCGAGAACGCCGTTTGGGTGGGAACGCCCCCCGGCCCGGCTTTGAAAAACTCAACGACCTCGGCACTGGGCGAGCGCATGATATCCCACTCATCCAGCGCGGCTTTGAGGCTATCGCCATACACGGTGGGCACCGAAGTATCCAGCACCCCGGCACGATCCAGCTCGCCTAGAATCGCCATAATGCCGCCGGCTCGGTGAACGTCTTCGATATGGTACTTCTGGGTATTGGGCGCAACCTTGCACAGCTGAGGCACTTCACGGGAGAGGCGGTCGATATCCGCCATGGTGAAGTCCACCTCGGCTTCCTGGGCCGCCGCCAGGAAGTGCAGAATCGTGTTGGTAGAGCCACCCATGGCGATATCCAGGGTCATGGCGTTTTTGAACGCCGCTTTGGAGGCAATCGCACGGGGCAATAGGTGCGCCTCGTCGCCTTCGTAATAGCGTTTGGCCAGCTCAACAATGCGATGACCTGCGGTTTCAAATAGACGGCGGCGATCCGAGTGGGTCGCCAGCACGGTGCCGTTGCCGGGCAAGGCTAGACCCAACGCCTCGGTTAAACAGTTCATCGAGTTGGCGGTAAACATCCCAGAACAGCTGCCGCAGGTGGGGCAAGCGCTGCGTTCCACTTCAGCGAGGGTCTCATCGTCTACGCTGTCGTCAGCGGCCATGACCATGGCATCGACAAGATCCAGCCCGTGGTTAAGCAGCTTGGTTTTGCCCGCTTCCATGGGGCCGCCAGAAACGAAGATAACCGGAATATTGAGGCGCAGAGCGGCCATCAGCATTCCGGGGGTAATCTTGTCGCAGTTGGAAATACACACCAGCGCATCAGCACAGTGGGCATTGCACATATACTCGACGCTGTCGGCGATCAGGTCGCGGCTAGGCAGCGAGTAGAGCATGCCGTCGTGGCCCATGGCGATACCGTCGTCTACCGCAATGGTATTGAACTCTTTGGCGACGCCACCGGCTTTCTCAATCTCACGTGCGACCAGTTGGCCCATATCCTTTAAGTGCACATGGCCCGGCACAAACTGGGTAAAGGAGTTGGCGACTGCAATAATCGGCTTTTGGAAATCACCGTCCTGCATACCCGTTGCGCGCCATAGCGCGCGAGCACCGGCCATGTTGCGGCCAGCGGTGGTGGTACGTGAGCGATACTCTGGCATGGCTTCCTCTACTCTCTAATAAATAGCTATGCGTTTTTTTTATTAGCCCGCAGCACGCAACGCCGCAGGCTAGGCTAAGTCTGAAAAATATCAGTGGTTTTTTGATTGTGGCATGCGCAATGCGCAGAGACTAGATGCAGAGGCTTAATGTGGAGGCTAGCTGTAGAGAGGGAATAGAGATGAGATAGAGATGGAATAGAGAAACGCGCCCTCCATGGCGCCGTTTAGTCAGAAGGTTTCCCATGCCTCTTCGGCTGGCTGGGCTTGGGCCGTACGCTGAGGCACAGAGCTCTTGGGCGAGGCTAATGCAGGAGCGGCGGCTAAGGGTGGCGTAGAACCAAGCCCTACTTGTTTGAGCAAACGCTCGCGGGCCGTGTCACTGCTCTCCTCGGCAGCCCCCTCTAAACGGAAAGCGGCAATCACATTAGCAAGTTCCAAAGCTTCCTGGGTGAGGTTCTGGGCAGCACTGGAAATTGATTGCACCTTGGAGGCGTTCTGCTGGGTAACGTGATCCATCTCCGCGACAGCGGTATTAATTTGTGCAATACCGTTGCTCTGCTCATCGGAAGCGGTGCTGATCTCTTCCATAATATCGCTGACTTTCATCACCTGAGTAACGACCTGTTCAATCGCCGCCTCGGCCTCTCTTACCGCCTGAGCGCCGCCGTTGATCTCCTCAGCGGAGGCGGCGATTAAGCGGCGAATGTCGCCAGCGGCATCGGCACTGCGCCCGGCCAAATTGCGCACCTCGTTAGCCACTACCGCAAAGCCACGCCCCTGCTCGCCTGCCCTTGCGGCTTCTACCGAGGCATTCAACGCCAAAATATTGGTTTGAAAGGCGATGCCGTCGATAACACTGATGATATCCGTCATCTTATCGGCGCTAGCGGCAATGCGCTCCATACGCTCTACCAGCGCCTGCATGCGCTCGCCGGTTTCTCGGCTGGTGGTCGCATTCTGCATGGCTAATTGATTGGCCTGACGGGCGTTTTCCGTATTTTGCTGCACCGTCGCGGTCATTTGATCCATGCTAGAAGCGGTTTGCTGCAGCGAGGAAGCTTGCTGCTCGGTGCGCGACGCCAGGTCTTCATTCTGCTGTTTGATATGTTCAGAGGCAGGGGTCACCACATCCACTTTATTGCCTACCTCGGTGATCAGCCCCGATAAGCTAGCGCGCATTGTTTCCAGCGAATTGAGCAGCTCACCCAGCTCATCATTACGCTTTAACGTTACCCGATTTGCCAAGTTGCCCGCAGCAATTTGGAATGTAACCCGACGCGCTTCGTTGAGCGACTTAATCAGCGATTTTAGCACCGCCATGCTCAGCCCGATCATTAGTATGATACCTAGCAGCAGAACGCCTAACTGGCCGTATAGCAGCCATTGCTGTTGCTGTTCGGCGTTTTCCATCAACGTGTGGGCGGCCGCGCGCTCCTGATCCACCAATATATTGATCGTGGCGCTAATGCTTTCAGAAGTAGGTTGCACGCTGTCATTAAAGGCTTCAAAGGCGGCAAAGCCGTTGCCATCGCGGATAGCGGTTAGGGTGGTTTCGGCACTTTCAGTAAAGGTAGTGAGGTGCGCTGCTAGCCCTTCTTGCACACCGCCTGTTTTGCGTTGCGCGGTATAGTCTTGCCATGACGCTTCAATTGCGGTGCTCATGGTGGTTAATTGTGTACTCAGCATGTCGAGATCTGCACGCCGCGGGTTACGCACCGCAGGCTCTAATGCCTGGATCACTTGGCTAGCGCGCTGACCAATCTGCTGAAGATCAGTGATGCCTTCAAGGCCGGTTTGATTGAGGGTTCGCAGCCGTTCAGCGGAGCTGGTTAAGCCATAAACCCCTGCTGCTCCCGCCATCACCAATAATAGAATAGATGCCAACACCATCCCTATTAGCTTGGCCTGAATACTGCTGAAACTAAAGCGTTGCGCCCAACCACGCACACCCGAGCGGCGTAACGCACCATAATGAAGCTTAAAGCCACGTACTTTGCCCTGTTGCATGGCAGCGTATACACGCTCTGCCCGGGCAACGGCCTTAGCAGAAGCTTTGCGCCGGATGGAGGTATAGCCTACTACCCGCTCACCATCGAGTAACGGTGCAATGGTGGTATGTATCCAATACGCTTCGCCACTTTTACGGCGATTTTTGATCAGTCCTTGCCAGGTTTTACCGGCTTCGATGGTGGCCCAGAGGTTTTGAAAAACGCCTGTTGGCATCGTCGGGTGCCGGAACAAACTATGCGCTTCGCCCATTATCTCTTCCAGCGAGTAGCCGCTCACCTCCACAAAGGTCTGATTAGCGTAGGTAATTCTGCCCTGAAGATCAGAGCGTGAGATCAACACTTCGTCATCGGCTAACTCATAAACAGCGGATGTTGCTTGTTCGGCATTGTGCATTTATCACCCCTACTTTTATTGAAGGCTTGCGCCATCTTTTGGCTTAGCGGTTCCCTGGCACTAAGCCTTTTCAATTAGAGGTAATGCACGAAATATGCCACCGCAGAGGGTGGCATATAATTAAAACGAACAAAGGCAAATCAATCGCCTAACAGCGTTACCCACAGCGCTAGAACTCTTCCCACTGGTCGGCGCGAGGTTGCGTTGCGGGTGGCTTCGCACTGCGATGTTCAGAAGGGCTAGGCAAGCTGCGAGCGGCTTTGCTGAGCGCCTGGTTAGCGCGCTGTAACTTCGCCCGCGCCTCTTTGATGCTCTCATCTTGGGCGCCTTCCAACCGGAATGCATCAACCACGTTAGCGAGTTCAAAGGCTTCAAGTGAGAGATTATCGGCTGACGCCGCAATCGACTGCACTTTGGAGGCATTCTGCTGAGTGACAAGATCCATTTCGGCAATCGCCGAGTTTATTTGCCCAATGCCACTGCTCTGCTCGCTGGAGGCCGTGCTGATCGACTCCATCAGCTCACTGACGCGACTCACCTGTTGAGAGACCTCTTCAATCGCGCGTTCGGCCTGCTCCACCGCACTGCGGCCACCGCTGACTTCCTGGGTGGTGCTATCAATCATCTTACGAATTTCCTGGGCGGCATCCGCACTGCGCCCAGCCAGGTTGCGCACTTCACTGGCGACCACCGCAAAGCCCCGTCCATGTTCGCCCGCGCGAGCAGCCTCCACCGAGGCGTTCAACGCCAGGATATTGGTTTGAAAGGCTATGCCGTCGATCACGCTGATCATCTCAGTCATCTTTTCGGCACTTTGGGCGATACGCTGCATGCGCTCTACCAACTGTTGCATTTGCTGACCGGTCTCGCGGGTGCTGGCAGCATTTTGCACCGCTAAGTCGGTAGCCTGGCGGGCATTCTCAGTGTTTTGCTGAACCGTCGAGGTCATCTCCTCCATACTCGAGGCGGTCTGCTGAAGCGACGATGCCTGCTGCTCGGTACGCGAAGAGAGCTCTTCGTTTTCAGCAGCTATCTGCTGAATCGCTGGAGTGACCACCGAGACACGGCTCTCTACATCGCCTACGATGCTGGAAAGGCTAAAGCGCATGGTGTCCAGGGAATAAAGTAGCTCGCCCAACTCATCGTTGGTTTGACGCCGCTCCCGGGCGGCCAAGTTACCTGCGGCAATTTGGAAAGTGATATACCGCGCGCCGGATAGGCTACGAAACACCGATTTCAGAATCATAACGCTCAGGCAAATCATAACTAAAAAGCCAACGGCCAGCAGCACCAGCTGCGCTATTAGCAACTGTTGACGCCCCCCTTGCGCTTCGGCGACCAAGGCTTCGGCATCGGCACGCACCTGCTCGACCAGGGTGCTATTCATCTCGCGCAGTGATTCAGTAGTCGGCACCACCACATCATTAAACGCTTCGAAGGCCGCGAATCCATTTGCTTCCTGAATCGCCACCAAGCTGGCCTGTACCCCAGCCTCCCAGGTGGTCAGCGCATTATCGAAGGCCTGAGCGGCCTCATTTGTCAGCGTATCTCCCGCATAGTAGCCTGCCCAAAGTGTCTGCATGGCCTCGGTATATTGGCCTACCTCTGCGTTGACGGCATCCAGGTCAGCACGGCGAGGGCTGCGTACTGTAGGCTCCAGCACATCAACCGTTTGGCCAATGTAACGCTCTATATGCTGCAGAGAGGCAACATCACTCAAGCCTGACCGATTAAGTGTTTCCAACCGTTCGCCGGAGACCATCACCGCGTATACGCCCAACCCACCCGAAAAGCAGAGCAGCAGCAGCGATACCACCACCATACTGGTGAGTTTGGCTTTCAGGCTAGAAAACTGAAAGCGCGACAACATACCGACCAAGCCTTTACGCCTTAGCGTGCCATGGGCTAGCGAGTAGTGACGGGATTTGCCCTTTTCGCGAATATCCGCGTAGATTTTTTCTGCCCGGGCAACGGTTTTACCGGCGGCTTTGCGGCGCACAGAGGTGTAGCCAACGATCCGCTCACCGTCCCGCAGTGGCGCTACCGTCGCATGCACCCAGTAGTGATCGCCATTCTTACGTCGGTTCTTGACCACGCCTTGCCAAGTAACCCCAGCTTGGATGGTTTTCCAGAAATCCGCATAAGCGGCTTCGGGCATATCAGGGTGGCGTAGGAGATTGTGCGGGGCGCCGATTAGCTCTTCACGGCTATAGCCACTGACCTCAACGAAGGTGGGATTGGCATAAGTGACATTGCCTTTTAAATCCGAGCGAGAGATGAGTACCGCCTCTTCGCTCAAAACATACTCACGTTGTGTCACTGGCTGGTTATTGCGCATTAGCTCTCCAAGAATTAGATATTCTTAATTTTATTCAATCATACGCTATTATCACTGCGATTCTTGTCAGCAAACCAGTGAACAAATGCAAAAAAAGCGCCTTACTTCCGTAAGACGCTTAAAAACCGTTAAATTAGTTTCTAAATCAGCCGTTTGTTAGCGGCCAAACACCACATCTGCTACGTCGCGGTAGCGCTTGGCAAAGTGCACCGTCATGCCCTCTTTCAGGTAGTCCGGCAACTCTTCGTAATCACGCTTATTGGCATCGGGCAGAATTAATTCAAAGATATCGCTGCGCCGGGCGGCAATCACTTTTTCGCGAATACCGCCAACGGGGAGCACTTGACCGGTGAGGGTGAGTTCCCCGGTCATTGCCAAAGGCCGATCAATCGCATGATGCTTAGCTAATGACAGCAGCGCAGTGGTCATGGTGACACCGGCCGAAGGACCATCTTTCGGCGTGGCGCCCTCGGGAACGTGCAGGTGCACAAACGCCGAGTCAAAGAAATCCGCATCGGCGCCATACTCCTGCAGGTGGCCCAAGGTATAGCTGTAGGCGATATTAGCGGACTCCTGCATTACTTCGCCCAGTTTACCGGTAAGCTTAAAGCCGCGATCCAGCGAGTGTACTTTGCCCGCTTCGATGGGTAGCGTTGCCCCACCCATGGACGTCCACGCCAAGCCGGTGACCACCCCTTCGCCGGTCAGCACTTTTTCCTTACGGAAGATCGGCGCGCCTAAGAACTCCTCCAGGTTTTTAACCGAGATCTTGACCGTTTCGCTCTCCTCTTCGAGTAGCTTAACGGCCGATTTACGCACAATGCGGTGTAGCTGTTTCTCCAATTGACGCACCCCGGCTTCGCGGGCGTAGCCATCAATCACCTGCTTTAAGGCCGCATCGGACAGGCTGATACGCTTTTTCGTCAGGTTGTCGCGCTTGAGCAGCTTCGGCCAAAGGTGATTCTTGGCAATTGCCAGCTTCTCTTCGGCGATATAGCCGGAAAGACGGATCTGCTCCATGCGGTCGAGCAGAGGCCCTGGGATCGAGTCCAGAGTATTGGCGGTGCATATAAACAGCACTTTGGAGAGATCCATGCGTACATCAAGATAATGATCGAGGAAGTCGACGTTCTGCTCGGGATCAAGCACTTCCAGCAGCGCCGAGGCAGGGTCGCCCTGGAAGGACTGCCCTAGCTTATCGATCTCATCCAACATGATAACGGGGTTTTCGACCTCAACTTCCTTAAAGGCTTGCACCAGTTTGCCGGGCATAGCGCCGACATAGGTACGCCGATGGCCCTTGATTTCTGCTTCATCGCGCATACCACCCACCGAGAAGCGGTAGAACTGGCGCCCTAGTGCTTCGGCAATCGAACGCCCGATAGACGTTTTACCCACCCCCGGCGGGCCGACCAACAGCACAATCGAGCCGCCTACGTCACCTTTAAAAGTGCCCTCGGCCAGAAATTCGATAATACGCTCTTTAACATCTTTCAAGCCGTCATGGTCACGATCTAGCACCTGGCGGGCATGGGGTAGATCTAACTGATCCTGGCTAGTCACCCCCCAGGGCAGCGACGTTAGCCAATCCAGGTAGTTACGCGTGGTGCCATACTCCGGCGAGCCGGTCTCCAACACGCTGAGCTTATTGAGTTCATCATCAATACGCGACTGAACGCGTTCGGGCACAACCAGCGACTCCAAACGCGCTCTAAAGGTATCCACGTCGTTTTCGCGATCATCCTTGGAAATACCCAACTCTCGCTGGATGACCTTGAGCTGCTCACGCAGGAAGAACTCACGCTGGCGATCCTGCATTTGCGCGTTCACCTGCTCGCTGATCTCGCCCTGTAGCAGTGCTACATCGATCTCTTTACGCAGTAGCGGCAGCACTTTCTGCATCCGCTCTTCCACCGACAGAGTGGCCAGCACATCCTGGAGTTCGGGGCCTTTGGCGGAAGTGATCGCGGCGGCAAAATCGGTCAACGGCCCAGGCTGATGGGGGCTAAAGCGGTTAAGGTAGTGCTTGAGCTCTTCGCCATACAGCGGGTTAATCGGCAGCAGCTCTTTAATGCCGTTGATAATCGCCATGGCGTAAGCGCGGGTCTCTTCATTCTCCGCGTCAACCGGCTCTTTCGGATAGGTGACTTCGACGAGGTATGGCGGCTCTTTGGAGAGCCAGCGGGTAATTTTGAAGCGCTGTAAGCCCTGGGCGATAAACTGAATCTGATCGTCTTCGCCCTTGAGCTTATGCACCTTGACCGCGGTACCGATCTCTGGAAAGCCTTCATGATCCAGGGAGGTAACGCCCTGCTCGCCCACAAAGGCAACGCCTAAGGTGTGGTGCGGCGTGTTGCCCACGCGACGCATGGTCTCTTCCCAGCGCTCGCGATTGACCACCAATGGCTGCACCTGGGCAGGGAAGAAAGGTCGATTATGAATAGGCAGGAGATAAATACGTTCGGGCAGCATTTCGCTTGCGGGCACTAGGGAGTTTACCCGTTCGCCGTCAGAGCGAAAATCTTGATTGCCCTTTTCATCAGCAGTCGTTGAGGATGACTGTTCATCATCAGTTTGCCAGTCAAGGTGTTCATTATCACGTTCGTAATCCTGGTCGCTCATGCATCCTCCAATGAACCGGTACCGGCGGTGATAACCGCCTAGCGTTGTCCATGGAATGCGGGCAGTGCAGCTAAACTTCAACCCTTGGGGAGTAGAACAGCTTGCTTAACAGCGCTACCTGCGACCGTAGTTAAGCGTTGCTTTTAAATTATTGAGGCCAAAGCTCGGGCATTGGGCGGCCATTGATTCGCCATACGCCGCGCACCACATCAAATTGCAGCTCACGGGTGCCGAGCGGCAGCCCTAACCATAGCGCAGCGACGGTGGGCGCTTCATGCCAGGTAAAATCGCCGTCAATGCGCTCTAGCCATTTCGCCTGCTCTTTCTGTTTGTCGAGGTTAACCACGCTAAGCTCATCCAACTGGCGGGCATCAAAAAACAGCGCGCCATCCGCATCCAAGCGAATACCCAATAGCGGGCTGTCGATAGCAATGGTCATGACATCTAAGCGCGGCGAGTCGCTAAGTACTTTGCGCAGATCCGGCTCAAGGCGTGCCAGCAACCCTTCGGCCATGGGGAGACTAGCGTCTCCCCAGGCGGCTTCCTGGCGCAAACGGCGAATTACATGACGAACCGCATCGGCATTCAGCCGGGAGAGCTCCATCTCTATACGGCCATTGAGCAGGGGCATGTCAGGTGCTTCAGAAGGCACCATCACATCACCCAACTCTAGGTCGCCTTTGATACGTAGCTCGCTCTCATCCAGCACCATATGGCTATTTAGATCGAGCGGCGACAGCTGGATATCGTAGGAGGGGTAGCTGAGCGTCAGCGTTTCAATATGCAGGTGGTCGCGTTGAGCAAAGTGGTAGGCCCCGTCGGTATAGGTATAACGGCTTTCAAGCTCCGTAGGCCCTAACGCAAGCTGGGCCATACCATCGATCAGAGTAAGTTGATCGAACAGCGCACGTAGTCGCCAATCACCAAACACGCCTTCTAAGCGTAGCCGTCCACCGCGGACGGCTAACTCTCGTCCATTTTGCTGAATAACGAAGGGAGCAAGCGCAAGGCGCAACTCGCTATGACCGCTCAGGGTATGGTAGCGCCCTTGCCAGCGCGGTACCGAGGGGGCAGAAACTTCACCCACGGCTTGTTGCAACACGGTATCCAGGCGCGGCAACACAGTGCCTTCAACATCGGTGCTTAAAATACCGTGACGCGCGTTGTAGGTAAGCTCAAGGCGCCATGGTCGACCCAGCAGTGGTGATAAAATCAGCCTACCTTGGGAACTTAGCCAGCCTTGGTGGTTCTCAGTGCGGTTGACGCGCCACTCTCCCCGCGCCTCCAGATCTTCCAGCGCTTGGCGCAGACTGCGTTCAAATAGAACGCTGGAGAGCAATTGCGCTGCCACCCATATCACGGCGATTATCGCCAGGGTGGGGACAATCAAACGTTCCTTGCGCATGCTACCTCCTTGAAGCTAACGCCTTGCAGCCAATGCACTCGAAAAAGTTATCAACCGCCCCTGCCTACCACTTACCACTTACCACTTACCACTTACCACTTACCACTTACCACTTACCACTTACCACTTACCACTTACCACTTACCACTTACCACTTAATCAGTTTAGTGTAGCCAGAACCACAGGTGCATAGTACTCCAGGCGTAGACCCCTGCCATTACATCATCAATCATAATGCCAAAACCGCCCGCGACGCGGCGGTCTGCCCAGCGTATTGGCCAGGGTTTAAAGACATCGAAGATGCGGAAAACAATGAAGCCCCATAACGCTGCTTCCCAGGAAAAAGGCACCGCCGCCATGGTTAGCCAGTACCCCACAAACTCATCCCAAACGATACCGGAGTGGTCGTGTACGCCTAAGTCATGAGACGTTTTATCGCATAGCCAAACGCCGACAACAAAGGCGACTAAACAAATACTCAGGTACCACCCCAGGGGCAATTCCGCCATCATCCAGTAAAACGGAATTGCCGCTAGCGTGCCAAAGGTGCCCGGTGCCCAAGGCACCGTACCACTGCCTAAACCAAAGGCAAAAAAATGCGTTGGGCGACGCCAGACACTTTTAGGTGCACGATTCATGGCGCTTCCCCACTAAAATGCTGCCAGCCGGCGTAGCTGTTTAGGTCACTCTGGTCAGAGGCACTCACCCCGAGCGCTTCACAGCAGTGGCCAATGATGGTCAGCGTCAAGCCTAATGGCGCAAGGCGCTGCTGCGCCTTGGCTACGTCGTTGGCACTTAACGTTACTAGCAGCTCATAATCATCGCCGCCGGAAAGCGCCGCCTGTAAAGCTGCCTCCCGGCCTAGCGTGCTTTCCAGCTCGTCTGCTAGTGGTAGCGCGTCTAACGAGATGACGGCGCCTACTTGCGAAGCCTCGCGAAGATGTGCCAGGTCGGCCAGCAGCCCGTCGGAAATATCCAGTGCCGCGGTAGCTAGGCCACGTAGCGCCAGGCCTGCAGCCAAGCGCGGCTGCGGCAATAGATAGCGGCTTAACAGCGGATGCGCCAGATCACGCTCCCCCTGCTGCCAAAGCGCCAGCCCGCCTGCGCCACCGCCCAATGCACCAGTGACGGCAATCAAATCTCCCGCTTGGGCACCGCCACGGGTCAAGGCTTCGCCCACTGGGACTTCACCCATCACGGTTACGCCTATAGAGAGCGCACCAGAAGTGACGTCCCCCCCCACCAGCGTCGTGGCGTGTTGCTGACTCAGAGCATGAAAGCCATGCGCATAGTCGGCCAGCCAAGCGTGTGCCGCATCATCATCGGCGAATTGGCGCTGATCCAGAGTCAACGCCATTAAGCACCAGCGTGAAGTCGCCCCCATAGCGGCCAAATCGCTCAGCGCAACGGCCAAGGCACGATGACCCACCGCGAACGGCGGGGCTTCGCGGGGAAAGTGTACATCCACTACCGAGGTATCAACGCTTACAGCCAGCTGTTGGCTGGCTTGCGGTACCAGTAGCGTGGCATCGTCTCCACATCCTAGTGTGACGCCATTTGACGCGGTCGACGCCTCCTGCGACGACATAAAGTAGCGTCGAATCAAATCAAATTCGGCAAGCACAAAGGCCCCTTAAACGCATTGGCATACCGCTCGCGTTCAAAGACGGCGAGCGGTGACCTCGGCACTGCGCAAGCGAATCGCCAGCTTGTCGAGAATGCCGTTCACGTATTTATGGCCGTCGGTGGCGCCAAATGACTTGGCCAACTCAACGCCTTCGTTAATCACTACACGATAGGGTACTTCCATGCGCCGGGAAAGCTCGTAAGCGCCTAAGCGCAAAATTGCCAACTCGACCGCATCAAGATCTTCCAGCCGACGGTCTAGCAGAGGGGAGATTTCACGATCCAGTTCCGCCTTAAAACGCACGGTATTATGCAGCAACTCGTGAAACAGCGCCTTATCGGCAATTTCCATTACCTTGACCCAGTTTTCATGATCTTCCAGATCATCATCAGCCACCTGGCTACGAAACTCGGCTTCAATCGTAGTGATGGATTTTCCCGTCATGTGCCACTGATAAAGCCCCTGCACGGTTAACTCACGCGCCGCGTGGCGGCCCTGCTGAGCGGCAGAGGGTTTACGCTCGCTCATTGGTTATCTCCTAACGGCAGCGCGCGCAGCAAGGAGACCATTTCCATGGCCGCCATAGCAGCCTCGGTGCCCTTGTTACCGGCTTTGGTGCCCGCACGCTCAATCGCTTGTTCGATGCTTTCAACGGTTAACACGCCGTTAGCCACCGGGGTATCAAACTCAAGCTGCAAGTGGTTGATCGCGGTATTACAGCCACCCGCCACGTACTCAAAGTGAGGCGTTCCACCGCGGATCACCGCGCCCAAGGCAATCACTGCATCGGGTTTCATCACCTTCAGCACGCGCTTCACCGCCAACGGCAGTTCCCAGGCACCCGGCACGTGAACAATATGAATATGCTCGGCATCTACGCCGTGGCGGGTCAAGCTATCGACAGCGCCTTCCACCAGGCTATCCACCACGTGATGGTTAAAACGACCGACCACGATGACATAGTGGCCATCGACATCAACAAAGGTACCTTCAACTTGCGTCAAGGAGTGCATCAATTTATTCCTGCTAAATGAGTCTTGCTGAACTAGTCCTGCTGAATTAGTCCTGCTGAGAGGTTGGCTCATACGTCGTGTCGTTGGGCCCCAGACGCTCAACAACTTCAAGGTCAAAGCCGGACAACGCGGAGAACTTCCACGGTGAGCTAAGTAAGCGCATTTTACCTACGCCTAAATAGCGGAGAATCTGTGAACCGGTGCCGATAGTTAAATAGTTACCGGCACCGTCAGAATCACTGGTACGCGGCTGGCGCACGCGATCCAAAAAGATATCCAGCTGATCTTTTAAATCTTGATGCGGGCGGCCGTCATCGATCAACACAAACACGCCTGGCGTGGAACCGGCAATCTCTTCCAACGCCCGGTGAGCATCCCAGCGGCACTGTTCGTCTTTCATTAAACCCATCACGTCGCGCAGCGTATCGGTGAGGTGCACGCGCACAGTGGTGGCCTGTTCAGGTGTTGGTTGACCGTTCACCAGCGCCAAATGATGGGCGCCCTGAATGCGATCACGGAACACGTGCAGCGTCAGTTCGCCATGGGAAGTCATCACTGTCGACGCTTCCAGATGATCGATGGTCTGCTCATTAACGATGCGGTAGTGAATCAGGTCGGCGATGGTGCCGATTTTAATGTCGTGCTCTTGGGCAAAAGCTTCGAGTTCAGGACGACGCGCCATGCTGCCATCATCGTTCATGACTTCGCAGATTACACCGCTAGGGTCACAGCCTGCCAGTGCCGCCAAATCACACGCTGCTTCCGTATGCCCTGCACGGCGCAGCACACCGCCCGGCTCAGCCATTAACGGAAAGATATGGCCCGGCTGGACGATATCGGACGGCTTGGCATGGGGCGCTGCCGCTGCCTGCACTGTGCGCGCTCGGTCCGACGCGGAAATACCGGTCGTGACGCCTTCGGTGGCCTCAATCGACAGGGTAAATTTGGTACCAAAACCAGAGCCGTTATCACGCACCATCAGCGGCAAATTAAGCTGCTCGCAGCGGGCCCGGGTCATCGGCATACAGATCAAGCCACGGGCGAAACGGGCCATAAAGTTGATATGCTCGGCCTGCACTTTTTCTGCGGCCATGATGATATCACCTTCATTTTCGCGATCCTCATCGTCCATGAGAATCACCATTTTGCCCTGGCGAATATCTTCAACCAGTTCGGCGATAGGGGCTAAGCCTCTAGAGGAGGGGTGCGCCATGGAATCTCCAGTCTTTTTTTCATGAGCGGTTTTCATGAACGGTTATCACGAACGGCTTTTATAAACGGTTTTCATCAACGGTTCTCAACAACGATTCTCATCAACAAGTATCACAAACAATTGCCATGAGCAGTTGTCGCAAAGAAAACGTACCGTGCAAAATTAGTCATGATTTTGCGCGTCAGGGTACCTTGCTCTCGCTAAATTCACCAGATGCGCCCGTTGCGCTAGTCGCCTGAGGCGAGGCGATAATGCGCCAATCACGCCCCACCGCCCGCATATCATGGATGGTTAAACGTCGCTGGTCGGCCATGCGCGCGAGCCCTGGCAGCGCAAAAAGCGGCCGTGCTTCGCCACCTAACAGCGTGGGGGCGACGAACAGCTGCAGTTCATCGACCAGCGCCGCATCAAGCATAGCGCCTGCCAGCGTCGCACCGGTTTCCACCAGCAGTTCGTTAACCTGCTCATTTTCCGCTAACCACTGCAGCATTGCCACTAGATCGATACGGCCATCGCTCCCAGCGGGCACTATCTGAACTTCCGCACCCGCTTGGATTAGCCGTTCGCGCTTCTCTTCCGAGTGGTCTGGCGTAGTGATCACTAGCGTCCGCCCTGGCTCGCTTAAACAGGCCGCCGCCAGGGGTAAGCGCAAGTGGGTATCTAAAATCACCCGCAGCGGCTGGCGGCAAACCACGTCGTCAACATTGTCGAGATGAAGCTGCTCTTTGCGAAGCGTCAGCCGTGAGTCGTCCATGATAAGCGACTCCACTCCGCTCAATATGGCACTGGAGCGTGCCCTCAGCCGCTGCACCTGGGTACGCGCTTCAGGCCCAGTAATCCACTGGGACTCCCCTGACCCCATGGCAGTACGGCCGTCTAAACTCATCGCCATTTTCAGGCGCACAAAGGGCCGTTTTTGGGTCATGCGAGCAATAAAGCCGGGGTTCAACCCGCGCGCTTCACTCTCAAGCAAGCCCACAGCAACCTCGACACCGCCCTCTTCAAGCATGCGAATGCCGCGACCACTCACCTGGGGGTTGGGATCTTCCATCGCGATTACTACCCGTGACACGCTGGCGTCCTTCAATGCTACCGCACAGGGGCCGGTGCGCCCGGTGTGGGAACAGGGCTCCAAAGTCACGTAGGCGGTCGCCCCCTGAGCCCGATCTCCGGCGGCCTTTAACGCGTGGATTTCGGCATGAGGTTCACCGGCACGCAGGTGGAAGCCTTCACCGACAATTTGCTCATCACGCACAATCACACAGCCAACCCGCGGGTTGGGATCCGTGGTATATAAGCCCTTTTTCGCCAGTTGCAGCGCCCGCGCCATATAGCGGTGGTCGGCTTGGCTAAAGCTGCTCATTTTGACGGCCCGCTCTTGTTTGAGGGCTCTTGGGAAAGCCGATCAATCTCAGCGCGAAATTCATCCAGATCCTGGAACTTGCGATACACCGAGGCGAAGCGGATATAGGCCACATGGTCGAGGGTTTTAAGCGCTTGCATGACCGACTCACCGATATCCCGAGCATTGATCTCACGATCACCCCGAGCGCGCAGGGTTTGACGGATACGTTCCACCGCCGCTTCAGTGGCTTCAGCACTGACCGGGCGTTTTTCCAGCGCGCGCAGCATGCCTGCCCGCAGTTTGGCTTCATTGAAACTCTCTCGGGAGCCATCGGACTTCACCACCCGCGGCATTACCAATTCAGCAGTCTCGTAGGTGGTAAAGCGCTCATGGCAGCTCGCACACTGGCGGCGACGGCGTACCTGGTCGCCGTCGGCTACCAGCCGCGAATCGGTCACTCGAGTATCGTTTGCACCACAAAAAGGGCAATGCATGGCGGTCAACCTGTTGTCAGCTCGTGTCGGCGTGCTCCACGAGTTTGCGTGTTATAACCTGTCAATGTGTGTGCTATTAATGGCGTTTCGCAGTAGCAACTGCCATAAGCTAATGTATCTTAGTGTTTAAGCGCGATATCAACTACGTATTGTAACGATTTGGCACACAAGCTGCAGCGTTTGTGGCAGATTGTTTATCAGGAGTCACCCATGCCCCCCTTTGAGCAGACCGTCCACGACACATTTTCAAATACCGTTCATGACTACCTCAGCCACCTTTACGGGCCCCGGGCAGGCGAAGTGCAGCGCCGCTTAAACCAGCGTTTGGAGCATTTCCAGTCGCTTGTCCCCTTTTCATCCAACCCAGTAGCAGCCAACGCTAATAACGCACCTTCCTGGAGCGAAAAGGATCAGTGGGTGATCAGCTATGGCGACTCGATTATCGAAGAGGATAAGCCACCGCTGGCCGTGCTTAGCGATTTTCTTCAAGCCCGGCTGGGCGATCGCATCAGCGGCGTGCACGTTCTGCCCTTCTTTCCGTGGAGCAGCGACGACGGTTTTTCGGTGATTCACTACCGGGAAGTCAACACCGATCTCGGCGACTGGTCGCATATCCGCGAACTCGCCAGTCACTACGACCTGATGGCCGACCTAGTGCTCAACCATGTCTCTAGGGAATCCCTGTGGTTTGTCGATTATCTGAGCGGCAGTCTGCCGGGGCGCGACTATTTCATCGAGGTCGACCCGGATACCGACGTTTCCCAAGTGGTGCGCCCGCGCAGCAGCCCGCTACTGGTACCCATTTCCACTCGGCGCGGCACCCGCTATCTATGGGCGACCTTCTCCGAAGACCAGCTTGACCTTAACTTCGAAAACCCGGATGTGCTGCTGGAGTTCGTGGGCATTCTGCTGTTCTACCTGGAGCAAGGCACGCGGATTGTGCGTTTGGATGCGGTGGCCTTTCTGTGGAAGCGGCTTGGAACGTCCTGTATCCACCTGCCGGAAACCCACACCGTGGTGCGGCTGCTGCGGGCGATTGTAGATTATGTGGCCCCGGGCACGCTGTTGATTACCGAAACCAATGTGCCCCACCAGGAAAACATCAGTTATTTTGGCTTAGATCGGCTGCCTGCAGGCCAGCCCGACGAAGCCCATATGGTGTATCAATTTGCCCTCCCCCCCCTGCTACTGCACACCCTCACCCGGGGTGAAGCGAGCACACTACAGACCTGGCTTTCCAGCCTGCCGGTACTGCCCGACCACTGCACTTACCTCAACTTCACTGCCAGTCACGACGGTATTGGCGTACGCCCTCTGGAGGGCTTGCTGCCTGACCACGAGCGGGACGCGCTGCTGGAGCTGATGCACAAATTCGGCGGCTTTGTCAGCATGCGTAGCAACCCGGATGGCAGCGATACGCCCTATGAGATCAATATCACCTGGTTTGAAGCCATGCGTGGCACCCGCCGTGGCCCCGACCCATGGCAGGTTGCGCGTTTTCTATGCAGCCAAGCGATTATGCTGAGTTTGCAGGGCATCCCCGCGCTGTATATCCACACCCTGACAGGCACACTGAATGACGTAGAAGGCGTTGAGCGCAGTGGGCGACTGCGCTCGATCAACCGTCGGCGCTGGCAGCGTAGTGAGCTAGAACTGCTATTGGATAGCCAATCAACGCCCACCCACGATGTTTTTCACGCCTTAAATCGGCTATTAGACCAACGCCGTCAAGAGCCCTGCTTCCACCCCAATGCCGCCCAACGAGTGCTGGTTTCTGAACCCGAACTGCTGGCAGTAGAGCGCGGCCCACTGCACGATGGCCGCCGGTTATTAGCGCTGTATAACGTCACCGATCTGCCGCTTCCCTTAGAAAATATGGGTGAGGCAGTTACTCAGGCACTTAAGAAACACGCCTGGCAAGCGCTGGATCCTGGCAACCCCTGGATCGCCGAAGGTTCCCTTCCGCCTTACGCGGTACGCTGGTTGGTGACTGACAGCTAATACCGTCGAAATACTTAGAAACCATAAGTTGCGGTATAACGCCCCATGTATAATGCACATACCCCCTTGGCCTTCCACTTCTTATTCGAACAAGGCGCTGCAATGCACTTGAAACACCACTCTGCCATTAGCTGTTTTCTTCTACTAACAGCTCTTTGGGGCACTTCTGCAAGCTACGCCGATGAACTCCCAGCCCCTATTCAGGCACTGGCCGATCAAGGCTTGGAGATTCATGGCCAATTCGATGCCCCCGGCGGCTTGCGCGGCTACGGCGCCAGCGTGCAGGGTCAGGACATGGCGATTTATCTGACACCTGATGGCGAGCATGCGTTGGTCGGTACACTGATGGATAGCGAGGGCAATGACCTTACCGAAGCAAAGCTGGATGAGCATGTGCGCGCACCGCTAGAGGCACAAACCTGGCAACTGTTAAGCGAAAGCCACTGGGTTCAAGACGGCGACGTGGATGCCCCCAGACTGATTTATACCTTCACGGATGCCAACTGCCCCTACTGCCAACAGCTGTGGCAGGACGTTCGCCCCTGGGTAGACGCAGGTGATGTTCAGCTACGCCATATTATGGTGGGTATCTTAGCGCCTGACAGCCCTGGCAAAGCAGCCACCATACTCGGCGCTGACGACCCAGCGGCTACGCTGCATGCCCATGAGAGCGGCCAGAAAGAAATTGAAGCCAGTGCCCAACCAAGGGAAATTGAAGAACAGGTGTATGCTAACAACCAACTGTTCGAAGAGCTGGGGCTGTATGCCACGCCCACCTCAGTTTTTCAGCGTGAAACAGAAGACGGAAACGTGCGCCTTGACCGTATTCAGGGTATGCCAAGCGATGAGCGAATGATCGACATGATGGGCAGCGAAGCGCCGTAAAGGGTTGTGGGAGGCCGCGAAAGCCGCTTCCCACAAGACCACTTTGATCACTCTAAGGCACTGCCATTCGCTTAGCAGCAAACCAACCCAGCACCATCGTGACCAGCATGGCCAATAGCGGTAACGAAAGACCGCCAATAGAGGCAATCGCTGGGCCTGGACAGAAGCCAGAAAGCCCCCAGCCAATGCCGAATAGTGCAGCGCCCCCTAACAGCTTCGCGTCTAACTCACGTTTGGTAGGCAACTGAAAGACACTTCCCAACAGCGGTGCTGAGCACTCAAACACCAGCCGATAACCGATAAAGGTGGTGACTACAGCCCCGCCCAATACGAACATCAGCGTTGGATCCCAGACGCCCGCAACGTCTAGAAACCCCACTACTCGCGCGGGGTCGGTCATACCTGAAACAGCTAAACCGAGGCCGAAAAGTAGCCCCGCCGTATAGCCAGCCGCTGTTTTCATCCAACGACTCTTGCTTGACTGATTCATGCTCCACCGCCCAGGCCTAGCAAGTGACGCGAGATATAAACGGTCACTAGCGCCGTCAGTAAAAACATCCCGGTGGCCGCCATGGAGCGAGGTGCCAAGCGCGCCAGTCCACATACGCCATGACCGCTGGTACAGCCACTGCCCAGCCCTGTGCCTACCCCCACCAACAACCCAGCCACTAGCATTAACCCTACTCCGCCTGCTGGCGCACCAATTACCCCACCAGGGTTACCGGCGACATTACCTAAGCCACCCCCGAGCGCCATAATCACTAACGACCCACTGATTAGCCCTAACAAAAAAGCCACTCGCCAAGCGCTATCGCCTTTGGGTCGCCGCTGGGTAATCAAATTTCCCACGATGCCACTGATACCCGCGATACGTCCTAGCGTTGCCATTAGCCAGGTAGCAGAAAGCCCAATCAACACCCCGCCTGCCAGCCCATGCAGGCTTGCCATCCAATCCATGCCCACCCTCCTGCCTTAACATTTATTGATGGTTAGAAAAAATTGAGCGGCACTTTAAGATAAACCTGACCGTTATCTTCCGCTGGCGGCATCTCCCCCGCACGCATGTTGACCTGCACCGAAGGAATAATCAGTCTCGGCATGCCCAGGGTGGCATCGCGCTCGGTGCGCATCGTCACGAACTCGTCTTCGCTGATGCCTTCGTGTACATGGATATTGTCTTTGATTTGTTCGGCCACACTGGTTTCATGCTGGAAGGTCTCGCGGCCGGGGGCTTTGTAGTCGTGACACAGGAACAACCGGGTTTGCTCCGGCAGCGCCAACACTTTTTGGATAGAGTGATAAAGAGTGCGCGCATCGCCACCTGGGAAGTCGCAGCGTGCGGTGCCATAATCCGGCATAAATAGCGTATCGCCAACAAAGGCAGCATCCCCGACTACATAAGTTAAACAAGCGGGGGTATGGCCTGGAGTATGCAGCACACGGCCCTGCAACTGACCAACCGAGAACTCGTCTCCCTCTTTAAACAGTGCATCAAACTGACTGCCATCCCGGGCAAACTCCGTCCCCGCGTTAAACGCCTTACCGAATATCTCCTGTACCGCCACGATATTGGCACCAATGCCAGTTTTACCGCCTAGCTGTTCATGCAGGTATGGCGCTGCCGAGAGGTGATCGGCATGCACATGGGTCTCCAAAATCCAAGCGACTTGCAGATGGCGTTCACGAATATAGGCAATGATGCTGTCAGCGGAGCGTACGTCTGTTCGCCCAGCGGCGTAATCAAAATCGAGCACCGAGTCAATAATCGCGCAGGCACTGCTGCCAGGGTCTTGAACGACATAGCTAAAAGTGTTTGTAGGTTCATCAAAAAAGTAGGTAACGATTGGGCGCTGCATTGATTGCCTCCCATGCAGTGGTGATTGCTTACTCAAGCATCAGTATAGATCATTTTAAGTTATATATTTAGACCATTTAAGAATATAAAGGTGCTTTGATTGGCAAAATAAGGTGCTGCAATTGACAAAAAAGCTATTCGCAAACAGCGTTGATGAATTATTTTGCTAAGGTCTATCACGCTTAGGCCGATAACCATTAGGCCGATTGGAAAAAAGTTACTCAATTACAAAAACTAGGAACAACATGACTCACTTAACGACGACACAAAAACTGTGGGGAACGCTGGGCATTATCTGGGTTGCCATGCTGCTGTTGGTTGGCTGGTTAGCTTGGGAGAACCGCCAGACGATTGAGAGCGAACGCCGCGACAGCATTCAGCACGTAGTGGAAAGCGTGCAAAGCCAAATTGAAGCATTGCAAGAACGGGTCGCCGCCGGCGAACTCAGCCTAGAAGAAGCTCAGCAGCGTGCCATCGATAATATGTCTAGCGTTAGTTTTGGGGCTGGCGAGTATATTTTCTCTTTCAACAACGACTTGCTGATCGTTTCCCACCCCACCCGCACGCCTGGCACTGACATGACCAACTATGAAGACGCCAGCGGTATGGCGTTATACCCCGAGTTGCTGCGTGTTGCCCAGGCGGGCGGTGGCCATGTTGGCTACTACTCTACCCGGGCAGGTGGCGACGAACAGTTGCCAAAAAACAGCTACGTAGCACACCTTCCCGAGTGGCAGTGGTCACTGGCGACGGGCGTTTATGTCGATGATATTAATGCTGTTTTCATTGCTGGCTTGATTCGCTCAATAGTGATACTGCTGATTATTGGCCTACCGGTAACGCTTCTGATGGGCTGGGTTATTCGTGATGTTTCGCGTCGTTTAGGCGGTGACCCACGCTACGCCGCTAGCGTGGTGCGACATATTGCTGACGGAGATCTCACCCAAATCACTCAGCTTTCGCCGAAGGATCAGCAGAGCTTACTGTTTAATATCAACCGGATGCGCGAAACCCTGGCGAGTACCATTGGCGACATTCACCTCGGCGCCAATCAGGTCAACAGCGGCGTCGAGCAGATTGTAAGCATTAACGAAGAGCTTTCCACGCGCACCGAAGAGCAGGCTGCCTCGTTAGCCGAAACAGCCTCCAGCATGGAGCAACTCACCGCCACAGTTAAGCAAAATGCTGAACACGCCGATCACGCGCGTACGCTTGCCACCCGCACCGCGGACAGCGCCCAGCGCGGCAGTGACTCTATGTCCACGGTAATCGCCACCATGGGGACAATTAACGAAAGCGCTACCCAGATGAGCAGTATCGTTAACACCATTGATGGGATTGCTTTCCAAACCAATATTTTGGCGCTTAACGCCTCAGTAGAAGCCGCACGCGCAGGCGATCAGGGACGTGGCTTTGCCGTTGTCGCCAATGAGGTTCGCCAACTCGCCAGCCGTTCGGCCGCCGCTGCTCAAGAGATCAAAACCTTGATCGAAGCGTCAGATAGCAAAGTGGTGGAAGGCAGCCGTCAGGTGCGTGATACCGGCGATGTGATCAATGGGATGGTCGATGATATCAAGCAGCTCAGCACACTCGTGCAAGAGATTTCTGCGGCCACTATTGAGCAGAGCAGCGGCATTGAGCAGGTCAACCAGGCGGTGACCCAAATGGATCAAATGACCCAACAAAATGCAAGCCTGGTGCAAGAGAGCAACCACGCCACCCAGTCTCTTGCCCAGCTCAGCGATCAACTGCGCCAGTTGGTTGCCCACTTCCACATTAACCAGAGCGCAGACCATGCACAGGCAAGCTTGCCCTCCTCCTCTCCTGCCCCGCAGGCAGCTCATCAGCTCAGCGATTTTTAGCGTCTGTTAACACCGGCGAAACACTACGAGGTTATGCTGCGGCGGCAAGCGAAATTGCCGCGGCAGCATTTACTTTAAATTTCGCTAAGGTATAAGCGCCTCAAGCCGATAGAGAGCTACATTGCTTACTCAAATCGGCTAGGAAAAACATGACACGCTTAACGACGACACAAAAACTGTGGGGAACACTTGGCATTATCTGGATTGCCATGCTGCTGCTAGTAGGCTGGTTGGCCCTGGAGAATCGCCAGACGATTGAGAGCGAACGCCGCGACAGTATTCAGTACGTGGTGGAAAGCGTGCATGGTCAGCTTGCAGCCCTGCAAGAACGGGTCGCCGCCGGAGAGCTTGGCCTTGAAGAAGCGCAGCAGCGCGCCATCGATAATATGTCCAGCGTTAGCTTTGGCGGCGGGGAGTATATTTTCTCCTTTGATGATGACCTAAAGATTGTTTCCCATCCCAACCGCCCCCGCGGTGAAGACATGAGCGCGTACAAGGATGCTAGCGGTATGGATCTTTACGCCGCTTTTAGAGAGGCAGCCAAAGCCGGTGGCGGGCACGTTGACTACTACTCCCGTCGTATTACTGGCGATGAGCAGGTGCCGAAAATCAGTTATGTGGCCTACCTTCCCGAGTGGCAATGGTCACTCGCGGCAGGCGTTTACGTCGACGATATTAATGAAGCCTTTATTGCCGGTTTGATTCGTTCGGTAATCATACTGCTGATTATTGGCCTTCCGGTAACGCTGCTGATGGGCTGGGTCATTCGTGATGTCGCACGCAGGCTAGGGGGCGACCCACGCTATGCAGCCAGCGTAGTCCGCCATATTGCTGATGGGGACTTGACCCAAACCACCCAGCTTTCGCCGAAGGATCAGCAGAGCTTACTGTTTGATATCAACCGTATGCGTGAAACTCTGGCGAATACCATTGGCGATATTCACCACGGCGCCAATCAGGTCAACAGCGGGGTCGAGCAGATTGTTGGGGTAAACGAAGAGCTATCCACGCGTACCGAAGAGCAGGCTGCCTCATTGGCTGAAACGGCCTCCAGCATGGAACAGCTCACCGCCACGGTGAAACAAAATGCCGAACACGCCGATCACGCGCGTACGCTTGCCACCCGCACCGCTGACAGCGCCCAGCGCGGCAGTGACTCTATGTCCACGGTGATCGCCACAATGGCGACGATTAACGAAAGCGCTACCCAGATGAGTAGTATCGTTAACACCATTGATGGGATTGCTTTCCAAACCAATATCTTGGCGCTTAATGCCTCGGTGGAAGCTGCACGCGCCGGTGAACAAGGGCGCGGTTTTGCCGTTGTCGCTAATGAGGTTCGCCAACTCGCCAGCCGTTCAGCTGCCGCCGCCCAAGAGATCAAAACCTTGATCGAAGCGTCGGATAGCAAAGTAATGGAAGGCAGCCGTCAGGTGCGTGATACCGGCGATGTGATCAATGGGATGGTCGATGATATCAAGCAGCTTAGTACACTCGTTCAAGAGATTTCTGCGGCCACCATCGAGCAGAGCAGCGGCATTGAACAGGTCAACCAGGCAGTGACCCAAATGGATCAAATGACCCAGCAGAATGCAAGCCTGGTACAAGAGAGCAACCACGCCACCCAGTCCCTTGCCCAGCTCAGCGATCAACTGCGCCAGCTGGTTGCCCACTTCCGCATTAATCAAAACGCGGGCCATGCACAGGCAAGCTTACCCGCCATTGCTCCCGCCAAGCGGACGGCTCATCAGCACAGTGATTTTTAACGCTAGCAAAAACTATGTATTAACAATCATGGGCTAAAAACCAAACCCGAAAAACCGAATATTACAAACATGTACTGCGTAAGAGGCCAGCTACCTTGGGTAGCTGGCCTCTTTAATGGATGAACGGTTTTTGAAAAAATGATTAGGGCCTGAACGGTTAAACCTTGCCCTGGTTATCCAGCTCGACTGCCTCGTGCATACGCGTAAGCAGATTCGGCACCGCGGCTTGCACCCGGTTCCAACTGGGGATAAAGGGCCGTTCTCGAGGGTTATCCATAAACAGATTACCTGCTTCAAGTAGGTTGCTGGCAAACAACTCCACAGCCTGCTCTTCACTGTGACGGTCAAGGCTCAGCCCGTTCATGGTGGCATCGTGATCGTAGGCTTCAATCAAATCCAGCGCGAAGCGGTAGTAGGTAGCTTTCAGGGTGCGGAAATCTTCGCTGCTAAAGGTAATACCCTGGGTGGCTAGTTTACGATAGAGCGCTTTTGAGATATCCAGACTCATACGGTTTAAACCGCCGTTGGGATCCTCTTCGCTAACCGGCTGATGTTTATGGTCGTAGGCATCGGCAATATCTACTTGGCAAAGCTGGCGCAGGGAATAGTTGCGCTGCAGCTCCGATAAAACACCAATCTCCAGCCCCCAATCCGCCGGCATACGAATTCCCTCAAGCACTTCGCTGCGCATCGCAAACTCTCCCGACAACGGATACCGAAAGCTATCCAGATAATCGAGGTACGGCATTGGCCCGCAGACGGTCTTCAGCGCCCGCAGTAACGGCGTGACTAACAGTCTAGAGACGCGACCGTTCAGCTTGCCCTCGGCAATGCGCGGGTAATAGCCTTTGCAGAAACTGTAGTTAAAGTTGGGATGAGCTACCGGGTACATCAAGCGCGCCAGCAGCCCTCGCTCGTAGGTCAGGATATCGCAGTCGTGCAACCCCACCACCTTCGAGCGCCCAGAGGACAACATATAACCTGCGCAGTACCATACATTGCGCCCCTTGCCGGGTTCCAAAGCGCCTAACCCGTGCTCTTCCAACTCTGCATCCAGGGCGCGCAGGCGTGGGCCGTCGTTCCATAAAATGCGCGTATGCTGTGGCAAGCGTGAAAAAAAATCACGAGCGTATAAAAATTGCTCTCGATCAGCGCGATCCAAACCAATGACAATTTCATTGAGATACGGGACTTTAACCAGCTCGTCAACGATTGCCGACAGTGCGGGCCCTTCCAGTTCCGAAAACAGCGACGGCAGAATCAGCCCCATGGGGCGTCGTCGAGCAAACTGGCACAGCTCTAGCTCAAGCGCCTCCACCGAGCGCCGGGTAAGGTTGTGAAAGTCGGTAATAATTCCATTTTGATGAAAATCACTCATGCGCTTACCTATCTGGATTCAAAGACCTGGATTCAAAGACCTAGAGTCAAAGACCTAGAGTCAAAGACCTAGAGTCAAAGACCTAGAGTCAAAGACCTAGAGTCAAAGACCTGGATTCAAAGACCTGGAATCAAAGAGCTGCACTTAAAGAACTGGATTCCGAGAACACAGCAGCACCTTTCTCCGCCGTCGCTAAACGGCGGTCGTCTCGCCCCCACCAGTAGGCCACCCCCTCGGCCCAGCCAGTCGGCCCGGTCGCCTCGGTGCGATAGAGCGAAGCATTACGGGGCTCTACGGCTAAATCGTGGCAACCACGGATGACGACCGCTTGATCGACGGCTTCGAGCATAGTGATATCGTTTGGCCCGTCTCCTAGCCCCAGTGAAAGAGGCGTTCGGCCTCTTAATGCCGCAAAGCGCTTCACCAACCACTCGACGGCATTGCCCTTATCAGCGGAGAGCCCCATAACATGCCAAAAGCGCCCGCCTTGAGTAAGCTGTAGTCCATCCCCTTCTAAAGCGACCCGAAACGCTTCCAGAGCCGCTTCGGTGTCCTGCCACAGCAACGGTTCACTGCCTTCACGCTGCCTTGCGTCTCGGGCGCGAGCTGCATCAAGCCCGGTAAGCTCCATCACCTCTGGCACACTCAGCTCCCCCATGCGGGTAAAGCGAATATTTAGACGCTCACGCCACACCTTAAGTCGGGCACGAATAAAGCCAATATCTACCCCCGGGTGCTTGATAACGACACCATCGCGTCCACTTCCCGGGCGGTCTAAGCGTGCATGGCACCAGCCTGGCGGCAAACCAATCACTGCACCATTTTCAGCGATAAATGGCGTTGCCGTGAGGCCCAAGGCTTCGCGCAGGGGAATCAGCTCGGCACGGGTTTTACTGGTCACCGGAATCACCGGCACTCCCATCTGTTTTAAGCGGGCAAGCCAGGGGGCCGCAGGGCTGAAGTCATAACTGTGATGATCGAGCAGCGAGCCATCAAGATCGGTCACTACCAGCCGTGGCTGCAGAGCGGGATCAACCGAAGTCGGCGCTTCCGAAGGCATTGATGCGGGGGATGCTGAGAGACGAGCGGGTTCAGGCATGGCACTACCTCTTTTCGGCCTTAACGCATTGTTCAAGCAGTATAGCTAAACCACCTGATGAGCTATGACCAGCTATTAATTGGCTATCAAGAGCGAAGCAATATATAAGCCAATACAGAGAAGCCCCTATTCATCAGAAGGTTATATGGCAACTGAAGGCGTAAATAAATCGCAAAACCTGTAAGCACCAAAAAGAGGCAGCCTGAATGCACTAAAAAAGTGCATGAAACAGATCGGTGCACTTGCGTTGCTGTTTGCTCTCCAAAAAAGCATTAGCATTAACTAAAGTGATAATAAGGCTATAAAAAAACGTCACAGCACTTGGCAACGCCCTAGAAATAGCTATACTGAAATTGTACCCACTGGTCATCCTGTACACCCCTCACCTGATGCCAGTGGGCTGCAGTGAGCCAAGCCCTTTAATGCCCGCCTCCCCCGGCGGGCTTTTTTTAATATTAATTTAATATTGTTGTACGTGCTCAGATCTGCATGTGATCAGAGACTCGCTACTCGACATGAATCACTACTTCAACCCGCCGGTTGCGTGCGCGCCCTTCCGCTGTGGCATTATTCTCAAGCGGTTTAGTGGCCGCCAAACCCACGGCACGCAGGCGTTCAGCGTCGACACCCGCCGCTTCCAGTGCTTCCACAATAGCAATTGCACGGGCACTAGACAGTGCCCAATTAGACGAGAATTCATCAGTGCTAATAGTCTGACTATCCGAGTGGCCCTCAACCCATACTTCGCCATCGTAGCGCTGAATAGTTTCCAACAAACTACCCACTAGTGACGACCCGTCATTGGTCAGCTCGGCCGTTGCCGAAGGAAACAGCAGTTGATCCTGCACACGCAGACTAATCCCCTCAGCCACTCGTGACACTTCAACGCCCTCCAGGTCGGGTAGGTAGGTAGACTCTTCAACGCGCTGGGAGAGCGCCTGATCCAGGGCAAGTGCCCCCGAGACTGACTCATCACTCACTGCTTGCACATTCACCGGGGGGCGATCAGTTAACACCACCATGTAGTCAGCTAAGGGCGATGTAAAATCATCGCTGCCCGCGGGCATCAACAGTTTGGGTAAAGAAATAACCGGTTCAGCGGGCGGCAGTGGTGCTGCCAAAAGCGGTGGGACACCGACGCTGACTCGCCGAGGAAGATCAGTCAACTTGGGCAGCCCGGCGACGCCTAGCGCTGCACTGATGGCCATAGGACTCAATCCTTCACCGCCCCAACGGGCGACACCCACCCGCTCAGTGCTTACCTGGGCCAAAGCTTCGGGCAGCGGAACGCCCAAATTAGGTAAGGGTGCGTCAGCATCTTCACTCATATTATTTGTCTGGTTCAACTGAGGAATAACCGGCCCAGCAGCGGCAATAATGACCACAAAAAGGGCCACCAGTAGGGTCATGATATCGAGATAGCTGATCATCCAACCGCTCCCACTATCACTCTCATGATAGGCCGACATTAGCGAATCATGGCGCGGACCGCTGCGATGATCTTCAAGCATTGGTGTTATCGCTCATTCAAGTTTTTAACCTCGTGGCCGATCTAGCTAGGTATGATGAATTAGGCATGGCAAACTAAGCATGGCGAACAGTCTATCAAAAGCCGTTTTGTAGCGAAAAAGGAACCAGCAGGTGCGCACCCGTCCCAGATTATTCCCATTACCCTATTTCATACGTCCTGTCAGCTTGGGGCTGGCAAGCTTAATGCTCAGCGGCTGCTTTTATGCCAATACATCTCAAGCGCCGATAGCCACTACTTACCCCTACACTGAGCAGCAGCGTATGCAGGCTGCCCACCACTGGGATGTGCTGGCCCGCCATGAAGCTACCAGCATTTTGCAACGCGAGCGCGTTCGTAATCGCGATTTACACATTAGCGAACCCGACAGTGAAGCACTGCACGCCTACAGCGGCGGTGAATTTGGGCGCGGCTTTCGCGCACTGCTGACCAGCGAGCTGGTCTCACGGGGCGCCAACCTCACCACCGTCCCCACTGCAAACAGCGCCAATATCACGTTTAATGTCGAAGTCGTCGAACACCGTGATCGCGGCTTTATCCGCCCTCCCGTCGGTGCTTTTACCGCACTCACCGCGGGTATCGCTGTGGCTACCATTCCGTATAACCAGTGGGCAGAACCTGCACTAGGGTTAATCCCCGCAGGCATGCTTGCCGACACCACCAGCGGTAGCTGGACGCACACCGGCAATGAAGAGATTATCGTGACCACGCAAATTATCGATGGCGAACGAATTCTCTACTCTTCGTCCAACATTTACTACATCAATGCCGGTGATCGTCGTCAATATGCCCCTCACCGCGTGCCCCAGGCACCTACCACACCCTCCGTTTCCCTTACAGATACGTGGTAATTTCATGCTGATTACACTTTTCGCTGCTCGGCGCGCTCGCTCTATCAGCCATGCTACACGCGGGATGGCCATGGGTATTACGCTACTGTTACTGGCTGGCTGTGGCACGCTGGGTAATGCTAACAATAGACCCGCCGAACCGGAACCCGATCTGTCTGAATTGGTTCATGCCGCTGCCGAGCAGATGGTTGCCAGTAACCCAGAGCTCACGCGCTATAGCCCCATGATTGCTGCCACCTTTGTGAGCATCGACAATCTAAGCCAATCGTCGACACTGGGGCGTATCAGCTCTGAAATTATGGCGTCCGCCCTGGCCCGCCAGGGTATGCAGGTTCGCGAAGTTAAAATGCGCGATAGCATGTTTATCGAAGAAAGCGTGGGAGAACTGATTCTTTCACGGCAAGTTCAACGCCTAACCGCGCAGCATAACGCCCGATCAATTTTGATGGGCACCTATGCGCAAGGACAGGATTATGTCTATGTAAGTGCCCGGGTGGTGCGGGCAGGCGATGCGATGGTGCTGGGCAGCGCCGATTTTCGTATGCCGCTTAATAACAACACCCGCAGCTTGTTAGAGGGCCAGGGGGGTTGGTGAGCTATTACTCGCAGGTCGTGCAGCGCTGTCAACTTTGGTAAGTAAAAATATAACTCTGCAGTGTACCTTAGAGTATTATGAGCTAAGTTCATATTGACGCTGAGTTGATGCGTGAGCCGCCATTCTCATGATGGCGGCTCTAAGCTCTTGCATGGCCTTTTAACTCTAAAGTGCCACTATGAACTTGGTGCCCCCCATGGTTCATTAGCTATATTCGAAACCTCTAACTTTTATAACGTCTTTACCACAGCCCCCTTTAAACCTCATAAAGAGAGTCTCTTCAATAAATAAAATTTATACAGACCATGTATAACGACACAAACTCAGGCCAGGATAAAAACAGTCAATTAAAACCGTCGTTTAAAAACTTCATGAAATTGACATATCACCAGCAATTTTTGCTAGGACTAAGTAATTATTAGTGACAGAAAATAAGGAAATGACTAAGCTTCAAGAGCGATAAAAAAACTAAAAAAACTCAAGGGGAAATAACCATGAAACAACTCACCTGTTTGTATCGTCCTGCAGCACTGGCTACTGCTTTATTAGGAATGCTTGGAATTACAACGACTGCAAATGCCACTTGCAGTAGCGAACCCTACATAGGCTCCATTTGCTTGACCGCCGCTAGCTATTGCCCGAACCAATACGCTGAAGCGCGGGGGCAGTTGCTTTCTATTGCCCAAAATTCCGCTCTTTTCTCACTACTCGGCACTACCTATGGCGGTAATGGTACTCAAACATTTGGACTGCCCGACTTACAAGGACGTACGCCTGTTGGACTGGGTAACGGCCCAGGATTATCCCCAGTTGTTGCAGGTGAAACACGTGGCACCGAAACCACTACGTTAACGAGTGCCAATCTAGCCCCTCATACTCACGCGGCTACTGTTACTAATTCACAGCTGCCGGTTTCGAGTAACAGCAATAATAATTCATCCACACCTAGCAGTACTAATCCGTACCTTGCCGCTTCAGGTGGCGGCCCTGGCAGCGCGACCATTTGGTCTGAGGCTTTAACCTCTCCCTTCCCTGTAAGCGTTGAAGGTGGTCAGGTTCAAGTAGGGTCGACAGGCCAAGCATTGCCTTTTAACAACCTGCCTCCCCAGCAGGGTATCCGTTACTGTGTTGCGCTTTACGGCATCTATCCATCCCGCCCTTAATACCAACAATCAACTAACTAGCTAACACTGCAAGCACGCTGTGCTCGTTCACTGTTAAAGAGGCTGCCATGACCGCTGTCGCCGTTATCGACTCTACTCTACCGGATTATGATGTGCTTGCTAACGCTGCAGCGTCGCAAGGCATGAAGGTGCTATACCTTACACATGATCAGGATAGCCTTAGCCTACTGATTGAGCAGCTCTCTTCGCAGCCTTTACCGGTTGAGACGCTGCATCTTTTATGTCATGGGCAGCCAGGCACCATTTTCCTTGGCAATACTCGTATTGCTAACGACAGTCTAGCCACACTTGCACCTCAGCTAGAGGAGCTTGGGCAACTGATTCAGCGAGAGCTCTTTTTATACGCTTGCTCTACTGCAAAAGGTATTGAGGGCGCTTTCTTACTCAGCCGATTAAATGCTCTACTTGATGTTGACATCAGCGCATCAAGTTCGCCTATCGGCAGCGCCTTGTTAGGCGGCAGTTGGCTACTTGATACAACCACAGCTCCATCGCATTACCCCAGCCTCGCTGTAACTGCTTATCAGCATTTATTAGCCCCCACCACCATTACGTTTAGTGCTGACGACCCTAATTGGGACACAGACTCTATTGCCCAAGATGGTGAAGGGGGTAGTGCTAACTTCCTAGGGGCGGTGCTACAATTTTATAATATTAGCGATATCAACGGCACCAAGCTCGACTCTATAAACTGGTACAACAGCACCAACCTAGCCACTGATGATGGCTTTACTGGCATAACCGTTGACTTTAGTTATCCTTCCGAATGGGCAGGCATGGCGATAAAAAGTCGTGATGGTGAAGAATTTAAGTTTAATAGCTTTGATTTTTACGATTGGGGTAACCAAATAGCAGGTGAGACGGTCATTATTGAGGCTTTCCGCGATGGACTTAAAGTTGGGTCAACCGTAAATTTTGCCTCCAATACTTCGCCTATTCGTGTAACTCAAGATGTATCTGCTAATGCAGACTTCGAGAACGTTGACGAAGTTCGTATCTATTACGCCGATGGTATGGGCTACTCCTCCATTAACAATATTGTGGTTGACAATGCGGTCGTTTCCAATAACTCCCCATACTTCAACTCCGCAAATACCTTTAGCATTAACGAAACCGCCATCAATGACAATGTCGTGTTACTGGATGTGCAGGCCGATGACGGTGATGGTGGTCTGGCGGATGCCAATATCACCTATTCAATTACGGGCGGTACGGGGCAAAGCTATTTTGAAATCGATGCTAATGATGGCGAGATCCGCCTAAATGCCGCCGGTGCAGCTGCACTCGACTATGAAACGGCCGCTAGCTATACCTTAACGGTGCAGGCCGACGATGGCGAAAGCAGCAACAACACCGCTACTCAAAATATCACCATTTCGGTTAACGATATCGCCCCGGTCATCACCACAGGCCAGTCCTTTAGCGTTAACGAGAGCGATGCCAATAGCACCTCTATAGGCACTGTCGCTACCACGGGCGACGATAACTCGGTGGACTACTCTATCGTGTCAGGCAACACCGGCAGCGTCTTCGCTATCAACAGTACCACTGGCGAGATCACCCTGAGCGATACCAGCCAGCTCGATGCCAGCGCTACCGGCAGCTTTACGCTTAACATACAAGCCACTGATGGCAAGACACCCTCGACGCAAAATATTACCATTAATGTCGTTGATGACGTGGCGCCCAGCGTTATCAGTATCGCCCCCAGCGGTTCACCCGCGACCAATGCCGACTCAGTAGATTACACCGTTACCTTTAGCGAAAGCGTCAGCAATGTATCGGCCGACGACTTCGCCCTCATCTCCACCGGTACGGCATCTGGCACTATTAGTGCGGTTGCTGGCAGCGGTGACAGCTATACGGTCAGTGTTACTGGTATTAGTGGTGCGGGCGACCTGCGTCTTGATCTTAACACTGGCACCGATATAGACGATGGAGCCACCAACGCCCCTGCAGGATACACCAGCGGCGCGATCCACAACGTTGACCTGGTTAAACCGAGCATCACCAATGTGACCTCCCTGGCGGCCAACGGCACTTACAAAGCGGGTGACATCGTTGACATTACGCTGACCTTTAGTGAAAACGTGACGGTGAACACTGGTGCCGGTACGCCACAGCTAACGCTGGAAACCGGCGATACCGACCGGGTCGTTAGTTATACCTCGGGATCTGACACTAATACGCTGATGTTTAGCTATACCGTTCAGGCCGGGGATGAAACCAGCGATCTATCATTGGCGGGTAGCGAGATCATCCTCAATGGCGGTTCTATCAAGGACGCGGCAGGCAACGACGCGGTGGTTACCCTACCCACAGGCGGTGCTAACTCGCTAAGTGCCAATAAAGATATTGTGATCGATGCCGTAGTGCCCAGCGTTTCTAGCATTGCGCTCAGCGGTTCGCCTGCTGCCAATGCCTCCTCAGTGGATTACACCGTGACATTTAGCGAAAACGTCAGCGGTGTCTCTATCGATGATTTTACCCTCTCCACCCTCAACGGCAATGCGTCGGGCACCATCGCCGCCATCTCTGGCTCCGGCAGTAGCTACACAGTCACCGTAGACACACTCGCTGGCGACGGTACTCTGCGCCTTGACCTCAACAACAATACTAACGTGCAGGATGCCGCGGGGAATATGGCGACCGCCTATACCAGTGGTTCGGCACACAGCGTTGATCGGGTGACACCGAGTGTGACCAACATCACCTCAACGAATGCCGACGGTACTTATAAAGCGGGCGACACTGTTAACATCACCTTAGCATTCAGTGAAGCCGTAACTGTGAACGGTACACCGCAGCTGACGCTGGAAACCGGGGCAACGGATCGCACCATAGATTATGTGGCTGGCTCAGGTACCGACACGCTGACATTTGCTTATACCGTTCAGGCAGGTGACGAATCCAGTGATCTGGCGCTGGCAGGTACCGGAATCATCCTCAATGGCAGCTCAATTCGCGATGCAGCAGGCAACGACACCGAACTTACCCTGCCCACTCCGGGTACCGCCAACTCGCTGAGCGCCAACAAGAACATCGTTGTTGATGCCGTAGCCCCCGTCATCACCAGCGTTTCTATACCGAATAGCAGTCATAAAATCGGCGATGCCGTGACGGTCACCATTAGTGCGGGAGAGGCTGGCTTATCGCTGGACGCCGGTACAGTGAACGGAGTTGCGGTCACCGATTTTACCGATCAAGGCGGCGGCACCTATACCGCCACTTACACGGTACAGGAGGGGAATACATCCCGCGCGCCAGGCGATGTCATTCCCGTTAACGTTGTGCTGTCCGATGCGGCGGGCAATAGCTCCAATGCTTACACCACCGCTATCAGCCAGAGCGCTGATGCCATCGACGCTGCTCGACCTCTTCTGGATGGCGCTATCGTACCGTCGCTCACCACCATTACTGACGACCAGATCGGCAGTGGCCGCTTTACCCTGACATTGAGCTTCAACGAAGCGATGGATACGGGCGTCGCACCGACGATCACGTTCCCAGTAGAAAACCCCACCAACACTCTGACGTTTAAATCGGGCAACTGGGAAAATGCCACTACCTATATCGCCACCTTCGACACCGCCGATGCTAATGAAGTGATTAATAACGTGGATGTACGAGTCAGCGGTGCTCAGGATGCGGCGGGTAATACGCTTGTCGCCGTAACACAAAATGACCTTTTCAGCGTGGTGACCGGCACGGCCCCAGGCATTCAAGCGATTACCTCGCCCACCGCGGATGGCACCTTTGCGGTCGGCAGCAGCATTGATATCACCGTCATGTTCGATAAAGCGGTTGATTTTGCTGCCAACGGCGGCGCACTAACGGCCACGCTCAATACGGGGGCTACGATTCTCCTCACCAATAGCGATGCCGCTAACCAAACGCAGTTTAGTGGCCGCTATACGGTGCAAGAAGGCGAGACAGACACCGCTAGGCTTAACGTCGCCTCACTAAGCCTGACGGGAGCAGCCACGCTGGTCGCCCACGATAACGGCATACCGGCGAACCTTGATACGTTACCTAGCGGACAAAACCTTGCCGACAGTGCAGCATTCGCGGTTGATGCGAACTCTCCCGCTACGGCTTCAGTACCCACGTTAGCAGCTGCTTCCGATAGCGGTGTGAGCAATAGCGACAACCTCACCAACCACACAACGCCCACCCTCACCGGCACAGGGGCCGAAGCGGGGGCTACCGTGACGGTACGTGTCGATGGCATCAACGTGGGTAGCGCCACCGCCAATGGCAGCGGCACCTGGGCCTTCACCTTGGCCGAAGGCGACCTGCATGAAGGCATCAACGCCATTGATACGGTTGTTAGCGACAGCGCAGGCAATACCAGCAGCGCGTCGGCGGATCTGACGTTGACCCTGGATACTACCGCGCCCACTGCCAATGACGACACGACTGCCGTAGTGCGCGAAGATGCGGGGGAGGCTCCGCTGACAAACGTTAGCTCAGCAGGCGACAAACTCACTGCTAACGACACAGGCGCAGACGATACAACCCCTGTGATCGCTGTGAATAACCGTGCCGATGCGCTGGGCAGCGCGGTCGCGGGCAGCAATGGCGGGCGCTTTATCGTCAATGCCGATGGCACTGCACGCTTTGATCCCAATGGTGAGTTCGACGCCCTTGCCCATGGCGAAACACGTACCACCAGCGTTACCGTCGATGTTCAAGACGCAGCGGGTAATACCAGCACTTCAACCCTCACGGTGACAGTGGCAGGGGTTAACAATGCGCCGACCATCGCCACCAACGCAGGCCCCAGCGTACAAGCGGGGCGTAGCGTCACACTGACGACTGCCAATTTAAATGAAGGTGATCCGGATAATGAGGGGGCAGAGCTCACTTATACACTGAGTACCCTGCCAACGTCCGGCACATTATTACTTAACGGCACTGCCTTGGCCGCAGGAGAGACTTTTACCCAACAAGACATCGACAACGGCCTAGTGACATTCACCGCGGGCAGTAGTGCGGGCAATGCCAGCTTTGATTTCACCCTGGCTGATGGCGGTGAAGATGGCGTGGAAAGCGTCTCCGGCACCTTAACCTTCACCGTACAAGCCCCCCCAACACCTGAGCCAGAGCCAGAGCCAGAACCTGAGCCAGAGCCAGAACCTGAGCCAGAACCTGAGCCTAAACCAGAACCAGAACCAGAACCAGAACCAGAACCAGAACCAGAGCCTGAACCAGAACCAGAGCCCGACCCAGAACCGGAGCCAGAACCAGAGCCCGACCCAGAACCGGAGCCTGAGCCAATTGAGCTCGCTAACTTTGTGGATATCTTCACTGCAAAGGGATGGGAATTACCCCCTGAGCTATTGGAACAGCTGCGTAATACCACCACCTTTGTGCGTTACCCTGAGTTCGATACGGTGCTGACTCCCATAATCCGTTTGTACAACGGTATTCTTGATCGCGTTGCTGAGCGGGAAGGCTTAGAGTACTGGGTGGCGCAGCAAAACGCAGAAAGTAGCTTCAACAATATTGTTCAGGACTTTATGTTAGCGGAAGAGGCAGTAGCCGCGTTGCAAGCCATGGGTAACGATAATGCCACCTTTGTGGATACGCTTTATCAATCCACCCTAGGCCGAGCTGCGGATGAAAGCGGCCGCGATTACTGGTTAGACATCTTGCTGGATAACAACGGGGATCGTAGTGAGGTTGCACGTTGGTTTGTCCAGTCACAAGAGTATATCAACGCCAGTATTCCCCTCGTGAACGGCAACAAGCTGCTGGCCTGGGGTGTGAACCTAGAACAAATGGAAATGCGTTCGTTGGGCTTTGATACCGGTGTATCGGTGGATCAAGACCCGTTGGCCGAGACATTGGTGCGACTCTATACCGGCTTAGTAGGCGAAGCACCCGACGAAGCAGTGTTTAGGGAATGGCTGGCGAATGATCAATCGCCAGAAGCGTTAGCGGAAAGCCTGCTGGAAAGTGAAGGCCTGTTAACCACTGACGAGACGATAGATGTAGAGACACTAATCGACACGCTTTATGAACAGGTGCTAAATCGTGCGCCCGATACAGCTGGTGAACAGTATTGGCAAGAGGTGTTGCAAAACGGTGATGCCAATCCGATTGAAATGGTTCTGGCGTTTACTGACTCCGACGAGTACCTGCAACTCAGCCGTTCAGAGGTGGACAATTACCTTGATGCGGCCAACCTGGTAGGCGTCGAAACCGACCTTGAGTCGTATCTATTTGGCTAGGGTCTTGAGCTAAGCCAACGGCACCGCAAGCAACTGGCGGTGCCGACTTCCTCCTATTGCTCAATAACAGCACCCGCAGTTTGTTAGAGTGCTAGGGATGGTGAGGTAATAAAAAGCTTCCCCTGCTCAAACTCAGAGCTTATGGGGAAGCTTTTTTATACTCAATTCTAATCGGCTTCAGGCTGATCCTTAAGCCACTAGCAATTCTTGAGAAAGAGGCTCAGAGGTGCCAATAATGGGCGTACTTTCCATCAGCGTATCCAGCCCTGCGACTATCTCTTGTTGATGAGATTCTTCGCCCTCGCCGGCCCATTCGATCTCTTCTGCGTAAATCTCGTCAAATTCAATTCGCTCGCCACGCTCAGGAATCAGTGTTGCTAAAGCGGGATCAATGCTATCAAAGCTGCCTTGTCCCATAGCTTTTAGAACGCCTAGCATACTCAGTACGCCCTCAAGCACTACGGCGCTAGAAACCGCATCAAAATCTAGCTCTAGTCCTTCTAGCGCTTTTAAGCTCAACTCCTCCAAACCACGCTGCTCAATGAGAAGTGTAGGCACACCATCAATAGCAATTCCATTGCGTGCTATTTGTGGCGTGTCGCCACCGGGAAACAGCGACAAGTAGCCATAATCAAAATCATCGAGCCCTTGTGATATAGCTACCGCCGCTTGCTGTGCTGTTGCGGTAATGGTGGGGTCGACATCATCATTGGTCGGCCACAAGATTGATATCGTTTCGAGATCGCCTGACTCGTTGATGTAGTTATTCTGGTTATGGTAATCAAGAATCAGTTCAGGTTGAGTCGCTTCGATCACCTGCCTAACAGCGGTAGTTTCTGGGATTAATGATGCATCAATAACTTCACTAGAATCCCATGTACGATTGAGGTCAATATCTTCAGAGTTACGCCGTGGATCAATGGTTGTTTCGGGATCTAACTCACCTGCAACGAGACCCTCCCAGCGCTCAAAACCATCAGGGTTGACTCTTGGCATCACGGTCAACGTTACTTGCTCACGTAAGGCTTGTGCAGCTTCGCTGTCACCACTTAGCCACTCTAGCAAATGCATGGCCGCCTCAGTCCCGGTGGGCTCATCACCATGCTGTTGCGTCACAATCATTAACTTGCGCGCCCCTTCGCCTACCGTAGCACTATATAAGGGCCTCCCTTCCAATGACTCACCGGCCTGCTCTAAGCTCAACGTATCATAGGTGGCATCTAGTGTTTCTAGGTCTTGATAAAGCTGCTCATTGCTCCGAAAGCCATCTTGCACAAGAGCGCGCTCTGCATCGTAACTATCAGCATCAACACTGGATGAGTAAAAATTAGCAATAGAGGCATAGGCCTCAAGCGCCTCTGAGTCCGTTCCGCTAGCGCCTGAGATAAAACCCTGTAACAACGCTTGTTGGGTTTGGCCAGAACTAGCCTGCTCTACCCAATATTCAATGCCCTCGGCCTCGGCCTCACGAGCAAAAAGGCTTTGATAAACCTCGTTTACCCACCCGTTATCTTCCAGTTCTGCCAGCTCAGTGCGCCTCGCTTGGTACTCCTCAGACTGCAGCATAAGGGCCATGACGCCTTCCAGGTCTACAGAGCCACTTTCGACCTGTTCTAACCAATAATTAAATCCATCTGGGTCAGCCGCACGTCCTAAAATACCTAAATAAAGAGTTTGTAGATTTTTTTCAATGGAGAGGGTTGTCATATTTAATGCCTCCAGGCATCACTGCATATCGTTCCCTGTATTGTCGGTGGAGCGTCATTCATAGCGCTATTCTAAGCACCTTTATAATTTTTACGCAGAAAACTCAGAACTGCAGTCATCTTTTTCACACCTACCTAATAAATAGAGACAAGCACCCGACTTGTCAATATTTACCAAGCGATTGTGCGCTGGCGAAATCCTCGATAGGTTCTTTTCGAGTGCTGACGCCAAAATCTTCCCCCAGCTTTTTTAGCACAGCATTAGCTGCCGTATCGCCATTTACTAAACACGTCTCCGACTATGCGTAGGCATTGGATAAGTAGGAGCAGGTCGCCTATTCCCAGTCAGTGGCACACAAAAAAGCCAGTCAGCATTAACTGACTGGCTTTAGGACAAGCTATTATTGCTAAGCTAGTAACTGCTTTTAGTGCGTCTTTTGCTCAGGGAGCTCGTCTTTTAGCGCTCGCGCATAGGCTGTACGAGCCGTTTGGGCGATAGCCAATTGCTGGTTCAAGCGCTGAATTTCTTGATCAGTCACACGCAGGTTGAGTAACTGATTGCGTGCATTTTCAGACAGATCTGCCACTTTGAATTCACTACCGTCGATAGTAACTGTTTGTGCTTGATCCTTCGCCATACAAAGCTCCTTTACGGGTAATAATAAAATTAGCTGTGAATTATTGCAGCTGCACGCATAAATGTCGAAGCGATGTGCAACTAACAAACCATCTACTATGCTGCTTTAGTTGCAAGTGCAGACAACAACCCTTCAATATCGGCAGTCGGGGGCACCACCTGCGACGGACGACTAGGGTGGCGTAGCGAAAACTCTTTAAGCGTTTTAGCGGGCAGGGCTTTATCCAGCGTCGGCACGTTTACACGCCATACCAAATGCCTTTTAGTTGAGTGGGTGTCCATTTCAACAACCCCACAACCTACCACCCCATGGCCTTTCACGTAACAAAGTACTCGATCACCTTGCCGGTAATGTCTGGTCGATTCAAAATCGCTCAGGCCAAATGTAGCCGTTCTCACTGGCCAATGCTTTTGAGCCCATTCTTTTGAGACGCTTTGCCAGAAGTATCTGGTAGTTTCGGATACCGAAGGCTGCTGGTGAGGATCTGGTAATGCACTCGCCAACAGCATTTGATAATGATTGCGCGCGACCTGATGTTGCGCCAACCGTTGATGGAGCTCTGCAATGTGCGCATCTACATGGCTTAAATTTACCAGCTGTTTACGCGCTTCCACGCTTAATGCCCACGTGGGGTAGCGACGCCCTTCAATAACGATGCTTTTCGGTAATTTCGCCATCACTTCCTAATCTCGTCGCCTAAAACTAGCGCGGCATTGTACTCAATTCGACCAGCATGGTAAAAATATTCGTCATACACCTTTGACTTCAGCCTGTGGAATTCATTCAGTGCTTTTTTCTAGCCCAGCAGGTATGTCTCGATATCTTCCGGCACGCCAATAAACGCCAGCTCATAATACTGCTGCAAATATGAATCAACATTAGGTTGAGCTGCTTGGATGTATTCATCAGAGTTAGTAAATGCTAGCACCAGATCACCTTCCCCAAATCCCTCTTTTTGCAGCTGAGCCCGCCAATAGGCTGCTCCTTCGTCATCTGGGGCACGTGCTAAAACTTGCTCATAAAGGGAGTCAATTAACGCCTCGGTGGTCGGCACTGCTTGGTCACTCAAAAACTCATTGCTTGCAAAGAAGTCTGCAGCCGTGGAAGTAAGTGATCTGCCACCAGCTAGCGCTTCGAGCCAGTAGTCAAAGCCCTCCTCATCAGGTTCTCTCCCAAGCACGCCAGTATACAAACGTACTAACTCAGCAGCCATTGCCTCCTCCGCTGTCGAAGGACGATCATTAAACCCAAGAGCTTCTAGATCTAACGCCTGTAAATCAACGCCCCATAGCAACAGTTTCGCACCCTGAACTAGAGAGTAGCTATTGGCCACGTACTCGGTTGAATTGGTAAACGCTAACGCAACATCCCTCAGTTCCACTCGGTCACTGGCTAATTGTTCTAGCCAATATGCCTGCCCCGCTGAATCCGAACCACGACCAAAAACACTGGTATAAAGCGCCTCAATGCTGCCCACTGCTCCCCCACCTAATTGGTTGATTAGAAGCATAAATTCATTAGAAGCTGTAACTCCCTGTGCTAAGTCACCCAGGTCATTATCAGCATTCAGCTGAGATACCCAATACTCCACGCCGGCTTTGTCAGGCATGCGCCCTAATAAGCCCGTATATAAACGGATAACGGGATCGATGGTATCTTCCAAAGCTGGGTAACGCATTAACTCAACATGGCTTTGTAATTCGCTATAAAGCCCCTCTGGTAATTCCCAGCCAGCTGCAATCATCGCATTGGAGAATTCATCAACAGGAGTGGCGCTATCCGCTATGCCAAAACGTGTTTCTGTCTTTCCATTTTGCAAAGGTGGAATGAGATAATCATTACCTCCCATCCAGCTAGAGAGGGTTTCATAGTGAGCACTAACCTCGGCCGCCCATAAGCTAGTTGAAACTGCACCTATTAAAACAGGACCTTCACTGGAGCTGTACCAAACTGGGCCCCCACTATTACCTGGGTTGATTTCGAAATCATCGATATCTATTAAATCATAATTAGGCATGCGCATCGAAGTGCCGATATCTTCTGTCAATCTAGGGCCACTTGTTTCACGATATACTCCAGGATAACCCGAAACACGATAGGTCTCTCCAGGTGCATAATCGCCCAACGCGAACCAACCAATATCATCCCCAACTGCATCATTCAACGATACTAAGGCAAAGTCATACTCGCTTTCAGACTGTGACAACAGCCCAGGTTCTTCAGTACTTAACTCGTAATAATTAAGCGCGGCCGCTTCAAAAGTGCCATAAGGCCGTGATCCGCCATCGCGGCCAAATTCAACCTGTACACTGGTAGCAGCACCTAACACTGGATCATAAAGCACATGAGCAGCCGTCAGCACATCGTTACGGCCAACCAAAGTACCCGAGCCAGAAACACGCGTACCATCCACGAATGTTGCTTCTATATAAGCCAAAGAAGAATAAGGAAAGGTGCTGCTATTAGCGCCAACGAAACGGGTCATGGGTGTACCTCTTTAACGAGCTAGTAAATAGCTTACCTTATCAGGCTACATTGGTATGCTAAGCATCTCTTTACTAAGTTGAGAGGCGCTGCCCCATAACTTATCGGTAAAAAACTAATAAAAACCTTTCGACTTACTCAGTATGAATATCTGTAGCAGCTGCAATGAAACTTTGCTGTTAGATCAGCGTGCGCACTACTTACATCGTATCTTTGCGTATTCATCATTAACAACGCTTTAGCTGGATAGCATTTATTGATTTAATTCAGCAAAATAAACTCAAATATTGAAAATATGAGAGCTTACAATCATTTTACTAACCGAAATCGAATTGCAAGTCATCGCTGTCGTCAGCAAATAATTCATCGACTGATTCTGGGATGCCTAGCTTGGCATGTAAAGCGGCACGTTGCGCCAACTGATCATGCTGGGCCATAGAAAAAATTTGCCCATAGGCCACCGCCAGAGGCATTCCTTGCAAGCTATGTAGCTGTTGCGCTGTCAATTTATTCAGCGCCGCCTCTTCGACTTGATAAAGCCCTTTGACGCCCGGTCCACCTTCATTCACTTGCCATGGCTGCAGGATGCCCTGCTCGGCAAGTGCTTGGCAGGCATTGTTGGTTAGGCGACGGTTCTTGGCGCACTCACCGACGAAGTCGAGCTGCTGCTTTACCTGTTCGGCAAGCTCTCCCTGCTCGTCGAACAGCGGCTCTCCACCTTGTTTCAACAGATGGTCGGCATGAACTTGTAGCACCATCGCCTCTGAGTCCTTTTGCCTTGCAACTGCAAAGGGGTAACCACGAAAATGGGCAGGAACATACGTGCCTAACCAGCGACCATCTTCGGGATGAATATAGTGGTGAGAATGCGCTGCTCTTCCAAGTAACGCAACAAGATAATAACGTTCTTCACGTTTAATAAAGCCCATGACGAACTGCGTCAAAGCCTGCCGCAGTTCGCCCGCCAGAATTGGTACAATCGCTTGCTCTGCCGTGAATTGGTAGTCCTGGCGCGGTGCGTAACGCATTGACACATGCTGTTGTCGCGATACAGTAACCCAATTTGACATGCTACCTCCTTTTACAAGAAAACCCCGATCCTAAGATCGGGGTTTAGTTTCTCCTGCACGCAGTATCAAAAAAAGAAACTGCATTCAGGAACCCAGGTGACAGCACACAGCAGCTCACCTGGGCGCATCAGCTATTAGGCAAGGCTAACGGCGGAAGCATCGATTTCGTTACCGAAATCTACAATACCAACCAGAGACGCACTAGTGAACTCATTGGCGGTATTGGCGTCATTAACACCAGAACCAGTCAGTTCGAACACTTTGTACTCACCAGCATTGTTGTCGTTCTCGATCATCACAACAGATTTAACCGAGTTGCCAACAAGACCAGCTACATTGGCCGATACGTCGAGGGTACCGTCAACGATGTTGCCATAACCAGCATTGTTACCGTTCTGGATAGCAGCCAACAGGTTTTCTGCAGTCAGGCCACCCCAAGTCTGGTTTGAAGCATTACCAGTACCAGCAGCGAAGTCGTTAATGGTAATAACGTTATTGGCAGTAACAGCAGTTCCGCCATTAACGCCAGTGGTAACGAACGTATCACGAGACTCTGTAGAAGTGCTGCCTTGGAACTGTTCGTTGCCTAGGTAGGCTGTGAAGTCCAGAGTATCGGCGCCAGTACTTGTAGAATCTGCGTCGAAGTTAACAATGGTATTACGACCAAAGTCATCTTCGAAGACGATGGTTTCGTTACTAACATCGTTAGTAGAAAGCACGATAACATCGCTACCAATACCAGCATTGATCTCGTTGCCGGTGTTATCCGCAGTTGAAGCTGTGCCGGTCAGAGCACCGCCGTAGTTCACAGAATCAGCTTGAACACTACCACCGGTGCCAATACCACTGATACCGTGTGCAGCGCTTGTAGAACCACTCAATACAGCTTGCAGGTTCGCATCAGTACCGTCGAAGTTAGAGTCGTTAGACTCTTCACGGATAGCTGCTTCAAGACGACCTTTAGCCGAATCACTCATGCCGCTCACGCCAGCAGGTGACAAAGTGATTTGCAGGTCATCTGCATCGAACTGACCATCAACCAGTGAACGGATTACCAGACTGTTATCCGGGCCGTTTTCAGCAACCAACAACTTGCTAAGCACGTTATGGTTGTTAACAACCTGTGCAATCGCGGCGTTGATATCGCGCTGATCACCAAAAACGCGATCACCCAAGATAGAGTTCAGGTTAATAATGCCTTCAAAGCCATTATTAAAACCATTGGCAGCGGCACTAGTCACAGCACCACCAATGTTAGCACCAGCCAAAGTAACGGTCAGCTGCGCACCATACAGCACGGCAGGAATATCGTTGCCAGCAGGCGTAACTTGACCTGAAGAAAGCCCAGCAGCATTGCCGCGCAGATCTTCGAATGTAGTGTTAACAGTGTTAACCAACCAAGTAGCAGCATCGCCATCGGTCATCAAAGATGAGCCGCTGTTGTCGCTGTAGATAGTATCATTGCCAGAACCAGTACTGATCAATACACCGCCAGCACCTTCAGTCCAAACGACATCACTACCTTCGCCAGTATTGATCACAACATTCTGTTGCAGATCTTGCTGGTTGGGGATGTTGTTGCCGTAATCACCAACAGCTGTAGTGTGAACGTTATCTTCACCAGCACCGGTGTTAATGCCCAGCGAGAAACCATTGAATTCTGCAGCTTTGTCCAGAGAGTAAGTAACGTTGACAGTATCGTTACTAGCAGCAGCGTTTGCGGTGTTATAAACGTGAGCTTCATTTTCAGCGTTAGGAGCCCAGTCACCTTCAAATGCTGAAAGACCTGCTTGGCCTGACACAGAAAGGTTCTGACCTTCAAAAGCAGTAGCATCGAAGTTGTAGACGTTGCCAACATTATTGATTGACAGATCACCTTGAGCCGTACCAGAGGTAACTTCGATCTGTTCAAAAGCAACGAGCTCAGACTGACCTGCTGCAGTCATACCATGAGCAGTAAGAACATTATCTACCTTGCTGCTACGATCCACTTCCAGATTCAGCTTCTCAATAACTTTCTGAGAGTTGGACATACCACCGATGATCGCATCACCAGCAGTGGAGCCACGGCCAGCGTTGTCGAGGATCAAGTTAGTCTCGATCATGGTAGTACTGATATCCGGTTCAACCGGCTGTGCAGTACCGGCAACGAGGAACTCGTCGTCTACAGACTCAACGCTGTTGTAGTCAAAGCTAACGTTAGAGAAAGCGTTGCCTTCCGGATCAGTAACCAGGATTTCCTGAGCAGTGAACGGCAGATTCACGGTATTGCCAGCAACTGTTACTTGGTTGTAAGGGTTAGCCAGTTCGACGATATAGTCGTTCAGACCCAACTCAACCAGTTGCGCTTTAATGGCTGCTTGCAGGCCAGCATAAGTACCGTCAGTAGAACGCACGTCGTCAAGAACAAACGCTTCACCGTCAACGCTAAAACCAATTGTCAGCTCAACGTTAGCAAGCGGCGTTTCAGGAGTAGCGGTGGTCACATCAGCAACGCGAACCATCAGCTGAGAGTTACTCTGCTGCGGGCCTTCGTTGGTCAGTGAGTTAGTGTCGAATGCAGCACGCAGGTCTGAATCAGTATCAACACTGCGCATACCAAAAGTGATGTCTTTGGTGACGGACAGCTTGCTACCCAGACGCACGTCATCAATGAAGAGGCCTTCACGATCACTGTTGTCAGACCAAAACTCTTCAACACTGTCCATACGGCCAGCATCCAGAGTCACACCACCCAACGCTTCAATATGAGTTTCTTCGATATTGCTGGTACGTGGTGCAACGTAGAGTGTACCTACGCCATCAGCTTCTACACGCTGATCGTTGATCAGGCTAGCTTCGATCTTGTCGCGACCAGCGCCACCATCAAGAATATCGCCAGTAGACAGTGCGTTAGAAACGGCACCGTTCTGGTTTTGACCAACGAGACCAACAAATTCGTCGTCTGCATCAGTACCAGTAACAACGTCACGACCTTCAGTCAGGACGAACGTTTCACCCGGATTAGCCGGCTCTTCAGGCTCTTCAACACCTTCTAAGTCAGCAGCAACTGCAGCGTCAAACGCAGCGCGGTCTTCAGCTGAAGCCGCGTTGATAAACAGCTGTTGCAGCTCACTTGCAGGAACAGAAGAACCGTCGCCGTTCACCCAGTATTCTAGGCCAGCTTCTTCAGGCTCACGGCCAAACATGTTCTGATAAATAGCTGTTACTAGCTCTTCACGGGTGCGATCGCCGTAAAGTTCAACGTATTCCGGTTGGTTGTCGTTGGCTAGGTTAGCGCGCAGCTCAGATTCGCTAACATCCTGCTCCTTCCAGTATTCCAGGCCTGCAGGATCAACAGAACGACCAAGGTAGGCCGTATAAAGCTGCTGAATTTGAGTATCTGATAAAGCCATTGATGTAACTCCATATTTAAGTGTCGAATCGACATTAGCTGCGTTCAATCCTAAATAGAATGCGCAGCCGTGAGCGAGGCCTCGCTCCAGAGATCAGTCTTGATGGCAACCACCAACACTAATGCTCATCCCTTGCGTTTCGGTTTAGGATTCGCCGTATCATCAGCGAATACTTAATACCGTAACAAATATTTCGCTGCTACGTTGTACCCGCAGCCCCCAAGGTAAGTCAATAGGTTGAGCTTAGTAAAAAAACATCATCAGGTGCAATGCATGATTTGGCAAGGTTTGTAGCTATTTTAGCCAGTGTGTCCCATTTCGCTTTTTGTGCGTGCCCTACTCGTGCCCTAATAATGTGTCGGTTACGTTTCACTCACCTCTTTCTATTAACTTAGCATTGCTCAAGCTTGCCATAGTTCATGGCTATTGCCAATAAGAAACAGCGTTTTCCTTATTGCACTATTTATCACATTGCTCACCAAGGGGGAAGGCTTCAAGCATTTCGGATAACGTCTGGTCGAGAGAATAGCGTTTTAAATCAGGTACCCAAGCACTTAAACGTTGAGTAGAGGCCTTCAACTCAGGTATTTCACTACTTCGAACAAAAGTAGGATTTACTTTCACCTCCAAAGTATGTTGCGCCAGCATTTCTAGCTTACCGATCAACGTTTTTAGCGACACAGCCTCTCCGCTACCTACATTAATAATGCTGCCACTTGCCGCCGGAGCTGGCCATTGACTTAATAATCGATGATATACAGTGACTATGTCGCGTACGTCGCTAAAATCACGACTTACGTGAATATTGCCTAACTCAATCACGCTTGCCCGGCGCTTAATATGCTGCACGATTTTAGGCACCAAGAAATGTACCGCTTGCCCCGAGCCCGTATAGTTAAACGGTCTAGCAATAATAATTGGCAGGCGTTCAGCGTAAGTTCGAGCGATGTATTCCATTGCCATTTTAGAGTTGGCGTAGTGGTTCACTGGCGCGGGAGGGACATGCTCATCAATGACCGCTTGACCATTCGCTCCGTACACGTTGGCGCTACTGGCTAACAGAATTTTTGGCGGTTCTGTAAGCTTGCTTAGAGCTTGCAGGAGCACTTCGGTGCCCAGCACATTCACGCGATAAAAATCCAACGGCGTAGGGTGGCCAACAAACGAAAGCGCCGCCAAATGGTACACCTGATGAGGTTTCACACTTGCTACAAGCGCGCTTATAGCCTCTTGGTCGTTTAGATCTATGGAATGGGTTTCATCAGCTCCGCAAGGTTGGCTTGCTAGGGCCACCACGCGGTGGCCCTGGTGTTTTAAGTGAGCAATGAGGTGACGGCCGGTAAAGCCGCTACCGCCCGTTACCAGGCAGGTTGGCATGGAGGCTCCTTGGCATTTTTTCTTCGGCCATATTACTGAGCCGAAGCAGCGATTTGGACTATGGTCATTTTAGACAATTTATGCTCCGGAGCCACTTTTAACCCGCTCCAGATCCGCCTCTACCATCATCTTACATAGTGTCTCTAGGCTGGTTTTCGGTTGCCAGCCTAGCTCGCGGATGGCCTTGGCGGGGTTGCCAATAAGCAGTTCTACTTCTGCCGGGCGATAAAATTGGGGGTCAATCACTACCACGACATCACCGGTGGCGACATCAGTGGCGGTTTCTTGTTCGGCTTGCCCTTCCCAGCGCAACTCAATATTTGCTGCCTTAAATGCCAGGGTAACAAAGTCGCGTACGGTTTCAGTACGGTTGGTAGCTAGCACGTAGGTTTCAGGAATGTCAGTTTGCAGCATGCGCCACATACCTTCTACGTACTCTTTGGCGAACCCCCAGTCTCGCTTGGCATCCAGGTTGCCAAGAGCCAAATGAGTTTGCTTGCCAAGCTTAATTCGCGCTACGCCATCGGTAATCTTGCGGGTCACAAACTCACGCCCACGCAAGGGGGATTCGTGATTAAACAGGATGCCGCTGGTGGCAAATATACCGTACGACTCGCGGTAGTTAATCGTCATCCAGTGAGCATAAAGCTTCGCCACACCGTAGGGGCTGCGAGGATAGAAAGAAGTGGCTTCAGTTTGGGGTACCTGCTGTACCTTGCCGAACATTTCGGACGTGGAAGCCTGATAAAAGCGAATTGAGCTATCTACAATACGGATCGCCTCCAGCAGATTTACCACCCCTAACCCAGTTATTTCCGCCGTCGTTACAGGCTGATCAAACGAGACGCCCACAAAACTTTGCGCAGCGAGGTTATAAATTTCTTTCGGCTTGCACTGCTGCACCAAGCGAATGCTGGAAGATAAATCGGTAAGGTCATACTCCACCAGATGCAGGTTTGGGTGGTTTTCTATACCCAGTTCTTCGATGCGCCAAAAGTTGACCGAGCTGGTACGGCGGTAGGTACCGTAAACGGTATAGCCTTTTTCAAGCAGTAGTTCAGCAAGGTAAGCGCCGTCCTGGCCCGTTATTCCTGTCACGATCGCGTTCATGACGCAGTTCCTTTCTTCATAGTAAGTTTTTTCATAGCCAGCTTTTCATAATCAGCGCATGGCTAACGCATTTGGAATGCTGGCTGCCCCTGTGGCAGCCGAGAGCGTTAAGTATTGTGGCGGGCTAACTTTAGGTGTCAACCTGATTTAACTCAGCCGTTTGAACCAGCGCTTGATCCACCAGGGCTGCGCTAAGCAAGCCATGGTAGCGGCTTGCGAGCGTTAACCAGTCGCGCTGGGCTAGCCACTGTTTACGGGCTTGATGGCGCTCGTCACTCTGGGGGTCTGGTGCGTTCAACACGCGGGCAATACCTTCGGCGATATCATGACTGTCGAAACCTCTAGTTTGCCATACGATGTCTTTTACTTCGTCAAAGATCGGCGCAGGCGTAGTGAGGATATTGGGGCACGCCGCCACTGCTGTACGTACAGCGGCACTGCTGGACTCCTGAGTGTACTGGTACGGCAGTACCACTGCGCTGCACTCTGCCAGGTAGCGCTGGGCCTCTTCCAACGGCAGGAAGTCGGTAACCCACTCAATGTGGTTTTCTATGCCCAAGCGTTGGGCAGTACGCTGGCAGCGAGCTAACTCCTCTTGTGAGCTGGGCTCATCACGCACCGAGGTTACCAAGCGCAAGGTGGCACCTTCCGGCACCGCCTGCTGCTTACGCAGAGCAGCGAAAGCTTCAATTAGCGTATTTACACCTTTATGAGGTAGCAGGAAACCGAAGCTACCAATAATAGGCATCTGTCCGCCTGCAGAAGCCGGAGCGTATTGGCAGGCGTCTACCCCCTGGGGTAGCTGGGTAACATTGTCGGTTAGGCCAATACGCTTTAGATAGTTTAGATCATCTAGGGTATGGACAAACACGCGGTCAAAGGCCCCCAAAGTAGCGGCCACTGTGCGACGGCGCGCGATGTCGAAGTCGATCACTGGGCGAGTAGTGTGCAAGGTAATATATACCCGCTGGCCCTGGCGACGACATTGCTGTACTTGTTTTTGTAATGCACCATCCAGCTCATAAAAAGCGAAGTGGTGCTGTAGCCATACTACGCTGCCAGCTGCGCTTAAAAGCGTAGGGCTTTGGCCACGCTGCCAATTACGGCTTACATGTATCTGACCTTCCTGTTCGCTTGGTTTTGGCTGCCGACCTTTACTAAACTGCGGGGCAGAAATATCGCAGGCAAAAGCAGGATCGATTTCTCCCAGGGCGCTGACCAAGTGGGCGCTATATTGAGCAATGCCGCAGGGCTCATCCCAACTTGAGTACAGGCTTAATGAAAGCGGCGGCTGGGGCTGCCGGACTGCCGCCTGCAGGCGACCGAGGGCACCCAACACGGAATCCACTGCAGAGGGCGAGAAAAAGCGTGCCTGCATGGCATTGTGCAGCTCGCTGGCGTGCCCTGAGGCCCTTTCGCCGCCGTGGCGTAGTGTTTGTACGTATTGCTGCACCTGCTCTACAACGCTTGCCACACTAGGCTCTGCCCATACTGCTTGGCCTGCGCTAAAGTGTGATTGAGCATGGTCAAAACAGTAGTTTATCCAACTAGAGCATTGGGCCGGGGCAAAATCGGTATGAGCACCGTAGCCGGTGACGACCAGCAGACGGGAGAACTCTCCCGCTTCAATCGCAGGCATGTTGAGGCCTTCGCCCCGGGATGGGAGCACCACGATATCGGCCGCTTGGTAGAGCGCGGCCATTTGGGCGGCGTCAAAGTCTTCCATAATGATACGCAGGCGATCACGGTGCTGCTCGCTGACATATTGCTCTACCCACACATCTACTTGGTTGTGGGGATTAGGGAAAGTTTTTAAGGTTAGTGTCAGCTGAGGATCTTGAGATGCAAGCTGCTCAAAGGCTTGCAGCAGCACGTCTACGCCTTTACGCGGAAAGGCTGACGATACATGGAGCAAATTAACGGTTTGCTGCTGAGCGACACGTGCAAGATCACTTGCACTGCTCTGGGCAGCATGCGGATTAGCTACCAGCGGCAGCGCAATTACGTGAATAGGCAGTTTACAGCCACTGTCCATCAACACTTTCTTCACGAACCAAGCGGTGACGATTACCCCGGCGTAGTGCTGGTTCAGAGTGTCAATCATGTCGCTTGGCACCCAGGACTCTTCCCAGAAGAATAGTGCAACAGGCAGTCCAAGGCTCGGATCAGGCTTAATTAGCGGATAGTGGTGATAAAGCGCTATGCGCTGCTCCGGCGCCAACGCCTGCCATGAAGAGGCGTCAGTTAGCGCATTTAACCGAGCGATTTCTTGTTCGCCACCAGGGGTGCTGCGCACTTTGAGCTCTACGCTGCCTTCATGGGGGACTAACCACAGTAATGGAGCATACTCACTGGCATGAAGACGGTTTAGTAAGTGGCGGTTTACCGCGGCGAGGCTATAGCTACCATTTATATGACCTTCTAGGCGAATGCCTTTTGGCGCTGCTGACTGGTCGGCTAACGGCGTATCGCGGAGCGTTAGCGCTTCATGGCGAACGGCGGCGGTTACGTCGCCATCCATGTTTTGAAAATCCTCTTCGCGAAGCTGCCCCGCTCGGCTAAATAAGCCGTCGCTTGCGGCCATGCGCTTTAAAACTCGCATTTTCAGAGCAGGAAAGCGGTTAAGCACTTTAAGTGCCAGCCTTTTTAGCCAAGGTATTTGCGCAAGTCGGCGTAGCAGTTTCCCGAAAGACTGGGCGGTTCCCCGCTTCCAACCCATTACTTGCCGTAGCGGCAAAGTTATTCGCCATGAGCGACTCTGGAGCACGCTGTTAAGGTGGTGTTCCAAATGACCATTGTGTTGCTCTAGTAGCTGCTTTTCTTGAGTGATTTGCGCGTACTGCGCTTCTCTACTGGCCAATTGTTGTTGGCATCGCGTTAACTGCTCGGTTTGCTCTTCGATTTTAGCGGCCAGGGTTTCTAGTGTGCCTTGCTGTGTTTCAGTTAGTTTATCCAGATAGTCAAACCAAGGTGCGCTGGCTTCATCGGCGTGCTTGTGTGCGATCAGTGCGTAGTCCGGATAAGCTGATACCACCCAATCCAGGTAATGGCGCAGCGGTGCATTCTCTTCTGGTGGTTGAGGGCCATTGATACGCAAAATATTGGCTTTAGCGTAGCCGCTGTCAGTAGCCACAAAGTGCAGCAGCGGCGGCGGTAGCGGGTGTAGATGGGTGGGGTCAAGGTAGAAGCTCCACAGCCCAACGGTTAGGTTTTCGGGGTTGGGAGTTTCGAGAATTAGCACGCCACCTGGCACCAGCGCACGCTGCACTTCTTGAATCAACGTGACCAAGCTGTCAAAAGGGATATGCTCGGCAATGTGAAAGCCGGTTACCGCCGCCAGTGTGTTGTTTTCAGTTTGCTGCAAAGCCGTTAACGCGTCGTTCACTTCCACGTGCAAGCCGCTTGCATTACACGCCTGGGCCATGCTTTCGTTGGTATCAATGCCTTTAGCGGGCCAGCCGTTTTCTTGCATTAGCTCCAGCCACTCGCCACGGCCTGAGCCTAGGTCTACCACCAGTGCTTCGGGGTAGCGGGCCATAATGGGAGCCAGCAGTGGCATATACACTGTTAAGCGTTCTTTAATGGCGTCTTTTTCGCCGCGAAAGTGGTTGGTAAAACGGGTATAAAAATCCATTAAACTGACTCGTTAGATTCTGAACTTATCGCGGCTTGCCGCTCACACTCAATGGTGGGCATGATCCAACTGCTGCCCAAAAAGAAGTCTTTTTCCATGTTGACCATTTGGAACACCAGCGCGTGATCTACCCATTGATAGTTATGGGTTAAATGGGTGTCGCTGCTGTGTAGGGAAAGTGACACCGAATAACTACCGGGCCCGAGATTAGCGTTGAAGCGCATGCGGTAGGTGAGCGTTTCGCCAGCGCTCAGCTGCTGTTCGACTTGATGAGTGTGCCAAGTATTGGTACCAAACACATCCTGGCCAACTCGGTCTTTAAGCTTGTAGCCTATCACCAATTCTGGCAAGTCAGCGCGAATGGCAACGGTAATACGCAGTTCGACTTCCTGGCCAACATCGACAACATCCAGGGGATTGCCATTGGTAGCGTGCAGACTTATCTGTCTGATACTGGCTTCACCTGTACCTGAGCGGGTTTGAATTTGCCCGCTGTCCAGAGGGGTAATTTCTACCTTATCGTTCTCTTTTTTGGCAATAATGGCGTTATAGTAATCCATGATGTCTTGAGGCATGCCATCCTGCAGCACCCTCCCCTGCTCTAGCAATATAGCGCGGTCACACAGGCTCTGGATGGCCGCCTTGTCATGGGAAACAATCAACAGCGAGGTGCCTTGGCGCTGGAACTCGCGAATGCGGTCAAAACTTTTGTGCTGGAAATAGGCATCGCCAACTGACAGCGCCTCATCAACGATCAGAATTTCAGGGCGGAAGGCAGTAGCTACTGAGAAGGCAACGCGCATTTGCATGCCACTTGAGTAAACCCGCATGGGCTGGTCGAAGTACTCGCCTATTTCCGCAAAGGCTTCTATATCGCCCATCGCGGCGTCTACTTGGGCGTGGGTGAAACCCATCAACCCAGCCGAGTGCAGCACATTTTGCCTGCCGGTTAGCTCGCCATTAAAGCCCATGCCCAGCTCTAAAATAGCGGCTACGCGGCCATGAGTACGTATATATCCCTCAGAGGGGCGCAGCGTACCGGTAATCATCTTAAGCAGCGTGCTTTTACCCGCGCCATTTTGCCCCACGATGCCAACGGCTTCTCCTTGAGCAACATCAAAATTGATATCACGCAGTATCCACGTTTCATCATGGGGCTGAACAGGGCTGAACCAGCTAACGACACGCATTAGCTCATTGCGGTATCGGCGATAAGCTTTGCCTAGTTCACGTACTTCCAATAACGGCTTAGGGGTTACGTTGGTGGTGTGGTTCATAGTGCATCCACCATTTCCGGGCTGGCTTTTCGAAACAGCAGTGCGCTGAAAAACACTAACCCAGCGCCCAGTACCGTTAGCCCCACCAGGGCAATGAGTGGAGGTGCCTGACCATAGGCCAATACGTTGTGATAAGCACCTACCAAGTGAAAGAGGGGGTTAAAAGCCAAGACTGCCTGAAGTGAAGGCGGAACAATTTCAGCGGGATATACCACCGGGGTAAACCAAAAAAGAAACTGCAGCACAATAGGCATCAGTTGGCCGATATCGCGAATAAAGACGTTTAAAATGCCCAACATTAATCCTAAACCTAACGCCAGCAGTACGGTAATGCCAGTAAGTACTGGCACCCATAGCAGAGTACCGGGGGTAAAGTGGCCCAGCACGGCAAACACGACCAAGATCACTACAAATAAGGCAAGGTTATTGATCAAACATGACCCCGTAATGATCACCGGCAGCGCGATTTTGGGAAACACGAGTTTTTTCATTAGGTTGGCGTTTTCAATAAACACACCTAGACAGCGGTTAAGTATCTCGCTAAACAGGCTCCAGCCGAGCATCCCCGCCGTTAGGTAAATGGCGTAGGCATATTGGCTTTCGATACCAGGTAGTTTGGCAGACAGGACAGCAGAGAGAATTAGCGCGTAAATAAGTACCATTGAAAGCGGGTGAATTATCATCCAGGCACCGCCTATTCGGCTACGCGCAAAACGTGTCACCAGTTCGTGGCGAATCGATGTGGCAATAAACTGGCGATAGCGCCATGCCCCTTTTAGGGATTCCAGCATTCCGTTACCTTTTTTACGCGTTGTGAGCCATCGTTGATTCAAAGGGTGAGTATGGTAAGCCAAGCGGTTATGTGACACCACCGTTACTGGCAGCGCGGAGTGGGGTAAGTTCCCCCCTGCTTGCTTATCTTGCGGAGCCTGCTACTTGGAAAAAGCGAAGGTGTGAAGCTTGGCATGCACTTAGACAGGCGCCGCGGACGGAGTCAGTGGTGTGACTCACAGGCTAGCGGTTGCTTATGGCAGTAGAAAACTAAGGCGAATATCTATGGGGTATATTTTGCCCCTACCAGTCTAGGTGATGCTGATTTCGCGTAGCCATAGGGACTCGAAAAAATGGCAGTATCGACAATACGGCTATTTTATTAGAATACTCACTTTTCTGGACATTCGGTTTATTTTGAAGCTGACGAGAACACCCAAAAGCGCGACGCCATAAACACAAATAACGGTACCAGTAATACTGAAAGGCAAATGGCGGCAAAGGCCGAGCGAACCCCTATCGCAAGGAAGACCCACAGTAGGCTGTTGTTGATAACAAAGCCGCCTACTGTTACTACGAGGAAGCGCCACGGGCTTCCTTTCTGACGGAATGTGTAGCGAGAATGCCCCCAGAACGAGACCTGAAAAGCTACCAGAAAGGCGACGAGGTTGACCAAGAAAGGTGATCCCTCGGACCATACTTGTAGCACCCACCACGCCACGGTTAGGTGAACTAATGTCGCTAAGCCCCCTACTATACCAAAACGGAATAGCTGGTTTACTAGGCGGTAAATTTCAGGGCGTTTCCATTCAGTTTTCATTATCGGGCACCTCAGACTCAGCCACGATATATAAGGGCCGATCTTTGGTTTCGATGAACAATCGCCCCAGGTACTCACCAATAATACCGATGGACATCAGCTGCATGCCCCCTAAAAACATAACCCCTGCTGCTAAGGAGGCATAGCCTGGAACATCAGCCCCAAACATGAGAGTACGCAGCACGATATAGCCACCATAAAGGAAAGAAATCAGCGCAACGCCAACGCCTATGTATGACCATACCCGCAAAGGCCATGTAGAAAAGCTAACAATACCGTCTAGCGCGAAATTCCATAGTTTCCAGTAATTGAAACGGGTATCTCCAGCCACTCGGAGAGGCTGCTCATAGGTTAGCGCCTGAGTACGGAACCCAACCCAGGCATAAAGCCCCTTCATAAAACGGTTACGCTCAGGCAGGCGCTTCAACACCTCTACTACGCGCTTATCCAACAGCCGAAAGTCGCCACCTCCTTCTGGCAAACGAGTATGAGCCATCTTATTAAAGAAGCGATAAAACTGCCGTGAAGTCCACCGCTTCAATGGGGTTTCTTGATTTGACTCGTCACGCACGCCATAGACTATATCTATGCCTTGATCATGCCAAACTTCTACAAACTTAGGAATTGTTGATAACGGGTGCTGGAGATCTACATCCATCAAAACCACACCATGACCGGATGCGTGATCAATCCCTGCAGATAACGCAGCTTCCTTTCCGAAATTACGCGAGAAAGCAATATAGTGAACACACTCGAGCTCGTTCGCATACTGTCTCAGTAACGTCAGGCTGCCATCACTCGACCCATCGTCAACAATAATGACGTGGCTATCAAATGCCCATTCCTTGCGTGCCAACATAAACGCCTCTATAAACAAGGGTATCGAGGCTTCTTCATTGAATGCAGGCACGACTAAGGAAATTTTCTTCTCTATAATCGCTGAGGTACTTGTCTCATCATCCATTGATTTCCGAATCATTCTTTCTGCTCCACTAATTCCAACAACCTTAGCCCCAAGGCTAACGGCCGAGGATCACTGCTTTCGTTTGGATGCTCAAAGTTCCTTTGGTGCTCATAACTCAAACGTACTTCGACTTCTTGTTGCCCAACATGATCCGATAGCTGAATGCGGCGGCGGCAGCAATCCTTAGAGTTCTCTTCTGAGAAGGTCCAGTTTTGCTGCCATTCGTCATCTATCCAGACATCTACTTGTTGCTCGCTAACGGAAGGCCCTAAATATATATTGAATAAAATCTCTAATGCTGAAACGTTTGCTAGCGCTGGATCAGCAAGATCCAATATTAGACTTGATGAGGCTTCATCGCTCCAGACCCCCCAAGATTCAATTTGGGACCACCCTTCCCCTAGCGCTTCAGCGCCAATTCCTCGTAAATCACCCACTGATATGAACCCAGGATCCGAAATAGGCAGATGAAAAGGATCGCGTAGCATCGCCTGATCCACCGCTAGAGCAGCGCCACAGTGTCCTGATGAGCGCAAATGGTTCATATACTCTAACCAGTAAACCTGAGGATCAACATAAGGGTGAAATGATATCAACTCATGGGGGTCGATCATACTTTGGAGCTCTGAACGAACAACTGCTCCAGAGGGCATCTCACAAGCCAGCTCACTCGCAGCCTTCCACGGCATAGAGCGTTTCAACATATCATTGGCAACACGCTGGTTTGATACATGATTTAGCCCAGCCATCACAGCTAGCAACGTTGCTAGGATTGGAGCGATGGTACGCTTCGATGATCTTGTCAACAACAATCCGGCAATGCAATAGAGCAGCACACCGACCCCTAAAAACGATGAACGACTATCTAAATATCCGCAGCTATTTAACTCAAGACATAACTCCTGCTGACGTGAGGTCGCCGCTAAAGGGAAAGCCATATAAAGCATGATAAAAACTGTTACCAATATAGTTATTAGCGCCTTTTTTCGCCCCATAAACGGAAGGTGAGCAAGCAGATACCAAGCAATGGCAAACGTTATTAAGGACACCAGCGACGCTGCGGCCCAAGTCGCCGTTGCCATGTCTGACAGAGACAATCTATAGAAGGCTAGTCCAGATAAAACATGATAAACGGAAGTTAACAGGAAGCGTCTTGCATCGGGTAATGCATCAATGGTATTCCCTTCATACTGGGAGGGAAACGCTGTTTGAAACAATAAATAAACTGACAACACAAATACGACCAGAAGCACATCAGCCAAGAGCCTCGAGTAACGTACCGGCACCCCGAAAAGCTTGTGCTGAGCCTCTTTTGGTGAAGCTGCATTGTTTAAATGCTCTACTGCCATCAGTGCTGTAGCAAAAAGAATTACATATTCACTAAACAGCATCGCTATACTTTGTACTGCATATAGACCTACTAATAATGGCATTGCGACTTGATTGCGATTCCATAACCATAGGCGTATAGCTAATACAAGCAAGAAGGGTACGGTATTCTGCAATGGATATGCATTGGGCGGCATATGTTCGTATGCCAAAGGGTGAAGCGATAGCATGCTCAGCAGGATAAAAGCTGTAACGCGCCATGCACCGGCAGCTAGTAGCCTACTGGCATAGCAGGCGAATAAAACCATTACCCCAAAATAGCTCAACACCATTAGCACTCGGGCAATCCCATTGTCGGCCCAGTAAGCCCCAAAAGCATTTAACGGTGTCATGAAAAATTGCCCGACACGCCCTGTCAGGTAAGCAAACCCACGGGCGGCTTCCCAAACATGCCCACAACCACGCCACGCATACTGCAGGAACATGGCATCGTCATCGGTCAGCCGATAGCCCGCCGTAAAGTGAAATAACTGAATAATAAGTAGTAAGGCCAACACCGCACCAGTACCATATCCACTCGTCAAACCGGCAAGCCAGAATGGTCGACTCATTTTCTCTCCAAAGAGCATCCCTGTGCTTCATCCACACATCGACGGATACCGTCAAATACAACTAAGGCCACACCAATCTAGCCTTTAATATGTAGATTCAATGGTTGAACACGGCTGGTTAATTATCGAAGTTGAAGTATTTTTCTGATGCCAATAGCGTGCAACTATACACGAAGGTCAGCCTCACTAGAACGTTCAACCTCAACACATGGCGATTTCCTATCTGAGCTCTCAGTGCCTAGCGGCTGTGGTATGCTCTTGCGATTTAACCCGCCGTTGAGTGAGTGCCTTTGGCATGGTTTTTAGCACACCTGAATTTCTGTTGCTGTTCCTACCCATCGTTTGGTTGGTTTTTTGGGTACTAACAACCTATGCCCAACAGCGCCTATTGCCTAGTTGGTCTATATTGGGCTGGCTGGGGCTGGCGTCGTTTTTCTTCTATGGCGCATGGGATATCACGCTATTGCCACTTTTAGCGGGCAGCATTGTCGTCAACTATTGGCTGGCTGGTTACGTATGCAGACCAAGCCGGGCTTGGTTATGGATGGGTGTTGGTTTTAACCTAGCGATGCTGGGCTGGTTTAAGTATTCAATCTTTTTTCTTTCACTAGCCGACCTCCCACCTCAATCGTTTAGCCCGCTGGTGCTGCCACTGGGGATCTCTTTTTTTACCTTTCAGCAGATCGCTTTTTTGGTGGATGTGAGGCAGAAGGTCGTTCATCGAGGGCCGCTATCGCTTTACGGTGTATTTGTTAGCTTTTTCCCGCAGCTTATTGCGGGCCCTATTGTTCATTACCGCGATTTAGCCCCTCAGTTAGCGTATTTACAGCGGCCAAGTTCTTCAGCTGTGCGTTGTGGTTTGCTGTTACTAGCACTTGGGCTGGCTAAAAAGCTGATGGTTGCTGATAATCTGGCGCCCTATGTGGATCGCATTTATAGCTCGCCGGCGGACTCCTACGTCGCTGGTGATACGCTTATGGCGGGCTGGTCATATGGTTTACAGCTCTATTTTGATTTTTCAGGCTATGCAGATATGGCCATTGGCTTAGCACTGTTGTTCGGCATAAAGCTGCCTGAAAATTTTGCGTCACCCTATCAGGCAAGCGACATTCAAGCATTTTGGCGGCGCTGGCATATGACGCTATCGAATTTTCTTCGCGACTACTTGTATGTCCCCCTGGGGGGAAGCAAACACGGCTTACCCCGCCACTTATTTGCATTATTAACAACCATGCTGCTAGGCGGTCTTTGGCATGGTGCCGGCTGGCAGTTTTTGTTGTGGGGTGGTTTGCATGGGGCTTTATTGGCAGTAATGGTTGTGTGGCGGCAATTTAGCCTATTCCGTATGCCCAAAACTGCTGGCTGGTGTTTAACCTTTTTTGCTGTGATGCTGGCCTGGGTGCCCTTCCGAGCAACCAGCCTTGAGCACACATGGTCACTCTATTCAGGTCTAACAGTATGGCAGTGGGGGGGCCTTGGTGAGCTCGTTAACAACCTAAACCAAGGGATCATGTCATTACGCTCGCCAGGGCTATTAATACTCTTGGCAACGCTCATCGTGCTAGTAATGCCAAATAGCATGGCGTTAGCAAAGCGGCTGAACCAACCACGCCACTTTTTTTGGCAGGGTGCAGTCGTTGGCGGGGTATTTTTAGTGGTCATGAAAGCAATGCTAGACCTTCCTAGCCAGGCTTTTCTTTATTTCAATTTTTAGTTTTGCGCCATTCTGAAGGAACTTGATATGGTACGTTTTTTAACAGGAATGGCTGCAGGTGGTTTAGTCATTCTCATATTATGGGTAGTTTTTTGGGCTGGACAATTGGGGCGACCGCACCCTAATAATGAGTGGATTATTCAATCGATCAGCTATAAGCAGAAAATTGCTAATGAGTTGCTTTCTCCCAAAATCGTAGTGTTGGCTGGCTCTGGAGCCATGTTCGGGATTAACAGTACCTACCTGGAAGAAACCTATGGTCGCCCTGCTGTTAATCTCGGCGTCAATGCTGGCATCTCTCTACCCGTTATATTAAATAGCGCTGAGCATATTATTCAGTCAGGAGACTTAGTGCTTTTGCCGCTTGAATATCCGCTGTATAACCGAAAAGAAGCGGTTTCAAGTTCGCTGATACACTGGGCAAACAGCTACCCTAGAACCTTTTTACAGCTACCCCTCAAGCGCGCTCTTGAAGTATTTGCCAAGACATCCTTTAGCCGCATTTTAGAAGGCTATCGTGGGCTCCCAGAAGGATTCACCGTAAGCGGTGATTATGGTGTTCAGCACCAGGATGAGCATGGCGATCAAATAGGTACCGATAGAGCGCTGCGTGAAGAGCGGCATTGGAATTTTTTAAACTCTTTGCCTGCTGAAACTTACGGCAAGGCATTGCGAGAGGGTAGTTTTGATTGGGTGCGTCTTCGTCGCTTCCGCGATGAACTGCTTGCAAGGGGGGCGTGTCCAGTGTTCCTGCCTCCCCCCTTGTTGTTCAAACCAAGCTATGTGGCGTCGCCTACTGAAGCAGATTTTTATGAAACACTACCTTTTAAGGCCACTTCAGAGGGGCTTTTTTGGCTAGGTAGGCCTACAGAGGCTATGCGTGATGCCAATGCCTTTTTTGACACTAATTTTCACTTGGTGAATGAGGCACGCCTAGACTACACCAAACAGATAGTTGACTGGCTGGGCAACCAGCCCATGGAACAGTGCAAACAGTATTATCAAGGTCTAACTACTCGCTAGTTAGGAAAGTACTTTTTAACCAGTGACTGAATAGCTTTAGTGAAGTTCGCTGTGGTAAACCGCTCTGCATTTTTTCTACATACTTCAGGCGAGAAGGTCGTTTCATTCTGGTGCATATGAATCTCAAATTGCTCGACACCTTCAACGAGTGCGCTGCTGCTCTGATCTCCAATCCATAAGCCCGAGACGTTGTTCAGTATTGTTTCTGCCAAACCACCAACACCATAACCAATCACAGGCGCACCTGCTGCCTGTGCTTCTACCGGCAGAATACCAAAGTCTTCTTCTGCCATAAATATAAACGCCTGAGTGCGCTCTAGGTGGTCAATTAATACCTTGTCAGACTGATACCCCATTAGCGTCACATTCGGGCCCGCCAATAGGGCCAACTTGGCATAATCGGGGCCATCACCAATAACGATAAGCTGCTTGTCAGGCATCTTATTGAAGGCTTCTATCACTAGATCAATCCGCTTATAGGGCACCATTCGCGAGGCGGTTAGGTAAAATTTTTCTCTGGGCCGGTCATAACAAAATTTATTCACATCCACCGGTGGATAAATCACCTCGGCTTCGCGTCGGTAACACGTTTCAATACGCCGCTTTATATAGTTTGAAATAGCGATAAAGTGGTCGACACGCTGCGCGCTAATGTAATCCCACTGGCGTAGCCGATGTAGCTGCCAACGCATTAACCAGCTCATCACACCCTTCTCTTTTCCTGACTGGCGCAAGTACTGGTGCTGCATGTCCCAGGCGTAACGCATGGGACTGTAGCAATAACAGATATGAACGGCACCGGGATCAGAGATCACGCCTTTTGCTACCGCATGACTACTAGACAGAATCAGGTCGAAACCTTTGAGATCGAATTGCTCTACCGCTAATGGCATCAGCGGCAAATACTGCCTATAGCGTGTTCGTGCCCAGGGCATGCGCTGAATAAAACTGGTGTGAATCACATGACGATTAAGTGCAGGTATAGCCCCCTCTTCAAGAAAATTAACGGTAGTAAATATTTCAGCCTGAGGGAAGCAGTTGAGCAACTCAGCCAGCGCTTTTTCGGCGCCCGCCCAGGTGGTCAGCCAGTCGTGGACAATGGCGACTTTCATTACAGCATTTTGCTCCTATTTGTAACCACGTTCTTTTCTCGCCTGCACTTATTCTCGGCCGTATTTGTCGTTATAACGGACGATGTCGTCTTCCCCAAGGTAAGAGCCAGTTTGCACTTCAATTAGCTTGAGAGGGATCACACCTGGGTTTTCAAGGCGGTGCACAGTCCCTAGTGGGATATAGGTTGACTCATCTTCTGACAGCAAAAAGCTACGCAGCTTCGATATATCACCATGACCTTCGCCCTGGGTAACCTGCGCGGTGCCTTGCACAACTACCCAATGCTCCGCGCGATGGTGGTGCATTTGCAAAGATAGCTTGCCACCTGGGTTAACGACTATTTCTTTAACTTGGAAGCTATCCGTTAATACCATGGTGCGGTAATGCCCCCATGGGCGGTAAACCTGCTGATGCGACTGGAACTCTTTACGACCTGCTGTTTTTAGAGCATTAACAATTAGCTTGGTGTCTTGGGCTTGATGGCGGTCGGCTACTAAGACTGCGTCATCGGTTTCGACGATGATCAGGTCTTTAACGCCTACCGCCGCGACTAGACGAGAGTCGCTATAAACTAAGCTGTCACGAGTTTCATGCAGCATCACGTCGCCATGGACAACATTACCGCTTTTTTTGTCTTCACTGGAACGCAGTTCGTGAAGCGCATCCCAGGCACCGATGTCGCTCCAACCAGGTGACATGGGGACAACGGCAGCCTGTTTAGTATGCTCCATCACTGCATAGTCAATGGACTCGCTTCTGCACTGCACAAACGATGCCTCTTCTATACGCAAAAAATCCATGTCCTCAGTGCGCGCTTGGTAGGCAGCTTCGCAGCACGTCAAAATATCAGGCGCATATTGTTTTAACGCATCTAAGTAGCTGCTTGCTTTAAACAAAAATATGCCACTATTCCAGAGGTATTCACCGCTTTTTATATAGCTTTCAGCCGCAGTTAAATCAGGCTTCTCGACAAATGCTTCAACGGAAAAACCTTCACTCAGCGCTGAACCTTGCTTTATATAGCCGTAACCTGTGTGGGGTGAAGCAGGTGTGATACCAAACGTCACTAGTTTGCCTTTTTGACTAAGTGTTTGCCCCTTTTCTACCGCACTTGCAAATGCCTTGGCATCTTTAATAACGTGGTCAGCAGGCATTACCAACAATTCGGCTTCTACGTTCACTTCGATTGCGGCTAACGCGGCAATCGCCAATGCAGGTGCAGTGTTCCTACCGCAAGGCTCTAGTATAATTTGGCTGTCTTTGAAGCCGATCTGCTGCATTTGTTCGGCTACTAAAAAGCGGTGCTCTTCATTGCATACAATAATAGGGTCGCCTGCATTGGCGACATCCTGCAGACGCAGCGCGGCCTCTTGCAGCAAACTGACATCGTCTTTATGTAGATTCAAAAATTGCTTAGGGTAATGCTCGCGAGATACTGGCCATAGACGTGAACCTGACCCACCTGACAAAATTACGGGTAAAATCATATATCCTCCTTGAGATAAGCTATCTAATTAGCTTTCGCTATCCCACCTTAAAATTTTACTACTTAATTATTACTTAGCTACCATTAAGCACTGGTTCATTTATTAACTATCCAACCAACGCAAGCAGTAATAATAACACTCTTATTTATTAAGGCTGACCGTTAACAAAACCCTTGGTTAACGTCATCGTCAGTATTTTCAAGTCAAAACCTAGCGACCATCGTTCGATATAATATAGATCGTACTCTACACGCTTCTCCATAAGCTTTACATCATCGGTAATGCCTCGCAGGCCATTTACTTGAGCCCAACCTGTCATTCCAGGCTTTACACGGTGCCGTTGCATATAGATATCAATATGATCTTTATAGTGGTCGTTATGATCCATGGCATGAGGCCTCGGCCCAACCAGCGACATACGACCTTGAAGCACGTTATATAATTGGGGTAACTCATCCAAGCTAGTACGTCGCAGAAAACGCCCCAGCGGTGTTACCCGCTCATCGCAATGTGATGCCTGTTTGGTTTGGCCACTGTCATGTAAAAGCATTGTTCTAAATTTGTAAATCCTGAAACGCTTACCATCCAGACCATGACGCTCTTGCTTAAAAAGTATTGGGCTACCCATACTCAACTTGATCGCGATGGCCACAACTAACATTACAGGAACAAAAAATACGAAAAGTGCTAGCCCTAGCACACGATCTTCCAAGGCTTTAATTAGGCGCATGGGCCCATTGAGAGGCGTATAATTTAGCTCTAATGAGTAAAGACCTGCCACCTGCGCAATACGATGATTCAGAAAGCGTATATCCGGCAGATCAGGAAAAAAACGGATACTAGAAGGAATTCCAGCAAGCAAGCGCATCAAGTGACGCACACGGTTGCCTTGAACCAAGGGGTAGCCTAACCATATTTCGTCAAAGTTACGCTGAAATATATTTTTTTTAGCGAAAACAGCCATTCTATGAAAAAATGTAGCATCATCTTCATCCACATAATGCCCTACCACCACGTAACCTGCGTGGGGCGTTTCAATGATTTTTTTTTCTAACAAGGCAATATTTTCTTTTTTACCTATCAGGAGCACACGTTTTAAATTGTGTCCCTGAGCTCGCAGGCGTCTTAAATATCCGTATAACAAAGCACGCATAATACTGCCTACTGCTAACACCGATAATGCAGAAACACCCATCCACAATCGGGAAAAACTCTGTGTTCCTTGTATAGCTACCAGTAGTAGGCTAAGCAGACCTATGGTGGCGATCCAGGTAGCAAGATAAATACCGAGCATAGTGTAAAGACTACGCCCACGCCATGGTTGGTAAAGTCCAAGTAGCTCACCTACTGCGGGTAGCAGTAGGCTGCCAATAAGTATTAAGAAAAGATAGTCGTTGCCATCTGGGGCGATATCAGGCATTAGCCATAGAGCAAATAAAGCGACTAGCGTGGCTATACCCGCGTCGAAACAACGCATAGCTCGTCGCAACCACTCGCTACCTTGACTTGTTTTTATAACGGCCATAGTTGTTGACTACTGCGCTACCTGCGATGACGTGGACAACGAAGCCAATAACGCCATAATGCGGTTTAAGTCGTCGCTCTCTAAGCTTCCCACTGCGCCATGGAGAGATAACATATCCAAAGCGTAGTTGCCGACGGTATCTACATACTGTATACGCTGGTCATAGAGGCTTGCTCGGGCATCTAGCACATCCACCAAGTCTCGCAACCCCAATTGTTCGCCTTTTTCTGCAGCTTCTAAAAATAACTGGCTAGAGGAAATGGCTTGGTTCAATGCTTCGAGGCGGCGCTCGCCTCCACTTAACGCTCTGATCCGCTGGCGAACCTCTTGGATAGCGAGGTTGCGCTCATTGTCCAAAGCAGCTTGGCCCGCTTCGATACGTTTTTCGCCTTGACGAACACTGGCGTTAGTATAACCACCCCGATAGATTGGCACACTAACCTCTACATTGGCGCGGTAGTCTTCGCTTTCACGAAGATAATCTTCACTTTGTCTATCAGAATAACTAAGTGTTAAGTTTACTTCAGGATAATAACCGGAGCGTCTAACGCTAGTATTCTCTTGCGTAACATGCTGTTCTTCTTGGGCAAGCAATACTTTTAGATTTTGTCCGGTGCGTGATATCCACTCATCAGGACTACCTATATCGCCATTAAGGGTGACGGAGGTCAACTCTCCGGGCGCAGTACCTTCAAACCGAGGCGTGACACCGGTCATACGCTCTAGCTGGCTAAGCGCATTGTCTAACTCATTTTCAGCTTCAACCGCATCGGATACTGCTTGATCGTATCTTGATTGGGCTTCAAGCAAGTCGACCCGGTTACCAACGCCCAGATCAAATGCACGACTCGCTTGGCGTACCTGTAGTTCAAGAGAGGCTTGTTGAGATTCTAAGAGCCCTAAACGCTGGGAGGCTAAATAAGCTTTTATATAGGCTTCGCTGACCTGCAACGCCAATTCTTGCTCAACGACGGCAAGCTGTAATTCGGCAGCACTTACCTGAGCGTTAGCAACATCCATCTTACGCCAACGTTCGAGGCTAAACAGAGGTTGCTGAAGCTGAACCTGGTAATAGGTTTCATCGATTTCAGCAGGGCGCGGCGCATCCCCTGTCAAATTCAACTCATCAACCGTTTGAGAATTCGATGAGTCCTGCCATAAATAACCTCCTGAGGCACTAACTTGTGGCAGTAGTTGCGAGCGCGCCATCGGCACTTCTTCCCGGGTGGCATCAAGCTCGTAGCGCTGGCGCGACAAATCTGCATCATGGCGTAGAGCCCTGGAAAAGAGATCAGGCAATGAGGGTAGCGCTTGGGACGTTGACTCACTATTGGCAAGCGCCTCTAGTTCGCTAAGGGCTTGCTGGTCAGCAGGCACATCATTCTGTGCTAATGCAGATTGACTTAATAGCGTAATAGTAAGTGCAAGCACACTTATGGCAAAACGTGGCGTCCGTGTCATTAATCCTCCCGGATAGCGCGCGATAGCATGTCAGTAACCGGTTTGGCGATGTAACTAGCAAAAGTCCGCTCACCGGTACGAATCATGACTTCAGCAGGCATCCCCGAAAGCAGGTGCATTTGCTCAGTCATATCTTCTTTTCCTTCGTCAGTTACCCGAATACGCGTTTTGTAGTACCGCTGACCGGTCGCCTCATCTTCGAAACTGTCGGCGCTAATGTGAATAATTTCACCATCGATTATATTAGTTAAACGCTGATTAAAGGCGGAAAACCGAATTTCAGCAAGCTGACCTATGAACAGGTTATCGATATCGCGATTCGGCACACGAGCTTCTACCACAAAACCATCATCAGAAGGCACGACTTCCATAATGGGGTCACCTGGGCGAACTACCGCGCCAATAGTATGCACCTGGCGGCCAACAACGGTGCCTGAAACAGGGGCACTCACCACGGTGCGATTTACTTGGTCGGTCAACGAGGTGATTTTCTCCTCCGCTTCTGCTATTTGCGCTTGAGCACTGCGTAGTTGCTCACCTACTTCAGCCTGAAACTCCTGCTGAGTAATCTCTTTTTGCATACGGTTTTCGCTAATTTGCGAACGTAATTGAGCAATATTAGATTGGAACTCCGCATTATCGCCTTGGTATTGCAGCATTTGTCGTTCTAGTTCACGCAGCCGTTGGTTGTCGCCTAGCCCTTCGCGGTACAGCGAACGAAAGTCTTCTGCTTCTGACCGCAATGAACTAATACGCTGGTTATTGACTCGTTCTCGCGCCTCTAGACCTTCAATCTGCTCCTGCATTTGGATGATCTGCTGATCCATCGCGTTCAAGGTACCTTGCAACGACTGGCGACGCGCGTGGAACAAGCTTTGTTGAACGGCTGTTACCTGCTGAATTCTTTCATCATCTACCGACATTAGCTCTTCTGGCATATCGAGCGACTCGGCTCCTTGCTGTTCAGCGAGTAGCCGCACTTCCATAGCACGATTGATATAGTATTGGGATTGGGCAATTTCCAACTGCGAGCGCACTTGAGTGTCGCTCAGTATAACCAGCGGCTGTCCTGCTTCTACTTTATCGCCATCCTGCACTAATAGCTCTTTAACAATACCGCCTTCCAGATGCTGAACCGTGCGTTTAAAAGACTCCATAGACACGTTGCCGGGGGCTACCACAGCCACCGCCAATGACGCGGTTACAGACCATAATACAAATCCACCCAGTGCTATGATCAAAATAGCGTAACCGAGCTTACGATAGCCTTTATCACTGGTTGGGAGCTTTTCTTGCGCCTCGCCATCAATAGTGGCGGAACCTTTTGGTGTTACATCGATTTCTTGTTTGGCTGGGAGATGATCATTGCGGTTGCTCATATTACGATTCCTCACTACCACGACCACCTGAAATGGCGGAGAGGCGAGCTGAACTCTGTTGGCCTACTTGAGGGCGTGGCTTTTTAGCAAACTGGGCAAGCACTTGGTCACGAGGACCAAACATGCTTACTTGGCCTTCTTTCATCACCAAAAGCTTGTCCATTGTTTTTAATACGCTAGTGCGATGGCTTATTACAAATAGCGTTGTACCTTCTGCTTTTAATTGAGCAATGGCTTGGCTTAGTGCTCGTTCACCAGCGTCATCAAGATTAGCATTTGGTTCGTCCAACACTACTAACACTGGGTTACCGTATAAGGCTCGTGCTAATCCTAAGCGCTGACGCTGCCCACCAGAGAGCGCACCGCTATTTGATGCAATGATTGTGTCGTACCCGTCTGACAGTTCCAATACCATTTCATGTACGCCTGCCTTTTTGGCGGCTGTTACGACTTTCTCTGGATTGACACTCCCAAACCGGGCAATGTTTTCGCTGATGCTGCCATCAAACAATTCGATATCTTGAGGTAAATAACCAAGATAGGGGCCTAGTTCGTCACGGTTATATTGATTAATTGCCCCGCCATCAAGCCTCACATCGCCTACCTGTGTGGGCCATATTCCTAACAGCACACGGGCAAGCGTTGATTTACCTGCCGCACTAGGACCGATAATGCCAACATGCTCACCTTTAGCGACACTAAAATTAATGCCTCGGATGGTGGCCATACGCGTACCTGGAGGAGCAGCAGCTACGTTTTCGATATCAACAATACCTTGAGGCGCAGGCAGCGACATGTGGGGTTGTTCGTCTGGAATTTGTGTTAGCAGCTCGTTTAATCGGCCATAGGCACCACGCGCCGATACAAAGCCTTTCCAGCCACCTATCATTTGATCAATAGGCGCCAGCGCACGCCCCATAAGGATAGAGCCGGCGATCATCATGCCGGGAGTCATTTCGCCCCTGAGTACTAAGAGCGCACCTAGACCAAGAATTAATGACTGGAACAACAAGCGCATCACTTTAGATGTATTCGTTAACGCACCTGCTCGGTCGCTCGCTTGCGACTGCTTAGCTAGGAATTCGTGATGACGCTTCGACCAGCGCCCCATAATGCCAGGCAGCATACCCATGGCATGCAGTACTTCGGCGTTACGTAAATTAGAGTTGGCTAGGTTTTGCGCTTGTATCTGCTCATTATTCGCTTCAGCAAGCAATGACTTAGTAGACTTCTCATTAGCAACTGCTAGCGCAAATAAAATAATACCCGCACAGGTAGCAAACACCCCGAGCCAAGGATGGAAAACAAACAGAATACCTAGGTAAACCGGCACCCAGGGGGCGTCAAAAAAGGCAAACAGGCCATTTCCTGTAAGGAATTGCCGCAAGCTGGTCAGATCATTAAGTGGTTGGGCACTTTGGCTGCCGGGAGACATTATGCTTCGACGGAACATGGCGCTATAGAGACGCTGGTTAATAGTGGTATCTAGGCGGTTGCCAATCCTCACCAACATTCTCGAACGTACCAGTTCAAGCCCTCCCATCACCATAAATAGAAATACGACGACGAGCGTCAACATTATGAGGGTATCAAGACTTTGCGTGGTGAGTACGCGGTCGTACACCTGGAGCATATACATGGGGGGAACTAGCATCAGCAAATTGACGAACATGCTAAAAAAGCCCACCGATACAAACGAACCCTTACAAGCGCTTAATGCTCGCTGCAGATCCGTTGCTTCCTGTTGCTTTGCCATGGAGGGATCACCGTTGAATCAAAGAAGTCACGCGAAGATTATCGCGGCAGCATAACAGAAACGCCCCTGCCTAGGGTAGGGGCGTTATGAGAGTAAAAACTGCCAAGCTGGGGATCGAGCTTATCTAACCCCCAACCCAAGGTAGGCAAATAAATTGTTAACCAAACAGCATCATACTCTCATCTGACTCTGTAAAACCAATCATTACTGTGCCTCGCTCGACACCATTATCCAACTCGTTCAGCCAATATTCTTTGCCTGCCGAATCAGACGTTCTTTCGAGCACATTTGAGTACATTAGTTCAACAAAAGCATCGTTTTCTAGATTCCCGTATTGACCAGAAAACTCAGTAGACGCAATAAAGCTATTGGCAATATCACCTAAACTAACCGCCTCGCTAATTTCCACCCAATACCCCAACCCTTTTCCATCCGCTGTGCGATCAAAGGCCGCATCGTAAAGGCGCAATAGTGGGTCGACAGGCGCACTGAAGACAGCATCGCTGCGCTCGTCAAGATTTTGAATGCGGAGATCTTCGCTGGCAGGGGTTTCTGCTTCGCTGAACGGGGTTTCGCTGAACATGCTGGCCATGTATTCAGCGAAGGCATCTTGCTCTGTGCCATTGTCAGCGAAGGTAAACTGGCCATCATCTAAGAACGCGTCCATAAGATCTACGCGGTCTTGATAGCTGCCTTCTTCCAGCGGGTAGCCATCACCACCATCAGCTAAAAAGCCTAATGTAACGACCTTAACACTCTCTTCTCCATCACCTACCAAACGGCCATTGGCGACCAGCACATCGTTTGCGCTCCCATCTTCATTCACAATCACCGCATTTTGGATGCGCTCGCCGGCAGGCTGGCTTACATCAAAGCTGTATTGAATACCGCCCACCTGGGCAAACTGACCGGCAGTAACACCCGGCGCTGATGCCGCTACTGCATGCTCTAGAATATTCAGCAGCGTGCCACGTGTGACGCTAAGGATGGTCAGATCATTATTGAAACGCAACGCTGAGGCTGCATCTAGCTGGGATACGCCACCTTCGGGCTTACCGATAGCGGGGTTAGCACTTGGTGCGTGATAATTAGGCTCGCTGTCGCTCCCCTCCACTACGACATTTCCAATGGGTTCGCGGATACCACCACCGTTTTTAAACGACACCATGACGTCTTCGTCAAGTTGCCGGGCGTACCAGAGGTTGGCATCGGCCGTTAGGTTACCCAGATTAGTTTCTTCGGTGCGCACAGCTTCCCGCTCACCGACCAAATAAACATCGGTCAAACCCAGAATATTGCCGTCTTGTTCAGCAACAAACTCACCCACTGCGCTGACTAAATCATTAGCAATATTGCCTTTAGTGCCTTCGGCAAAGGCATTTGCCAGGTCGCCCCATAGCGCTTCCACTTGCTCGTCAGTAGAGGCGTAAACGCCAGAGGTATTCTCGTCAATTGAATCGACAATAACCCGCCCCTGTTCGTCAAACTCCACCACTAGCTCGGCAACATAGCGCCAGCCGCCGTCGGTATTTACTATGACTACATCGTTACCTGAAGCGTCCTGGGTAACAATGGGGTAAGTGTCGTAGGGCTCGCCCGCACCAGGGAACAAACCGCGGTCTTGATCTTCTTGGTCTGCCAGTAAACTATTGGAACCGCCCGCAATGACGATATCGACCCCATCCAACAGCGTGGCAAGCTCTTCTTCAAACTGAATTTGCTGAAGGTGCGAACTCAGGATGATTTTATTGACACCTTGCGCCTCTAGGTCATCAATGACCGGCTGAATAAGATCGGCCAGGGCCTGCATATCGTTGCTGCCACCAGTCAGCACGTCAACATCCCCTGGTGAAGAAATACTTTCCAGGATTTGTGTCGTGACACCGATAATGCCGATTTTCTCGCCGCCACGCTCGGCAATCACTGCTGGAGCTAGCTTAGGTTTGTTGGCGCCCGCCAGCAGCTCCTGCAAGGTAGCTTGAAAAGCGTCTTGGTTTAACAACTCATTGGTCGCCAACTCACTTAACGCGGCGTCACCTGAAAAATCCAAGTTGGCTGAGATATAAGGAAATTGCGAGCCTAGCCATTCAATATCGGTCGCGGAGTCGCCGCTCACGACTGAAGCAATCATTGCTTCGATAAGCCCAGTGCCTAAATCAAACTCATGATTGCCCAATGTTACGGCCGCTACGTCGACAAGATCCATCAATAGAGTCTCAACGCGCCCAGAGGCCGCCGTGATGCCATTCATGGAACCGGCTTCCAGCCCATAAATCTCTTCAACCGCTGTTTGAAAGGCCGCTTGCAGGCTTGAATCAGCAGCAGCGTTCAAATAGGGCCCTGGCAATACTAGATCGCCAGAGCTCACAAATAGAGAATTGGCATACTGATCTTCCAAATGATCCACGATAGAAATGAAGTTGGGTGCGTTTAGCAGGTCTCCACCGCCCCCTTCCATATCGGCTGCATGCAGGAGTTGAAGCTGAAAATTACTCATGGCGGTTCCCTTGTTAATCAGTGGAAAAAACAGGCAAACGTGAGAGTACGCACCCAACCATTGCAAACGCATGACGCTTTAAAGAAAAAGCATTTAAGCATTGGCGGAAATCACTCTGCCTTCCAAATATCATAAAAATACAACATTAGAGTCATTTTATTGCTATGACTTAGCAATAAGTTAGTTATTTCTATTCATCCTGTGAGGGCTGGTTAAATGACCAATTTTGAGCTTGTTTCTACGTTATACCGCGATTTTTTGTTGCGTGAGCCGGAAGAGGCTGGCGTTAATTATTGGACTACCACCCTGGATAGCGGGATTTCCGATGTAAGAACTATTATTAACTCCATAATGGAAAGTACCGAGTTTCAGCAACAAATTCAGCCTATCATTACGCTCTACAGTGCCTATTTATTACGCACAGCTGATACTTCAGGTCTTTCGTACTGGGTCAACGAGCACCGCAACGGCTTAGCATTAGAAGAGATTGTCAAGAGTTTTCAAGCATCTAATGAGTATAAAAACAGCATTTCCAACTTAGACGATACCGCTTGGCTAAACCAGCTCTATAACAGTGCTCTGAACCGCGAGCCTGACCCAGAAGGTTTAGTTTACTGGTCAGCGCTGCTGGTGGATGGGCTGTCTCGAGAAGAGCTTGTCGCAGCTTTTTTTAACGACAGCGAAAGCACCGGACAACAGCCAGCACGGGCATTAGCTTCTTTACTCAACAATGGCTCCAGCATGGATTATGTTGAGTCGCTGCTGAATCGTTATATTGAGCAACTTGAGAGCGAGCTAGAAGTGCCAACAGAACCAACAGAACCAACAGAACCAACCAATCCTAGTGAGCCTGAGCCAAACACCCCAAGCTTTAATCTGGGTGAGCGCTACCACACAGGCACTTCTGATGCATCAGCAGCCATTGCAGTGGGCGAGGCTTTAATGCTGGTAGCGGATGACGAAGATCAGGTATTACGCCTCTATGAGCGCGACAGTGACGGCGCCCCTCTGACAGAAGTCAACCTGAATGATGCTCTGGGTCTAAATGACACCCAAGAGGTGGATCTAGAAGCAGTGGCGACGTACCAAGGTACCCACTACTGGCTGGGCTCCCACGAGAGCAGTCAACGCTCGATGGTTTTTGCCACTCAAGTAACTGGCGATAACGCTGAGAATTTGGATATCCAGGTAACAGGACAATTTACTGATTTAGCCAACCAGCTTAACGGCTGGGATGCCAATAATGGCCATGGTTTAGGCGAAAATGCGCTGGGTCTTTCGCTAGGCGTCAATATTGAGGGCGCTACCTTTATCGGTGATTCCCTATATCTGGGCCTACGCTCGCCGCTGGATAATGGCTTTGCACAATTAATACCGGTCGAAAATGCCATCGCTCTGGTCGCCGGAGAGGCTATCGAGGCAACCTTTGGTGACCCGCTGCGTTTAGACTTGGATGGACGCGCTGTGCGCTCTATTGAGCCTGCCGGCGATAACGGCTATCTGATATTGGCAGGCCCCGTTGATGACTCGGATGACGTTGGCTTTGGGCTTTACCTGTGGGATGGCGCTTATGCCGTTCGTGAAATTGAGGGTGTGGATCTTAATACGTTACCGGACGCACTGACAGCGAAGCCTGAATCACTTTTCGATGTCTCCATTACCGATGAGGGCGTTTCCGCAAGCGTGCTGTTTGATAGTGGCACGGTGGATTGGTTAGAGGAGGGCCAAGAGTCTAAGGATTTACCTGCCGAGCAGCAGCGCTTTGTGATTACGGATATTGAGTTCAGCTTGCCTGACTGGGTACCTCAGGCTGGCGACATTGCAATTACGTCGGTCAGTGGTAGCGAAAAGATCTTTCAGTTTGTGGCGTTAAAGGGAATCAGTGAAGGCGCTGAAATTACCTTTACTGATTCAGGCTGGACTGGCGATGGTTTCCGCGCCAGCGAAGGTGCTGTGAAATGGACAGCACCGGAAGGCGGTGTCGCTGCAGGCACTGTCTTTACTTACACGGCAGACTCTGAGCAATTCACCACGGCCAACGGTAGCGATGTTGGCAACAATGGCTTCAATCTTTCGGTCAGCGGTGACCAGGTACTTGCTTTCGTTGGCGAGGCTAGCAACCCCTCGTTTATCTATGCCGTGCAAACTAATAGCGATGAGTGGCAGGACACCGCCGACTCCTCCAACAGCTCCGCACTTCCGCCTGGCCTCGAAGAGGGTGTAACAGCGGTTGCCGTTGGCAGTGCCCGCAATGCAGCCTTTAGCGGCGATGGGTTTGGCACGGCGGATGAGCTATTAAGCGCCATTGGCGACCCGCAAAACTGGTCGTTTGAGGACGGTGAATTACCCGCTAATGCAACGACCGAGTTCCAACTGGGCACCATGGAAGCTCCTTATGTGCCCGGTCAGCGCGATATTGGTTTGGCCATCACTGAGATTTGGTCGGGCCAAAGCGGTGCCGATGTCACGGAAGACTGGTTCGAGATTACTAACCGCTCCAATGAAACACTGGACTTTACCACCCAACCACTTTGTTACGATGATGACAGCGCCGACCCCGAGGATGCTGTTGAAATTCAAGGATTAACATCACTTTCCCCGGGGGAATCGGCAATTGTCATGGTGGATGGCAACACCGAGTCGGTCGCGGAATTCCGTTCAGCGTGGAGCAATTTACAAAATATCGATAGCTTAAAAATTGGCTATGCCGAGGACGCTTCCGGTCTGGGCGGTGGTGGCGACGCTGTGACGCTATGGCAGGGTGACCCGCGCGTAGACGGCAACCAGGTAGCGATGGAAGCCTACCCCGATACCGATGGGTTTGACGCGGCCTCATGGGATGTGGATTTACAGGCATTTACCACCACTCAAAGTAACGGGGCAGTCAGCTCTGGCGCGCTGGGCGGCGATAATGACGATGTACCCGCCGAGGCATCGCCGGGTCTGGCTAATGAGCCTCAGGTGGATATTACGCTGATTTCTACGGTACAGGGCGACTCAAACAGCAGTGCTCTGGAGGGCGAAAACGTTACGCTTGAAGCCATTGTCACCATGGTCACCCCTGGTTTGGATGGCTTTTTCCTGCAAGAGGAAGATAGCGATAACGACGATAATGCAGCGACGTCAGAAGGTATCTTTGTGCATGCGGGCAGTAACAGCGGTGAGTGGTTGGAGCAGCTCACCGCCGGTGATCAAATTCGCATCAGCGGCGAGGTCTCAGAGTATTTCGAGAAAACGCAGTTAACTGCCGAACGCGATAGCTTGGATGTACTGGCTAACGATGTGGCCTTGCCTGAAAGCCAACGTGTCACCATGCCGTTTACCGACCAGCAGGGCTTGGAAGCTTTTGAAGGTATGCGCGTTGCTATCGAAGCGTTGGATGGTGAGCCTTTGGTGGTCACCGAACTTTATGAGCTGGGCCGCTATGGGGAAGTGACGCTTTCATCAGGAGGCCGCTTAGAGCAATTCACGGAAGTCAACGCGCCTGACGTAGCAGGTTATAGCGCTTGGCTTGAAGACGCCGAAGCGCGCACTATTAAAGTCGATGACGCGAATTCAGCGCAAAACACTGACCCGATTATTTATGGCCGCAACGGTGATGAGCTTTCGGCGACGAACCCTCTGCGTGGCGGCGACGAGCTCCAAACCCTAAAAGGTGTGCTGGATTACAACTTTGAAGAGTGGAAAGTGCAGAACGTCGATGGCCTTGATTTTACCGGCCCAGCACGCCCCGAAACACCCGACACAGATGCGCTGGGTAACGCCGATATTACGGTCGCCTCGTTCAACGTTCTGAACTACTTCAACACGCTGGATCAGAACGGCAACAAAACGGTCACCTTGAACGGCACCGAGCATGACCCGCGTGGGGCCAACAATGCCGAGGAGTTTGCCCGTCAGGAAGCCAAAATCGTGGAGGCGATTAATACCAGTGGCGCCGATGTCGTGGGCCTCATGGAAATAGAGAACAACGGCTACGATGACGATAGCGCCATTGCCGCGCTGGTAGAAGCACTGAATGCAGACGTGCAAAATAACAACATTCAGGGGGTCACCTGGGCTTACAGCATCCCCGAAGATGAGAATGGCAACACCATTAGCCCTGGGGATGATGCTATTGCAGTCGGCATGATCTACAACAGCCAAGCAGTGTCGCCTGTTGGCGCAGCGGCCACTAAAACCGATGGGGCCTTCGCCACAGCAAACCGCGCGCCACTGTTACAAACCTTTGAGGACACTAGCAGCGGCGAAACCTTCTCGGTAGTGGTTAACCACTTTAAATCCAAGGGAAGCGTGGTTAACGGCGAAGAAGCCATTGGCGATGGCCAGGCCAATAACAACCCCACCCGCGTCGAAGCGGCTGAGGAACTACGTGATTGGTTAGCGACCCAGCCCACCGGTAACGATGACAGTGACTTGCTGATTCTGGGTGATTTGAATGCTTATGCCATGGAAGATCCGATCACAACGCTGACGGATGCTGGTTTTGAACTGTTGGATGATGATTACAGCTACGTTTTTGATGGCTTCTGGGGTTCGTTGGATCATGCATTAGCCAGTGAAACGCTAGCCGGGAAAGTGACCGGCACTACAACCTGGCACATTAATGCGGACGAAGCATCCGCATTGGACTACAACACCGACTTCACCAATGACCGTCAAGACGACAACTTATACGCCGATGATGCGTTCCGTAGTTCAGACCACGATCCTATTCTGGTGGGCCTGAACTTGGGCGTTGAAGCTTAAACGGGGCGATTGACGTTTAAGCAACCTGAGTGAAAGACAGCATGGCCTCCGCTTGCGGAGGCCATTTTTATGAATACTATCGCTCAGTTTAGCTCCCCTGCGGGAGGCGAGAGGGAGCTAGGCTTAGCTCACGAGCACTCAAACGTTCCTCCTGATCAACGCTAAAGCAACCCATAGCGCTTCCCGCCTGGGGTGTTAAACTCGCGGCAGGCATTTTTTTCAGGAGAAATACGTTGAGCTCAGCACGTTCCACTACTGCAATTATTAATGATAGCGGCATTGCCTTTGGCACCAGCGGTGCACGCGGCTTGGTCGAGCAATTTTCAGACGAAGTATGCGCGGCGTTTACCGTGGCGTTTATAACGGCCATGCAGGCATCTTTTTCAGTGGAGCGTATTGCACTTGGTATGGATCGCCGCCCCAGCAGCCCAGCAATGGCAGCCGCTTGTACCAGTGCGGCGCATGCGCTAGGAGTGGATGTAGATGACTACGGCGTATTGCCCACGCCCGCTTTAGCCTTAAAGGCAATGGCGGATGGCGTTCCCTGCATCATGATTACCGGCAGCCATATTCCATTTGACCGTAACGGCATCAAGTTTTATCGCCCCAATGGCGAGATCACCAAAGCTGATGAAGTCGCCATTCTTAATGCAGAGGCGGCAATGCCCACCCTACCTGCGCCAGCACGCAGCGAAGTCTCTGAAGCCGCTAATCAGGCATACACTCAGCGCTTCACTGCATGGTTTCCAGGCGAGCCCTTGAAAGGTTGGCGGGTCGGTTTATATCAACACTCTGCTGCAGGGCGTGATTTAAGCGCGCATATTTTGAGTGAGTTAGGTGCAGATGTGGTGGTGTTGGGCCGCAGCGAGGCCTTCGTTCCCGTAGATACCGAAGCCGTTAGCGACGAGGATCAGGCCCAAGGTCGTGCCTGGGCAAACCAGCATCAGTTACAGGCTCTGTTTTCCACCGATGGCGATGGCGACCGCCCTTTGCTGGGGGATGAAACAGGTACTTGGCAGCGTGGTGATATTGTCGGTTTACTCTGCGCCCGTGCGCTGGGAATTGAAGCGCTGGCGGTACCCGTAAGCTGCAATACGGCGATTGAAGCGTGCGGTGCCTTTCAGCTGGTTGAGCGCACACGTATTGGCTCGCCTTATGTATTAGACAGTATGGCTAAGCTCAGCGAACAGTTTGCGCGAGTAGCTGGGTTTGAAGCCAACGGTGGCTTTTTATTGGGGAGCAGTCTAGAAACTGAGGGGCGTAAGCTAGCGGCACTGCCCACCCGCGATGCGCTACTGCCCGCCCTTACACTCATGGTTTCGGCTGCCCAGAACGGGGTTAACCTTTCGCAATTAATCGCTGACTTACCCGCTCGCTATACGGCAAGCGACAGACTCAAAGATTTCGCTACCGAGAAAAGCCATGCACTGCTGGCCGAATGGCAAACAACGCCGACGCTTATGCAGCAAACCTTAGGGCTGGAAGCTGCTATTGAGCACGTGGACAGCACCGACGGGCTAAGAGCCACCCTTGTCAATGGCGATATTGTCCACCTTCGCCCTTCGGGAAACGCCCCGGAGCTGCGCTGCTATAGTGAATCAGCTTCACAAGCAGTCGCATCGACACTGGTCAAGCAGAGCTTGACCGCTCTCGCCCAACTGAGCTAGCCATCACGAGGCCAACAAAAAACGGATGACCCCAATGGGCCACCCGTTTTTTGGGCCTTCCTTAGTCAAGGAGTCTTGCTACAGCTGCTTACTTATAAACCGGCAGCTTCGCGCAGACCTCGGCTACTTTATCCAACACCTGGGCTTCAATGGCGCTGGTGTCTTCGCCTTTAGCCAACACATCCAGAATATCGCAGATCCAGCCAGCCAGCGTAGTACACTCCTGCTCGCTGAAACCGCGCGTGGTCACCGCGGGGGTGCCAATACGCAGGCCAGAGGTCACAAACGGGCTTTGCGGGTCGTTAGGCACGGCGTTCTTGTTCACGGTGATGTGGGCACGACCCAAAGCGGCATCGGCATCTTTACCGGTTACGCCCTGCTTGATCAGCGAAAGTAGGAAGAGATGGTCTTCGGTGCCACCAGAAACGATGTCGTAACCGCGGTCGATAAACACCTTGGCCATGGCTTTGGCGTTTTTAACTACCTGCTGCTGATAGGTTTTGAACTCCGGTGCCATGGCTTCTTTAAAGCAGATCGCCTTAGCGGCAATGACGTGCATCAAGGGGCCACCTTGACCACCGGGGAAAACCGCTGACTGCAGCTTTTTCTCAATATCCGCGTCGTTTTCCGCTGAGAGAATCACGCCGCTGCGGGGGCCGCGCAGTGTTTTATGCGTAGTGGAGGTAACTACGTGGGCGTGGGGCAAGGGGCTGGGGTAAACGCCCGCTGCGACCAGGCCGGAGACGTGGGCCATATCAACTAATAAGTAAGCACCCACTTCATCGGCGATTTCGCGGAACTTGGCCCAGTCAACGATTTGTGAATAGGCTGAGAAGCCGGCGATGATCATTTTGGGTTTGTGCTCACGGGCAAGCTGCGCCACCTGCTCGTAGTCGATCAGTTCTTGATCGTTCAAACCGTACTGAATGGCGTTGTAGTGCTTGCCAGAAAAATTAGGCTTGGCACCGTGGGTCAAATGGCCGCCCGCATCCAGACTCATACCTAAAATAGTATCGCCAGGCTTAACCAGCGCTTGGAACACTGCGCTATTGGCTTGCGAGCCCGAGTGGGGCTGGACGTTCACGTAGGTAGCGCCGAACAGCTCTTTGGCGTAATCAATGGCCAGATTTTCAGCAATATCGACGAACTCACAGCCGCCGTAGTAGCGCTTGCCGGGGTAGCCCTCGGCGTATTTATTGGTCAGCTGGCTGCCCTGGGCTTCGAGTACTCGGGGGCTGGCGTAGTTTTCGGAAGCGATCAGTTCGATGTGGGCTTCTTGGCGCTCCACTTCTTTCTGCATGGCATCAAACAGCACATCATCGAATCCGGCAATTGTCATATCGCGGCTGAACATCGGCGGGAACCTCGTAACGAGAAAGCATCATCATGGAAGAAGCGAGGGCGCTATCATAACGCAGCCTGACGCGACTTTCATCGCATCCGCGTCAGGTCGTGCATGAGTGTGTTTCATGTTGCCCTGGCCGCTCAATGCTGACCAACTGGACAGCCGGGCTGATAGAGGGAGCTACTCTAATTGGTAGGAGAATCTCAACTGATCAACGTTGCCCATAGGGTTCATAATAAATTGATTAAGCATAAACGGATTGGGGAACGCCACATTGACGGTTAGTTGTTGGGAATATCCCGCCATGATATCGACCATACCGGTCATTAATTTGCTGACTTGCGGGCCTAACAGCTGGCCAAACTGCTGGGCTTGTGCCGCGATCTGGGAGATCACCCGCTCTTCGGGAATACCTTGTTGGCTGGCCATTTCAGTCGCTATACGCGGCAACAACCCCTCATCGGAGTAAGCGACAACTACGTCGCCGCCATGCAGCGTTGCCAACTCTAACAACGCGGGGTTCTGCGTTGCCTGCTCTATAGTCACCCCTTTCGGGAGCGTGATAGGAAGATCCATGGTGAATTCAAACCCAGCGGCACCGCTTAGCGTTAAGAATCCTTCGGATATTAGCCGATTGCCCTCATCAGCCTCCTCCCACCGGGAATGGTTGCGCCCTTCTGCCCTTAACTGCCCAGTACCGCCGGTGAGTACATTACTCAAACTCTGGATCGCTTCGCGATCGTCAGGGGGAGCGAGGCGAATCAGTTCAGCCACATCGAAATAAGCCCCTTCAAAGCCCGCATCGCCGGTATGGTTGCTACCGTTAACCCACAGCTTATCAAGGAGTACGCGCCAGTCGTCACCCGTCAGGCTAAAGCCGTTAAGCTCAGCGTGCTCAACGCTCTCTGCCCCGGGGTTATCTAGCCCGACCAGTTGTTCAATGCGCAGATTCGTCAGCGCGAGCTCTGAGGTAATACCGCTCTCTAGGTACTTGAACTCTGCACTGATTCCCTCGATGTTCAATAGCTCTAAGGCGCTACGATTCAACCCCTCCAGCGTGAAGTCATCAATATGAATATAGCCTTTCACGGGAGTATGACTCATCTCTGTTAAAGCACTCTCTGCCGCACCGTCGTCCATCCGTAGCATGATATCGCTAGCCGTCACGGCGTTGAAGGAGACACTCTCCACCGCCTGATCAAAATCTTCAGCGGAGAACACCGCCCGTGATGGCTGGGGCAGCACTAACGTTGCGATACTGAGGAGTGGATCAGCTTGCCCAACTTCTCTAAAGACTATGCTCTCCATCACTACTTGGTCGGGGTGCTCATAGGCTCCCTCGACGCTATAGCGTTCAAGGGTGATCACATCGCCGTTGGCGTGAGTAATCGCTATATCCTCAGCAATATAGCGTTGCTGCTCACTGTCTTCGTAGATACGGCTAAAAGTGAGCCTATCGTCTTCGCCTATCATGCGTTCACGAAAATCCGCCTCAAGTTGCTCGGGCGATGCATTCACCATGCCCGAAATCAAAAGAGCCGAAAGCCCTGTGGTAAAGCGCCGGTAATAACCGAAGACATGCATGCGGTGATCTCCCTTTAAGATGCCTTAAGCATATCATTAAGCTAATAAAAGTGAGATGCCAAGCGCACCGTTTGGAGATTTCGTTAAAGACCCTGACTTATTTTTCATTTTCTCTCGCCTCAAAAAATACTGTATATTTATACAATATTTTAAAATCAGGATGCCGACGATGCCGGGCCAGTCAGATCACCTTACGCCAGCCTTGCCGTTAACCTCTCAGCCGCTGCCTTATTTAACTTTTCTGGGCCGCGCTGGTTTTAGCGGCTTTCCTTCACCTGCTCAGGATTACGAGCCATGCACGCTGGATCTCAATACACGGCTGGTTAAAAACCCCACCGCGACGTTTTATGTCACCGCCACCGGCGACAGTATGGAAGGTTGGGGTATTTTTGAAGGCGACCTGCTGATTGTTGACCGCAGTATTGAGCCGCGTCTGGGGCATATTTTGGTCGCTATGCTGGAGGGCGAGGCGTTGATAAAACGCTATGCGCTTTACCGGGGCAGACCGCATCTATGTTCAAGCCACCCAAACTACCCGCCGCTGCCCCTTGAAGGCAGCGACTGCCAGCTATGGGGTGTGGTGCGCACCGTGGTGCACGAGTATGTGCGTTGACATGCTTGTTTGCGCAAACACGCATATTCGAGATGAGGACTTGCGATGATTGGTCTAGTCGATGCCAACAACTTCTACGTAAGCTGCGAGCGGGTGTTTCAGCCCAAGCTTGAAGGCAGGCCCGTGGGAGTGATGTCAAACAACGATGGCTGTGTGATCGCCCGTTCAGCCGAATTGAAAGCACTGGATATTCCCATGGGGACGCCCGCCTTCAAGCTTGAAGGACTGCGCCAGCGCGGCGAGATCCATCTTCTGTCGTCTAACTACGAGCTGTACGGTGATATGTCGGGGCGACTGGCCCAACTACTGCGTGATGCCTGCCCTGCGGTTGCGCCCTACTCAATCGATGAGATGTTTGTCTATTTAGAAGGTCTCACTACAGAACAATGTGCGGCGCTAGGGCGACGCCTGCGCCAGCGTATACGCCGCCACTTGGGCTTGCCGGTGTGTATTGGGCTGGCAGCCACGCATACGCTCGCCAAACTGGCCAATCACCTTGCCAAGCAATACCCTCACTACCAAGGCGTTTGCTTGCTTGATGGACAGGATCACACCACGCAGGCGTTGCTCAAACGTACGCCGGTAGGCAGTGTTTGGGGCGTCGGCCATCGACTCGCCGAGCGTTTGGCCATTGGCGGCGTTAACACCGCCTGGGACTTGCGTGAAAGCAATGAAAAACAGCTCCGCAAGCGTTTCTCGGTGGTGCTAGCACGCACCGCGCTTGAGCTGCGCGGCGTCCCCTGTTTGGAGATGAACGCAATAGATAAGCCCCGAGAGCGCATTATGACCTCGCGCTCTTTCGGCCAACCCACCGGCGTTTTTGCCGAAGTACATAACGCCCTGCGACGCCACGCCCAGCGTAGTGCTGAAAAACTGCGCGAACAGCAGAGCCTGGCCCGTGCGGTAATGGTATTTCTGAATACCAACCGCCACCGCCGAGACCAGTTACAATATAATCCCCATGCCTTAATAGCGCTGCCCTCACCCAGCGACGACACTCGTATTATCCTCGACGCCGTTCGCCAAGGGCTTGAGCAAATGCATCGTCCCAGCTACCGGTTTATGAAGGCTGGCGTAATGCTGTTGGATTTGGTGGACGCTGAGCAGCATCAGCTTTCGTTGCTACATCCGCCCACCCGGAATCGTCACCCGTTTTTGATGGCAACGGTGGATCAAATTAACCAGCGTATGGGGCAAGGCACGATCAGCTTTGGCATGACGAACGCACCTGCCGCCTGGCAGTTACGCTGCGCTCATCGCTCAGACCGCTATACCACGCGCTGGGATGAACTTATGAAAGTAGGCACTCACCCCGGCGCTATTCATGCGTGTACTTCACGAACCTAACCGCTAACCTGGAAGAACCAATGCGTAGGAACCGCTGTTTTTATGTCCCTCACTCGGCCAGATAAAGAATACGCCCCAGCCCCCGGGCTAGCGCAGCGCTGGGCTAGCCGCTATGTACAGGGCTATTTACGCCGCCACCCAGCACTTAATTCCCCCGCCCCACATGCCCTTAAGCGGGCACGGCGCTGGATCATCGCCTGGGCAGCGCTCGCTGGGTTGATTTCCGGCACGCTGATTGGCAGCGCCGAATGGTGGATGCGTGAGTTTGCCACTAGCCACTGGGAAGCCATGAGCCTTAGGGAGCAACTCCCCTACTGGAGTGGCTATCTGGCCGTCGCAGGCTTGGTTACCGCGCTGGAAATCGGCTTTTTATACTGGAATGCACTGCGCGGCGTGGCGCGCATTACCCGTTTGGCGGGACTACGTTACGGCCAAACAGAAGCTCTTGAACCCGATATTCAGTTGACCGTTCACGGCATTTCCCGGTCGGCACTGGAATACCCCAGTCCTGGTAGTCTTATTTATGGCGTAGACCCCCACGCTTACCTGCATGGCTGGAAGCTAACGCTTCGAGCGCTGCTTTACCGTTTAAAAATCAGCTTAAGCAGCTTTCTGCTGCGTTTACTGCTGCGTCGGCTATTGGGACGACTGACGTTGCGCGGCTTTCTACCCATATTAACCGGGCCGCTGTACGCCGTATGGAACGCCTGGATAGCCGCACGCATTATTCAAGAAGCTTACTTGCAGGCGCGTGGCCCCGCCCTGGTTAAGCACTTGATGGAAACGCTGACTGATAGCGATGAACACACCCGACGCCTGGTAGCCCAGGGGGTGGGTGAGCTAATTATGCGCAATCAGCACCCGCACCCAAATCTAGTGCTGCTATTGGCTCGCCTGCTGAACAGCCTGCCTGATAAACCACTGGCAATTGACGTTGATTGGCCAACTGCCCTACAGGGCTATGCGCAACTGACGGGGGAGTCACGTAAAACACTGCTTAATACCCTTACCCAGGCGGCGCTACTTAGCGGTACCTACCGAGGGTCACGCAAGCGATTCCTAACAGAAGTGTATGCGACCTGCCAAACGCCGCTGCGCAGCGATGAAGTGAAAGCTCAGCAGCAGCGTTTGTTATCGGGGCAGATGCCGTAGCGTATTACGCTGTTTTCAGCGCGTGACGCAAGCGCGGGCTTAGGCTTTCGCCAAGCACCGCCATGGCGGCCAGAATCGCTAGCAGCCACGGCCAGTGGGCGGTAAACGAAACCTGATAGACACCCAGCGCGTCGACAAAAATCACCACAATACCCAGTGGGCTAACATAGCGCACCATGGTCAGCCACAGCGCATAAGGCAGCGGAGCAAGCCCAAGCTCGTCGCGGAAGGTGTCACTTTTTAGTACAAACCCCGCCAGTACGACCATGCCCAGGCCACCCAGTGGCATCATCCAACGCGATGTTAGGTAATCCAGCCAGTCAAAGACGTTCTTACCCGCCAGTGTCCAGTCAGCCCCCAGGTTAAACGACAGCATCGCTAAGGTGCTGATCACCCACAGCACAATGCCTGTGCCCCAGGAGGCTTTCGAACGCGAGATGCCTTTGTTATCGCACAGCCAGGAAACCGTGGCCTCGACCATAGAGATTGAGGAGGTTAACGCCGCCATGGAGAGCATAAGGAAGAACAAGATGCCAAACAGCGTGCCAAGCGGCATTGCCTGAAAGGCCAGCGGCAGGCTCATAAAAATCAGCCCAGGGCCTTCGCCGGGGTTCATGCCGTTGGCAAAAATCACCGGGAAGATCGCCAGCCCCGCCATTAGCGCCACCACGGTATCCGCCACCGCCACACTAATCGTAGTGCCACCAATTGAGGCGCCTTTAGGCAGGTAGCTGCCGTAGGTGAGAATCGCCCCGGAGCCCAGCGATAGGGTAAAAAATGCATGCCCAAGGGCTGCCAGCATACCCTCGCTGGAAAGGCTCCCCGCGTTAAACGAGAACAGGAAATTGACCGCGGCGCCAAAACCGCCGGAAAACATGCCAAAACCAATCAGCACCACCAGCATGACCACCAGCCCCGGCATCATCCAGCTAACGCTCTTCTCGATCCCCTGTTGCACGCCTTTGCCCACGATCAGCATCGTCAGTAGCGTTACCAAGGTGCTCCAAAAACCAAGGTTGAGCGGGTTGTCGTTATTGGCACCAAACACAGCGGCCATATCATCGACGCTGCTGCCCGCAAGTCCGCCGGTGAGCATTTTCCACAGATAGGAGAACGACCAGCCCGCCACCACCACGTAGAACGACAAGATCATAAAACCGCACAGCATGGCCATCCAACCAATCAACGACCACGCCGATGAACGGCCAGATTCGTTGACCACACGGCGAATGGCGTCTACCGGGCTGCCGCGACCACGCCGCCCAAAAGCGATCTCTGCCATCATTACCGGCACACCCACGGCAAAGATACAGGCTAGATAAACCAATACAAAGGCGCCGCCGCCAAACTCCCCAGTCATGTAGGGGAATTTCCAGATATTGCCCAGCCCAACGGCAGAGCCGGTTGCCGCCAGCATAAAACCCCAGCGGCCTAGCCATTGGGTGCGAGGTTGCCTAGAAGAGGTCATTTGCCCATTTATCCCGTCAGAAAAAGGCGATTATCCTAAAGGATTTCGTGGGTAATGCCCACTAGGCCTCAGCTTCTAGGCCTCAGTTCCTAGGCCTCAGCTCCTAGACATAGACACTAGCTTTGGCAGCGGCATCCAAGCGCTGGGCGGTTTGGTCTACCTTGCGCAAGCAGGCCAACAACACCGCACCGAGGGTCACAAAGCCGCCCGCCAGCCAAAGCCCAACGCCATAATGGCCAGAGGCTTCCGCTAACATACCGGTTAACGCCGGGGCGCATATTTGAGCGACACCGTATGCCAGCGTCATCTGGCCCATTAACCGTGCCGGGCTTGCCGGATAGAGCCTGCCCGCCATGGTCAGTACCAGGCTGACGCAGCCCAGAAAGGTGCCACCGTAGAGCACAGCGCTTAACAGCACCACAGCGGCATTGGCGGTAATAGCCGGCAGCACTATGCCCACCACTTGAATCCCCATAGCGATAATCAGTGCCCCCAGGTAGCCCACCCGTCGGGCAACTAAATCCCATAGCATGACCGCAGGGGCGGCGGCCAAACCGGCCAGGGCGAACGTCCAGTTACCCATTCCCGCCAGCAGCGGTTCCCGCTCGACGATAGCGACTAAAAAGGTCGCACTGATCACATAGCCGTAACCGGCACAAAAGTAGGCGGCGAGCATCCAGCGCATAAAGGTGCGCGTAGGCGGCATTGTGGGTTGGCTATTCGCTGAGTGGGCACCTAGCACTGGTTTTACCGGGCGCGGCAGCCAGCGCCAGGCCGGCACAAGCAGTGCGGCACCCAGCAGGCTAAAGCCCCACCACTGGGTCTGCCAGCTAAACGAGAGCTGCAGCATCATTTCCACCGCCACCGCCGCGACAATCATGCCTAAGCCCACACCGGCAAAATGAATACCCAGCTCGCCACGCTGGCGGTGCTGGATTAACCAATGAAGAATCAGCCCTGACGCTAATAGCATTGAAGCACTGCTGGAAAGCCCGGCCAGAAAACGCAGCCCTGCCCAGACCCAGAAATGCTCGGTGAGCGCCATACCCGCCGTGGTGAATACAGCTAGAATTAACCCGCAGCGAAATAGTGTGTCTTTGATATAAATACTGTGAATAGAAGCAGCCAGCACCGCCCCCAGCATATAGCCCGCGTAGTTAAGTGCCGCCAGCCAGCCGCCATCGGCGTCGCCCATCCAGGTCTGCTGCTGCATCACCGGCAGTAACGGCGTATAGGCAAAACGAGCGACCCCGACGCACAGTATTTGGCTGAAAACGCCCGCCAGTAGCACTTTAAAGCGCTGAGAACTTAATGTTGCTGCGGTCATTAAGCGGCTCCTTAAACACCGTTACAGCTTGTTATATTTGTTAGCAAGCATACATTAGCCAACATAGTAAGGTGTTTTGAGCAGTGCGTAATGACGACCTAGGTCGGGGGTATGGCTAGACATTGACCTCCAGACTTAACAGCAAAAACGACAGCGTTTTGCCATGCCCATCCAAGTTGAGCGCGCCATTAACGCCGCCCTGAAGCACGTCATCGATCACGAAGTTCATGCCCGCCAAATTAGGCAAAGGGTAGCGCCGCACTCGGCTGGCACCGCGGTGGGCAAACAGCGCCAACACACGCTCCTCGGTTACCTGCTCCAGTAAGGTGGTGTAGTGGTTTGGGTCATAGGCAAATAACGCCACATTAAGCCGCTCGCCCTTATCGCCTGCACGGGCATGGGCGAGTTGATGAAGGGTGACAGGAGAATGCGGGTGCACCGGCGTTTGCGTGTGTTCAGCTTGCAACATAACGTTCACTCCTACGTTCGCCGAGGGGCGACGATTCAAACAGGCTGGCATGGGCATGAACGTCGCTACGCTTGACCAAATATGAAGCCGTAAACACTCGCCGTTGAAATTGGCGCCGCACGCCACCGCCTCCCGCAGGCCCGGCACAGTAAAGCGCCAGAAGCTCTTGGGTGGCACGAGCGACCCAGCGCCGCTCGCTGTGCTCGGCCGCCAGCCGCAGCCGATAATCGCCGTTGGCAGGAGCTGAAGCGCTACGCTGCAACTCACCGCTATCGCTATCAAATACGCTGCTTAGGCCAATGATATCCAAGCGGGTACGCAGCTCAGCGGGAGCACGAAACACCAATCGTTCACGCAGCACCTGCGCTGCAAGCTGTGCCCTTGCCAGGGCGTTGGGCCCTGCATAGGAAATTTCCGCCTCGCCCTGCCAGCCACCTTCATAGCACACGGTGGTTTTTAGCCGCTCAGGCGCTGGCTTGCCGCGAATTCCCGTCACCGCCACGCGGTTGGGTGATAACTGACGCACCACGGCATGGGAAAGGTCCACCGTGACATCCGGGGTCAGGTAATTAGCCGGGTCATGCACTTCATAAAGCAGCTGTTCTTTCACCGTTTGCTCGGTTACACAGCCGCCGGTGTTGGCGGGTTTGGTAATAATAAGGCTGCCATCCTGCTCTACTTCAATAATCGGATAGCCCACTGTGGCAAGCCCCGGTACGTCTTTAAAACCTGGGTCAGCAAAGTAGCCGCCGCTCACCTGGGCGCCGCACTCTGCCAAATGACCCGCCATCATGCCGCAGGCCAGGCGATCCCAATCGTCCCAACGCCAGTCGAAGTAGTGCATCAGCGGCGCTAAAAACAGCGCCGGGTCGGCAACGCGCCCGGTGACCACTACATCCGCCTGCATCGTCAACGCCTCTGCCAGCGCCTTGGCACCCAGGTAGACATTGGCTGAAATCAAGGCGTCATCGCTCGGCATATCCAGCCGCTCGGCCTCCCAGCGCTGCAAGTCCAAGCTATGCAACTGCTGGCGGATATCGTCACCGTGCACCTGGGCAATGCATACATCCCCTCGCCCAAGCTGCGTAGCCAAGTCAGCAATTACCTGGCACGCGCCGCCAGGGTTCGCTGCACCGAAGTTGCCTAGAATTTTGATTCCGTGGTCCAGGCAGTCGCGCAGCACTGGGGCCAACAGCTCGTCCAACAGCGGTTCAAACCCGCTTTCGGGGTCGTCACGCATCGCCCGGTGGGCTGCCGCTAATGTCCGTTCTCCCAGGGTTTCAAATACTAGCGCGGAGGGTAGCTGCCGCTTGATCAACTCTGCCACCACCGCCACGGCCGCATCGGTACGGTCGCCGGAAAAGCCCGCCCCGCTGCCTAATAAAAAGCTCATAGCTGTGTCTCCTTGGCCTGAAGAGAGTGGTGGTCGCCTGCGACAGACTCCAGCTCGTCTCTTAGCAGCGAGCGGCGGCGTATAAATAACCCAATGATCAGGGCTAGCGCTGCCAGCGTGGTCAGCCAGCCGGGCGTCAACGCCAGCCCAATCACCGCGATCAGCGCTGCGACATCGATCAAGCGCTTACCCGTCATGGCTACCCGCGACATCAGCGCGGCAAACGCCATTACGAACACGACCCCTTGGCAGCTGGCCAAGACGATATCCAGGGCAGAACCAAACCCCGCTAAGGCCGGGTAGATCAGCAACAGGAAGGGGATCACATAAATAGCCGCCGCCAAGCGCACTGATTCAATCGCGGCAGGCAGCCAGTTGGTGTCGGCAATACCTGAGGCTACAAAGACCGCAATGCAGACGGTCGGCGTAATCACCGACAGGGTAGCGAAGTAGAAAACAAACAGGTGGGCAATCAGTGGTTCAACGCCAATGGCCGTGAGCGCTGGAGCCAGTACCGACGCCACCAGCACATACGCTGCCGTAGTGGGAATGCCCATGCCTAAAATCAGGCACACGCCGCCAACGATAAAGGCGACCAGGAACAGCGATTCTCCGCCCACCGTGACAATCAAACTCGCTAACGTCACACCGATGCCGGTCATACCGATCATCGCCACCAGAATCTGTGCCCCGGCCAATAGCACGCCGATAATCACCATGCCTTTGCCTGCATCGACTAGGCCTGCCACCAGTTTGCCGAGGATCTCGCGCAGCGACATTTTGGCCATCAGCGCAAAAGGCACGAACGTTAGCACGGTCATTAAGATGCCGTAGAACGCCGACATTTGAATCGAACGGCCGCTAAGTACGCCGTAAAACAGCCCGCCTAATGCGGCCAGAATGGGAATGATTCGTTCAGGGCGTATCACATCTGACCAGCTGGGTAGCTCATCATCGGGTACTACCTGCAGTTGACGGCGCTTGGCGACCAAGTGAATGGTGACAAACACCCCCAGGTAGAAAAGGATCGCGGGCAGCAAAGCCGCTAAGGCGATACGCAGGTAACTTTCGCCCAGAATCTCCGCCATGATAAACGCCGCAGCACCCAGAATTGGCGGTGCAATTTGGCCACCGGTCGAGGCCACGGCCTCAACTCCAGCCGCGAACGGGCGCGGGTAGTTCAAGCGCTTCATCATGGGAATGGTGAAATTGCCCGTGGTGGCCACATTGGCCACCGCGCTACCGCTGACCATGCCAAACAGCCCGGAGGCCACCGTGGCCACTTTGGCAGCACCGCCCGGCGAGCGGCCGCTAATACGCAACGCCAAATCCATAAAGGTATTACCGCCTCCGGTATGTAGCAGCAAACAGCCGAACAGTACGAAGGCGGCAATGGTCGTCGCGGCGACACCCACCAGCATGCCCCACACGCCTAAATCGCCGAGGTAGATGGTTTCAGTCATGTAGTAAAGATCAAACCCACGGTGACCAAGCGGCCCAGGGATTGCCGCCCCAAACAGCGCATAAGCCAAACCCACTAACACTAACAGTGGAAAGATCACGCCGATGGCGCGGCGTGACAGCTCTAGAATCGCCACCAGCAGTACGCCGGTCAGCAGCATATCCCGAGGTGTCGCCCAGGGGAGTTCGACCAGAATTTGTTCGTAGTTCAGCGCCACATAGCCACAGGCAACTACCACACCCACTGCCAGCACTGCATCAATAGCAATGCCCAGCGGCCGCCAGCGCTTGCCTGCGCCTAATGGATAAACGGCAAGCCCTAGCAGGATGACCAGCGCGAGAAAGATACTCCGCTGAATCAAGCTTTCGAATGGCCCAGTGGCGGAGGTATAAAGGATTAGCCCACCCAGCAGGAGCGCCAAGCCTTTGGTCACTGTCTCGCGCATGATCATCGTCTCCAATGGGCCTTACTGGACGGGCTGCAAGGCATCGGGGATGTCATACCCTTGCTCTTCGAAATAGCGCGCAGCGCCGGCATGAAGTGGCACGGTGCCAACCTCCAGGGTCATCTTCGCCATATCCGCATCCTGCATGGCTGCGAAGGCGTTAACCTGCGGCTCTGGGTTTTCCATCACGGCTTTGACTATTTGATAGGCTGTCTCATCATCCATGTCTGGATGGGCGTGCACGGCCACACCAAAGGCCCAAGTGGTGTAAGCAGGAATACCCTCTGCGGCCCCTTCGGGCACATCGACAATCGCTACGTCGGGCATTTCGCTGCGCAGTGTGTCGGCCTGCTCTTGGTCGAGCGACAGCACGCTTATCGGTGTGAAAGTGGCGATGTCCATGGAGGAGCCATCCAGGCGTTCTCCGACCCCCGATTTTACCGACCCCATCACCCGGCCATCCTTCATGGCGTCGACCATATCGGTCGTTGAACCGCGCACGTAATCAGGTTCGATACCTAACGCGCGCATTACCGCTTCGGTGGTTTTCTCGGTGGCTGACCCGGTAATCCCTGGATTGAAGCGCACACCGTCTAAGTCAGTGAAGGTTTCCACCTCCGCATCCTGGCGCATCACGGCATTCTGCGGTGCCACGGTGTAGACCCATAGCAGGCGGTTATCGACGGGGCGGCCTTCAAAATCTTCCTCGCCAGCGTAGGCGTGATAACCGGTGTTAGTGGTAACCAAGCCCATATCGATTTGATTGCGGCCTAACCGGCGCAGGTTATCCACCGTAGCACCGGTTTCTGCAACGGAAGAGCTCACTCCTTCGACTTGGTTATTAATGATTTGATTAACCGCAACAAAGTAACTGTAGTGGCTGGAGGAGCTGGAGGTGGAACCAATCAGCAGGCGCTCATCGGCATGGGAAGTGGCAGCAGCCAGCACCGCGGCGCTTGCCACCATGGCGGTAAGTAGCGTTTTCATTGTGTCTCCGAAGCTCGCTAAGCGAGCTATTGTTATTGTAGAGCGTTTTTTTATCTAAAACGGTGATCGCGACGCTGATTGCATGCGATAAAACAAGCATGGTCTGCCGGGTTAATTTTGTATATTGAATAGTTTTTAATTTATGTTTTACTTTCTAAATGAATCCAAGCATCCAGCAGTTGCGTGTTTTTGTTGCCGTCGCCCATTCGCGTAGCCTTGCGGAGGCCAGCGAGCGCGTGCACCTTTCCCAACCGGCGATCTCGATTGCCCTGCGTAAACTCGAGGAGAACGTCGGTGGTGCGCTGTTTGCGCGAACGACTCGGCAACTTGCTTTAACGCCGGAAGGCGAAGCTTTTTTGCCGGTCGCCGTGCGGCTTTTAAATGATTGGAATGAAGCCTTTGAAGATCTTAACGACCAATTTTCCAAACAGCGCGGAAAAGTAACCGTGGCCGCCCTGCCTACTCTGGCGGCAGGATTATTCCCCCGCGTTATTAAGCTCTTTCATGAGGCCTACCCACGTATTAACCTTAGCCTGCACGATGTGTTGGCTGAGCAGATCAATCAAATGGTGCGCGAAGGCCGCGCCGACCTCGGGCTTTCAGTGCCGCCAAGCGACGCAGACGATCTAACGTTTGAGCCCGTACTCGAAGACAGCTATGTGGTCGTTTGCCCCTGTGGGCACTCGTTGCTGGCGCAATCAGCCGTCGCCTGGAGCCAACTCGCGGCTTATCCATTTATCGGTATCAATCGCCTTTCCAGCTCGCGCCAGGATATTGACCGCATTATGCAGAGCGTGGGCGAGCGGCTGGATATCTTATGCGACGCGCGCCAGATCGCCACGGTAGGGCGCATGGTGGCTGCGGGATTGGGCATTAGCGTGCTGCCCTCGCTCAGTTTTCGCCAAATTGCTACTGATGGCATCGAACACCGCCCGCTGGTCGAGCCAACGATTCGCCGTGAACTGGGCATTGTATTAAGCCGACGTCATCCTCCGTCCGCCGCCACCAGCGCCCTGCGCGAGCTAATTCATTGCCACGAATAAGCGGCTTTCTCTACACAACCAGCGGGAATCTGGCAGACTAGAGGTGATTAACATCCACCTAAAAATGAGTGAGCGACAACGATGAGCGATAGTGCAAAACCCTGGACACAGCCGATGCCCGACGCACAGTTCAAACTGATGCGTGAGATCCTTGCGGCCCCCAGCCCCGTCGGCCTGGAAGCGGCAATGACCTACGGCGTGCTGAAGCCACATTTTGAATCTTTTGCCCCTAAAGGCTGGCACCTTCACCAGTTCAAGGGCAACGCGGGCGTTGTGCTGGACACTCACCCAGACCGCGACGATATGTTCAAGGTCATGATCATCGGCCATGCGGATAAAATCCGTATGCAGGTGCGCTCAATTGGTGAAGACGGCAAGATTTGGATCAACACCGATTCGTTCCTGCCTACCGTACTGATTGGCCATGAAGTGAAGCTGTTTAGCGAAGACCCCGATGCCCCTGGCAGCTATCGCTGCATTGAAGGCGGCACGGTGGAAGCGCTGGGCGCGATTCACTTTTCTGACCCTGCCCAACGCGATGGCAGCAAAGGCCTGAAGAAAGAGCAGATCTATTTGGATCTTCAGATCCACGGCGAAAATAAAAAGCAGCAAGTGCTGAACCTTGGCGTACGCCCCGGCGACTCGATTATTTTTGACCGCCCTATCCGCCCAGGCTTTAGCCCTAACACCTTTTACGGTGCTTACCTGGATAACGGGTTGGGCTGTTTTGTGGCCGCCGAAGTGGCGCGCCTAATCGCTGAAGCGGGCGGCACCAAAAACGTGCGCGTACTGTTTGCGATTGCCAGCTATGAAGAGATTGGCCGTTTCGGCAGCCGCGTGATGGCGGGTGAAATGAAGCCGGATGCGCTGATTGGCGTGGACGTAAACCACGACTATGTGGCTGCGCCCGGTATTGGCGACAAGCGCATGCAACCGCTAGAGATGGGCAAAGGCTTCACCATGGCGGTGGGTTCGATTGCCAGCGAACAGCTCAACCGGATTATCTCTACCGCCGCTAAAGAGCAGGACATCCCGCTGCAGCGCGATATTGTTGGTGTGGATACGGGTACCGATGGCATGGCAGGCGTATTAGCGTCTATCGATAGCGCCGCTACCTCGATTGGCTTCCCCATCCGCAATATGCACACCATTTCAGAAACCGGCCATACCCAGGATGTGCTGGCGGCTATTCACGCCCTCACCCATACCCTGCAAGCCTTGGATGCCATACCAGACCTACAGCGTGAATTCCTGGATAACCACCCGCGCTTAGACCAAGCTAGCCCGCTCACTCATCAAGGCAGCGATAAGCCGGAGAGTGAGGGTGATGACAGTAAAGATGAGAATACCGAAAGCGAGCAAAGCGCTGCGAGTACCCAAAGTGGAGAAAGTAACCACAGCAAGAAAAACAAGAAGAAAGCTAAGAAATAAAACAAGCGTATAAAAAAGAAGCCCCGGCCATTCCCTGGCTGGGGCTTTATCAAACCTTCCTTGATTCATCTTCACAAACATCCTGTTTGTGCTTCCATGAGCGTAAGCCATCCTAGCTTAATCTTCCCTGTTTCCACTTCCGTGTGGTGTATGCTCACTGTGAACCTTAAAATGGTCTATTTATTTAACCTGTGTTATCAAAACGGAAAAAAATTTATCTTTTTTCACAGCTTCAAGGATAGCCATTTAAAGCACGCTTTTTATCTTTTTTAAATGGCGCGTATACCCAGCAGCGCTATACTTTTAAAAGTGTCGGCAACGATACTGCTCTACATGGACGTTACCACGCCTGAACCATCATCTAACCTAGTGGTAGGAGGTCAGCGTGCGCGATATTATAATTACCAACAAAGTCAACGGCCTGGATGTCATCTGTCGTCATTGCGGTAACTCAGAGTCACCCAGAGATCAATTTTTGAACCGCTTCCGTTTAGAAGGCACCGGTAAAAACAGTACCACCGTACGCTGCCTAAACTGCCAAACAGCGGTTGAAGTACCCCTGAATGAGTTAAGCTCGCTTTACTATCACTATGCCTGTTAAAGAAACAGCTTGTTTAAGGGCGGCTTGTTATAAACCTATGGGTAATCTAGTAGTGCAGCTGCCCTTTTATCAAAACAAGCAACGCATAGTTAATAAAATCAGTTAGCAACAAACAGTTAATAAAAACGTAACAAGAGCTTAATTAATATGTCATTTATTCCGGGGCAAAAAAAACCCGGCCATTCCTTGGCCGGGTTTTCATTGGGTCTTCCCTGATCTTGCACCACAAACATCCTGTTTGTGCATCCTTGTGCTACACAAGCAATCCTTGCTTGTTCTTCCTTGTCGCGAGCTCCCTTCGCTATGCCTATACAGTGCGCTTTATGCCAGGGGGTTTATCTAACCTGTGATATGTAGCAGCAAATAAACTGTTTTTTAAAGACTTTTTGGATTTTAAGCCGTGGTTTCTAATACAAGGTGCTTGGCATCACGATGGCAACCAATGAACGGCTGCTACTAGGTCGCCATCATGACCATCCCACTGGGCTAATACGCTTTCAGCGTTATTTCTTCAGCCACGCCATCAGCGTTTCGGCCGTAAGCGCTGAGGAAGGCGGGTTTTGCCCGGTGATCAGCTGGCCGTCTTCGCGAACGTAAGGGGTGAAATCATCCGCTTTGCTATAAATCCCGCCGCACTTTTGTAAGGCATCTTCAACGAGATGCGGCACGATATTGGTCAAGCCAACGGCTTCTTCTTCGCCATTGGTAAAGCCCGTTACCTGGCGGCCTTTAACAAGCGGCTCGCCAGCGCTGTCTTTCGCATTTACTAACACAATCGGCGCGTGACAAACCGTGGCAACCGGCTTGCCTTGGGCGATAAAGGTTTCGATCAGGCGAATAGAGTCCGCGTCATCGACGAGATCCCACAGTGGGCCATGGCCACCTGGGTAAAACACCGCATCGAAGTCATCAGCCTTCATGTCGCTCAAGCGATGGGTAGCAGCAAGCTCAGCATTGGCATGCTCATCCTGCTTGAAGCGGCGCGTTTCATCAGTTTGGCTATCCTCTGCATCGCTTTTGGGATCCAGCGGCGGCTGCCCTCCCTTGGGCGATGCCAACGTTACTTCAGCACCCGCGTCTTTAAAGACATAATAAGGGGCGGCCAGCTCTTCGAGCCAAAAACCGGTCTTATTGCCGGTATCACCCAACTGATCGTGTGACGTCAGTACCACTAAAATACGCTTGCTCATAACTCTCTCCATACGGTGAAAAATGAGGCACTTAAAATGCGTTACGGTTAGTTAGTGGGGGCCTGGATGGCGGAATACAAGGAGAAACGATAAGTGAGCATTGAAGCGCGGGATTTTTACCGCAGTGGGCCTGACCATCGACAAGGGCAGGCAAGCAGTTTTGCATTGATTCGACGCCAGTTTGATTTTCGCTCGATTGAAATTGGCCGCTGGGTCACCAGTGCCGAGCGTGACCGGGCCGCTGAGCTTTTCCACGATGCGCTGTGCGATCTTATGTTGATTCTCCAGGGGCCAGAAGCGTTGATTTCGCTGCGCGGCTCAATAGCGCTTCAGTACGGCAGCGGTGGCCGACCGGGCGTTTCTGCCCACTACGACCCCAGCCAACGCAGCTTTGCGTTGGCCAAAAACGCAGGCCCTGGCAGCATCGCCCATGAGTGGTTTCACGCTTTCGACCATTACATCGCCACAAAATGTTTTCGCGGTACGCCCAACGGTATGTTCGCCTCCACCGCGTGGCTAGCCGATGCGGCGCCCATCGCCCACCCGCTTAATCAATTATTGATGGACTGCTTCAAAGCTATTTTGCTGCAGCCAACAGGCAATCAGCCTAGTGAACTGTTTCAGCACTCGGTGCAAATGGATAAAAAGCTCGGTCAACTCTACTACAGCAAACCCGAAGAGCTCTGCGCCCGCGCCTTTGAGGCCTTTGTACAAGACGCCGCTATCACCAACCACTTCTTAGTCAAAGGCACCAAAGCCTCCCCCGAAGCGGAGATGGGTCTTTACCCGCAAGGGAAGCAACGAGAGCGGGTTAATGCAGCGTTTGGCGACTATTTTGGTGGGCTAGGTGAGGCGCTGGGGCGTGAAAATTAACAGCTGGAATTGATAGAAATGCAATGACATAACACTTGGGGGCGGGTCTACACTTTTAACTCCAACACAGGAGATTCAACATGGCTCAGCAAAAGTGTGCGTGCCCCAAGTGTAAATGCACGGTCGACAGCAAAGCCGTTGAGAAAGATGGCAAACTCTATTGCTGCGAGTCTTGCGCCAACGGTCATGCCGATGGTTCTAGCGACTGCGGCCACGACTGCCAGTGTGGGAAATAAGCCCGCTACTGAACGTTTTCTGCTATTTTATCAACGCCCGCCAGCTATGGATTTCAAACCTCACTGCCGGGCGCTTCGGCAGGTATTTTCCTGCCATCATGGAAAGAATGCTCAGTTTTTTCGCTAACGTGTGAAATGGCGTAATCGCGACTAAGCTTTAGCAAAGCTCACTACTCAAAGGAAGAGAAAATGTCTACTACTACTATCGTCGTTATCGTTGTTGTTATCGTTGCCGTACTGGGTATCGGCTTTGGCGGCGTGCTGCCTTTTTAGAATAGCGCCAATAACCCCAGGTACCTGGGTACAGCATATTTTTAGGGCACAAAAAAGCCCGCTGATTAATCAGCGGGCTTTTTTAAATTCTGTGGCGGAGGGGGAGGGATTCGAACCCTCGAAGCCTTGCGGCTTACACACTTTCCAGGCGTGCTCCTTCGACCACTCGGACACCCCTCCGCGTTTTGTCGCTGTTGAAAGGCTGAACCTTTCGTGACAGAACGGCGCATATACTATTGGCTAAGCCTCGAAATAGCAAGCCTTTTCAGGCCGATTACCCATTCGGTTAGCGTGACGGCAACACCGCGTAACTGCCGTTGGCTTCCAGGCAGAGTGTCTCACCACAGTAGAGCCGTTGGGTTAGCGCTATACGCCCTTTACCGCGCTCTGCGAGCTTGTTGGCAAGCTGCGCGGGGCCTTCTGGTAGAGCTGGCGTGCACACCAAGCGGTAGTCACTCGTTACCGGCGCTAGAAAACGCTGGCTAGCCTCGGCAACCACGACATCCCGCACAATGCCCCGCTCGCGCAGCCAGAGCGTAAGCCAGCACCAGCCTTGCAGCGTAGTCTGCGCCGTGAGCGCACCGCCAAAGCCCGTACCCTTGTCGTTAAGGTTAGGCGATAAAGCTAACTGCCAGGTTAGCGAATCGTCCTGGCGCGTCACCCCGTTAATGCCTAGCGCGCCCACCATGGGTATGGCTTCACTCAACCACTGTTGAAAGGCGGCCAGGTCTTCCGGCTGGCCTTCTGGCAGCGGTAAACGGGGGTGGGGTATGCCTGGCTGGCGGGGAAGATTCATACCTAGTCCCAACGCTCAACAAAGTCAGCAACGTTATGCTGAGGTACGGGTTTGTGGCGGCCCCCTAAGGTGCCCAGGTAGATAAACGCGACGACTTCGTCATCCTCATCCAGGCTCAGCCCTTTGCGAACCACGGGGTCGAAAGCATACTTCCCGCTGCGCCACATAGCGCCTAGGCCTAGCGCGTGAGCAGCCAGTAGAATGCCGTGGGCGGCGCACCCAGCGGAGATCACCTGCTCTATTTTGGGTACTTTTTCGAGTTCGGGTGTCACCTTGGCGATCACAGCGATAATCATCGGCGCCCGAAGCGGTTTTTTGCGCGCTGAGTTGAGCGTTTCGTCGTCGGCGCTGGGATCCTCCTGAAACTCCGCCTCGGCAAATAGCTCGCCTAGCCGCTCACGCCCTTCCCCGCTGAACTCGATAAAGCGCCAGGGACGTAGCTCTTTATGGTCGGGCGCTCGTAGCGCGGCCTGATAAATGGCGCTGAGTTGTTCGCCGCTGGGCGCTGGCTCCATCAGCTTGCCCATTGAGCTACGTTCGTGAAGCAGCGTGAGTGCGTCCATTAATGACTCCAAATCCAATCGTGTGAGGCTACTGTAGCACCGTCATTCACAACATTACCGTTTACTGCCTTGCCAGGCGCAGCGGAGTGGGCGGCGTTAGCCCGGGCGTTGCACGCCAGGGGCTGATATCCAACCCGCCGCGGCGCACGTAGCGCGCCAGCACCAGCAGTTGCGTGGGCTTTGCCTGGGCCATTATGTCGGTAAAGATATGTTCAACGCAGTGTTCGTGAAAATCCTGGTGCTGACGAAACCCAATCAGGTAGCGCAGCAGCCCTTCGCGGTCGATTTTGGGCCCTTTATAACGAATCAGCACGCTGCCCCAGTCCGGCTGGCCGGTAACGGGGCAGTTAGATTTCAGCAGGTGGGAGTAAAGCGTTTCCTCAACTACCTGTTCACCCACCGTGAGATGGGCGCTGCTAGGGGTGTAATCGCTTACTGCGATATCTAAATCGTCCAAGCATTCGCCAGGCAAGTGCTGCGCTGAAAGCTCTGGGGCATCCACATCAAACAACTCCACGCTCACCTCCGCCCCTGCCGCAACCGCGAGGTCATTGGCAAGCGTTTCCATCACTTCCTGACGAGTATAGAAACGGGTTTGGTTGAAGCTATTGAGATAGAGCTTCCAGGATTTGGACTCAATCAGGTTGGGTGAGGTTGCCGGCAAGCGAAAGCGTGCTACGGCCACAATAGGCTTACCGCGGCTGTTCAGCCATGAGACTTCAAAGGCGTGCCATTCGTCTTCTCCCACGAACGGCAAGGCGCCCTCTTCAATCCCCAGCGGCGCTCGGTTGGCCGCACGGGGAATCGGATAGAGAAGCTCCGCGTCATACTGCTCAGGGTAGGCGGATTCGCGCCCTAATGGCGCGTGTTCTAAGGTGTCGGGGCGATGTGTCATTGCTTGCTGCTCTCTGCTTAATACCGTTATGGGTTAGCTACGAATGCCTTTACCGCGCTCCAGCATCATTAGCGCCGCCACAAACAGCACGATGATGAAAGCAAAAATGGCGGCAAGCGCCCAAATTACGGGGATATCCGAGACTCCCAGAAAGCCGTAGCGGAAGACGTTCACCATGTACAAGATCGGATTGAGCATGGAAACGCCCTGCCAGAAATCGGGTAGCATCGAGATAGAGTAAAACACCCCACCCAAATAGGTCAGCGGCGTGAGAATAAACGTCGGTACGATAGAAATATCGTCGAACTTGTTGGCCAGCAAGGCATTGATAAAGCCGCCAATGGAGAAAAGCGCAGACGTCAGCACTACGACCAATACCGTGAGCAGCGGATGCTCCATGGTTAGGCGGGTAAAAAATAGCGAAACGACGGTCACAATCAGCCCCACCCCCAAACCACGGGCCATGCCGCCTAAAATAAAGCCGGATAGAATCACCCAATTGGGCATGGGCGACACCATCATCTCTTCGATCGAACGCTGGAACTTGTTTGAGAAGAAACTCGACGCCACGTTGGAGTAGCTGTTGGTAATCACCGACATCATGATCAGCCCAGGGACGATAAAGTCCATGTAGCTGAAGCCGTCCATGTCACCAATCCGTGAACCAATGAGATTGCCGAAGATGATGAAGTACATCGCCATGGTGATCGAAGGTGGCAGCAGCGTTTGTGGCCAGATTCGGGTAAAGCGCTTGATCTCTTTGAGCACCAGCGTCCATAGGGCGATCAGCGTCTGCATGGCATTCATACGCTTTCCTCCTTCTTCTCAACGCGCTGGTCTATCGCCCCTTGGCCACTACCCTCCACCATCGACACAAACATCTCCTCTAAGCGGTTGGCACGGTTACGCATGGAAACTACCTGAATGCCCTGCTCGCTCAACGCATTGAAGACATCGTTTAAGCGCTGGCCGCGATGAACCAGCAGCGAAAGTTGGGTAGGTTCCAACTGATGCAGCTCAAACCCTTCGATCTGGGGCACTTCTGCAACTGGCTCAGCCAAATCAATCAGGAAGGTCTCGGTATCAAGCTCGGCCAGAAGTTCCCGCACGCTGGTGTTACGCACAATGTCGCCATTATTGATAATCGCCACATTGCGGCACAGGCTCTCGGCCTCTTCCAGGTAGTGAGTGGTGAGGATGATGGTGGTGCCTTCGTCTTGGTTAATCCGCCGCATGTATTCCCACATACTGCGCCGCAGTTCGATATCCACCCCGGCAGTTGGCTCATCGAGAATCAGCAGTTTGGGTCGATGCATCAACGCCCGAGCGATCATCAGGCGGCGCTTCATGCCACCAGAGAGCATGCGCGCGCTGCCGTTGCGTTTTTCCCATAGGCCCAGATCAGTCAGCAGCTGTTTAGCCCGAGGCAAGGCCTCGCGACTAGTCATACCGTAATAGCCCGCCTGCGCCAGCACGATGTCGAGTACTTTTTCAAACTGGTTGAAGTTGAACTCTTGCGGCACCACGCCCAACTGGTACTTGGCCTTGGCGAAGTCTTTATCCACATCAATGCCAAATATGGTGACCTTGCCCGCCGTTTTTTGCACCAGTGAGCACACCACCCCCAAGGTGGTGGATTTACCGGCGCCGTTGGGGCCCAACAAAGCAAAAAAATCGCCCTGCTGGACGTCGAGATCAATACCTTTGAGCGCCTGAAAGCCGTTGCCATACACTTTGGTAAGGCCACGGATCGACAATGCCGGTTCGGCCATGAACATGTCCTGTCAGCAAAATAAGAAGAGAAGGTGAAACATTAGGGCGCAAACGACTTTTTTCAAGGTGAGCAAGTACACCAACCGTCAGACACGCAAAAAATGACGCCCAGCAAATAGCTGATGCATCAGAGAAATATAAAGAGTGAATATAAAAATATTTGGAGCGGGAAAGGAGATTCGGCCGGGCTGGCGCACCAGATCACGACACTCGCCTTGGCAAGGCGATGCTCTTAACCACACATCAAACATGGAGCGGGAAAGGAGATTCGACCGGGCTGGCGTTCCAGCTCCCGACCCTCGCCTACCGTTTCTATACTGCATTGCTAAATCTGGAGCGGGAAAGGAGATTCGAACTCCCGACCCTCGCCTTGGCAAGGCGATGCTCTACCACTGAGCTATTCCCGCAACGAAAACAAAACGACATATAACGCTAGATGGCGTCCCATAGGGGGTTCGAACCCCTGTTACCGCCGTGAAAGGGCGGTGTCCTAGGCCACTAGACGAATGGGACTAATTGGAGCAGAAAAGTAATCCGGCACCTAAAACTGGAGCGGGAAAGGAGATTCGAACTCCCGACCCTCGCCTTGGCAAGGCGATGCTCTACCACTGAGCTATTCCCGCTTGTAGAACTCTTGCTTTGATCTTACCTAAACTATCGGAAGTGGCGTCCCATAGGGGGTTCGAACCCCTGTTACCGCCGTGAAAGGGCGGTGTCCTAGACCACTAGACGAATGGGACACTGTAAGTACTTCAAGCACTTGGAGCGGGAAAGGAGATTCGAACTCCCGACCCTCGCCTTGGCAAGGCGATGCTCTACCACTGAGCTATTCCCGCATTCCGATACCCCTGACGACCTCTTACTCTAGCTCTATAAAGAAAAAGAATAAGTGGCGTCCCATAGGGGGTTCGAACCCCTGTTACCGCCGTGAAAGGGCGGTGTCCTAGACCACTAGACGAATGGGACGTTGCATTGCCTCGTCGAGGTGGCGCGTATGTTACTCAGACCTTATTGAGCTGTCAAGCACCCTGCCATCGCCAAGCTAACTGACCCGCTTTCAATCACCTACCTAACAGTCCAACTTCTACGATGTCAGCATGCACACTGAGAGTGCCTAGCGCACTCATTAGGCGCCATAACGGTGCAAACAGTTATTTTTCTTATACTTAGCCCTTACCTTAAAGACCGACAAAACCCTTAAAAATCTTTTATTTAAAATAAAATCGATTTTTATGGCACACCCCTTGCTACCTCATTGTGTTCCCTTGCTGACCAATTCCCCATGAATGAGGTGTGTTATGTCCTTATCCCGCCGCAAGTTTCTCACTACAGCTGCTGTTTCCTCCACCGCGGGCCTTGTATTGGGAGCCCCCTCTATTACCCGTGCGCAGTCCGCCGAGAGCTTTAACTGGCGTATGACCAATGCTTATCCACCTGGATCACCGTTTTATGTGGAAGGCCCTGGCAGCCCTACTGATGTGATCGCCAAAATTAACGCCATGTCAGGCGGACGGCTCAATATCCAGCACTTCTCATCCGGCGAACTGATTCCGGCTTTTGAAGGCTTCGAAGCCGTTCAAAGCGGCACAATCGAAATGAACGCCGCCAATAGCTACTTCTGGTCAGGCACTACCTTTGCTGCCCAATACTTCACTACCGTGCCGTTTGGCATGAGCTTTATGGGCCATATGGCGTGGCTTTATCACGGCGGCGGCTTGGAGCTTTGGCAAGAAGTGTATGAACCCTACGGCATGGTGGCCTTCCCGCTAAATAATACCGGCGTGCAAATGACTGGCTGGTTCCGCGAACCGATTGAAGATATTAGCCAACTCAACGGCCTGCGTATGCGCGTTCCTGGCTTGGCCGGTCAGGTTTACTCTTCGCTTGGCGTAGATGCCCGGGTATTGCCCGGTGGCGAAATCTTCCCCGCACTGGAGCGAGGTGTTATTGATGCCGCCGAATTTGTGGGCCCCTTCCAAGATCGCCGAATGGGGCTACACAACGCCGCCAAGTTCTACCACACCACCGGTTGGCATGAGCCTGCCACCACTGGCGAACTACTGATCTCTAAATCCCACTGGGACAGCCTGCCCGAAGACCTGCAGATGATTGTGAAAAGTGCCTGCATGGCCGCCTGTTTAGAAAGCGTGACCTGGTCTGAAGCGGTTAACGGTGAAGCCATGACCGACCTGGTCGAGAACGAAGGCGTAACCGCCAGCATGCTGCCACAACCTGTGATTGATGCGCTGCGCGAAGCCACCATGGACACGCTTTCCAGCGAAGCCAACGCCGACCCGCTGGTGCGCAAAGTGCACGATAGCTATATGGCGTTTAAAGCCAATCATGACCGCTGGGCAGGTGCCAGTGAACGCGCTTGGTTAAACGACATTATCGGAGTCTGATATGCGCACCGTGGCATGTTTTGTCCACGGCGTTGAGGCGGTGGTTCGGCTATTTGGCTGGATCGCCGCCTGGACTTGCGTGGTATTAGTCGGATTAGTCGCTAGCGACGTATTGATGCGCTATGCGTTTAGCATTGGCGCGGTATGGCTGCAGGAGTTGCAATGGCACTTAATCTCGCCTATCGCGTTGTTTGGTATGTCGTATCTGTTATTGGCGGGCGAGCAGGTACGTGTGGACGTTTTCTATGAGCGATTCCCCGCGGGCCTGCAGCGAGTGATTGAGGTAATCGGCGGGCTCTTACTGCTGGTCATGGGGCTATATATCGCCTGGCTGACGCTGCCCTGGATCGCCCAGTCGTTCGCTCGTGGTGAGGCGTCACCCAACCCCGGCGGCCTGCCGCTGCGCTGGCTGCTCAAATCGCTGATTCCGTTTGGTTTCGTCCTTCTTGCGCTGCAAGGGTTGGCCCACGCGCTGCGTCAGGCGTTCGCCCTACCCTCACGAGGTGAATAACGCATGTCTCCCAATGAATGGCTAGCGATCGGTATGATCGTGGCTTTTTTCGTGTTTCTGCTGATTGGTATCCCTGTGGGTATCAGCATCGCGGCTACCGCTTTTTTCTTTGGCTATATTGGCTTCGGCCCGATGCTGTTTAACCTGCTGCCATCGCGTATTTACGGCGTAGTGACCAACTACACCTTTATGGCCATACCGCTGTTTGTTTTTATGGGGGTAATGCTGGAGAAGTCGAAGCTGGCCGAAGAGCTGATTGATGTGATCGGCCACTTGTTTGGCGGCATTTCAGGCGGCATGGGTGTGGCGATTATTTTAGTTGGCGTGCTGTTAGGCGCCGCTACGGGCATTGTTGGCGCTACGATCGTCACCCTGGGCCTGCTCACCCTACCCACGCTACTCCGCCGCGGCTACCCCAAAACCTTGGCCACCGGCATGATCTGCGCCTCCGGCACCTTGGGACAAATTATCCCACCCAGCCTGGTGCTAATCCTACTCGCTGAAATTCTGGGTGAATCGGTCGGCACGATGTTCGCTGCGGCCATGGTGCCGGGGCTGACGCTAGCGGCGGTGTATATTATTGCCATTCTGATTATCGCCAAACTCTACCCCCACCTGATGCCACCCATTCCAGCTGAAGAGCGCGCGGATATGGGACGGCGCCAGCTGGTTCACAAAGTCATTACTGTAGTGGGCCCACCAGTGGGCTTGGTGTTTGCGGTGTTGGGCTCGATTATTGGTGGTATTGCGGCGCCTACCGAGGCGGCCTCCATGGGCGCACTGGGGGCGTTAGTCATTGTGGCTTGCTCCGGGCGATTAACCTTTGCACTACTCAAAGAGGTTGCCAAAGCCACGCTGGTGATCTCGGCGATGGTGTTTTTTATTTTGATCAGCGCCCAAGTGTTTGGCCTGGCATTTCGTGGCTTGGGTGGAGAGCACTTGGTGGCCCGCATGTTCGACTGGGTGCCCGGTGGTGAGCTAGGCGCGCTGTTGTTTATGCTGCTACTAATGTTTGTCTTGGGCTTCTTTTTGGAGTGGATCGAGATCAGCTATATTGCCCTACCACTGTTTCTGCCGTTCTTCGTGCAGATGGGCGTTGATATGGTGTGGCTGGGGATTTTAGTCGGGCTGGTGCTGCAAACCTCGTTTCTCACCCCTCCCTTTGGCTGGTCGCTGTTTTTCCTCAAGGGCGTGGCACCGAAAGAAGTCTCGACGCTGGATATTTACAAAGGCGCACTGCCGTTTATCGGCTTACAGTTTCTGGCCGTGGCGCTGGTGTTTATCTTTCCCAGTATTGCCACTTGGCTGCCGAACGCCATTGGCTGGTAATCACAATTAAAAAAGGTTTCTGGATATGCTTCACACTCAACGTAGTTACGGTGGCAGCTGTGTCGCCCCTCATCACCTGGCCGCCAGCGCCGGTCGCGATGTGCTTAAACAGGGCGGTAACGCGGTGGAAGCCATGGTTGCCGCTGCCGCGGCCATTGCGGTGGTTTATCCGCATATGAACGCCCTGGGTGGCGACGGTTTCTGGTTAATTCATGAGCCGGGTAAAACGCCGGTCGCTATCGATGCATGCGGCCCAGCGGCGGGCTTAGCCAGCGCGGATTTCTACGCCGGTGAAACGCAGATCCCCGAGCGCGGCCCTAAAGCTGCTCTGACCATGGCCGGTACCATTGGCGGCTGGCATGAAGCGCTGAACGTGGCATCAGCATGGGGTAAGCAGTTGCCTCTCACCACGCTGCTGGCCGACGCGATTCATCATGCCGAAGCGGGTATTTCAGTCACGCAAAGCCAGGAAGCACTCACCGCCAAACACGTTGAGCGCCTGTCTCAAAGCCCTGGTTTTAGTGATTCCCTGCTGCTTAACGGCCAGGTGCCTCGAGAAGGTGAGCGGCTGCGCCAGCCACGTTTAGCGGCTACCCTCAAGCGCTTGGCGGAAGCCGGATTAGACGATTTCTATCGCGGCGAACTGGCCGCTAGCATGGCGAAAGACTTGGAAGCAGTCGGCAGCCCACTGCGTTTAGTTGACTTTCATGATTACCGCGCCCAGCGAGTTACGCCGCTGGAAGTAACGCTACAAGATGCCACGCTGTATAACCTGCCCGCTCCAACCCAAGGCATGGCCTCATTAATGATTCTGGGCATCTATGAGCGTTTAAAAGCCGCCGAGCCGAACGGTTTTGATCACCTTCATGGGCTAATCGAAGCCACCAAGCGCGCCTTTATCCTGCGCGATCAAAACGTCACTGACCCCAGACGCGTGCCTACCCCGCTTCAAGAATTGCTCAGCGAAGAAAGTATCAGTGCTGAGGCGGCAAAAGTTGACCCGCAGCACGCCCTGCCCTGGCCTCACGAACCCGCCCCTGGCGACACGATTTGGATGGGCACCGTGGACAGCGAAGGCCGTTCGGTGAGCTTTATACAGAGCATCTACTGGGAATTCGGCAGCGGCGTGGTGCTATCGGAAAGCGGCGTGCTGTGGCAAAACCGCGGCATCAGCTTCTCGCTTAATCCCAATGACCTGCGCGGCTTAGCCCCAGGCCGTAAACCCTTCCACACTTTGAATCCGGCGCTGGCCAAATTTAATGATGGTCGCACCATGGTCTACGGCACCATGGGTGGTGAAGGCCAGCCGCAAACCCAGGCGGCGATTTTTTCGCGCTACGCACTGCACGGCATGCCGTTGCAACAAGCAATCACTGCGCCGCGTTGGCTGCTGGGACGCACCTGGGGAGAAACCAGCACCAACTTGAAACTCGAAGCACGCTTTGACGACGCGCTGGTCGCCGCATTGGGGTCAGCGGGCCACGACGTGGAAGTACTTCCTGAGGCGTTCAGCGACACTATGGGCCATGCGGGCGGCATCGTGCACCACCCGGATGGCTTAATAGAGAGCGCCCACGACCCGCGCAGCAACGGTGGAGCGGCAAGCATTTAATAAGACCGCAACTGTTTGCACTGCGTGAAAATTGGGCTTTCCCATATGCTGAACTTGGACAGATAGCTAGCTGTCTCTTAAACAAGTGATAAGCTAGTCTGTCCAATAAGCCTCTGAATGATTGAAACCAGAGGGAAAGGAGAACCCCATGGCGAAAATAGAAAAATCCCCCGACGAATGGCAACAGCAGCTAACCCCAGAGCAGTACCGGGTAGCGCGTGAGAAGGGCACCGAGCGCCCATTCACCGGTGACTACCAGGTGCGCGATGCGCAGGGTATCTACCACTGTGTCTGCTGCCATGCGCCGCTGTTTGAAAACGAGCATAAGTTTGACGCTGGCTGCGGTTGGCCAAGCTTCGACCGGCCGCTGGGCACCCGCTGTGTGGAGGAGCATACTGATACCACGCACGGTATGCAGCGCACCGAAGTCGTTTGCTCTCACTGCGATGCCCACTTGGGCCATGTCTTCCCCGATGGGCCACCAGAGACCACCGGCTTACGCTACTGCATTAACTCTGTGTCACTGGAATTTCATCCTGACGAGTAATCGCCGCTAAATCCTCGCAAGGAAACCCGGCAAGGCGGGCGTCATCTGCTAGAATGATCGCCCGCTTTTTTTGTGCCGCTATTTTTGTACTTGCAGGAGAGACCCATGCTCGGCTGGTTTCCAGGACATATGAACAAGGCCCGCCGCCAGATTGCGGAGGTGCTGCCAGAGATAGACGTCGTAATCGAGGTACTCGACGCGCGTCTGCCCTACTCCAGCGCCAACCCGATGCTGGCCGAGCTAACGCGCCATAAGCCAGTGCTGAAAATCCTCTCCCGCGCCGATCTCGCCGACCCCGAGCGGACAGCCGAGTGGGTGGCTTATTTCGATGCCCAGGAAAATATGCGCGCCCTGGCGGTCACCACCACCAATACTCGCGAGCTTAAAAAAATCCCCAAGCTATGCCATGAGCTGGCCGGCGCCGTGCGCGCTGATCGCGATGTCCGCGTGATGGTGATGGGCATACCCAATGTTGGTAAGTCCACGCTGATTAACGGCCTGGCGGGGCGAAAAATCGCCAAAACCGGCAACGAGCCAGCGGTGACCAAGCGCCAGCAAAAGGTGCGGATTGATGGGCGCGTCGCGCTGACCGACACCCCTGGGGTACTGTGGCCCAAGATTGAAGACCAGGCCAGCGCCTATCGTCTTGCGGCCACCGGCGCTATTCGCGATACCGCTATCGAATACACCGATGTAGCGATCGTCACCAGTGCAGAGTTGGCCAAACGCTATCCAGACGCACTTAGTGCGCGCTACAAGCTAAAAGAGCTACCGCCCTACGCCGCACCAGATATTCCCCACGACATTGATGCGGATGGCCCCAAAAAGCCTGACTTTCTCGCTATTGCGGGCTTTGATGGCAACGCCATTTTGAAAGATATTGCCGCGCGCCGTGGCGGCCTTCGCCCTGGCGGCGCCGTTGACTTACATCGCGGCGCGGAAGTACTGCTTCACGAACTACGCGATGGCAAACTGGGCAGGCTAACATTGGAAACCCCCGCTGACATTCCCCCGCCGCCCGTGCAAAACGACGAAGACAATCAGGTACTTCCCGACGCATAATGGCCTAATAGCCCTATCGCCGATGATGGCCTGTGGGCACTGGTTTTTAAACTCTGGTTTTTAAACGCATGCTTTTGGACACTTTTGGGCCCCTCGCCACTTTTGGATAGACACCTCATGGATACCCCGCAGTCGCACGAATCACAACCGCTGAAGAAATCTCATAAGCTGCACAATGTCTGCTACGACATTCGCGGCCCGGTACTCGACCACGCCAAGCGCCTGGAAGAGGAAGGCCAGCGCATACTCAAGCTGAATATCGGCAACCCCGCGCCGTTTGGTTTTGAGGCACCGGAAGAGATTCTCCAGGATGTGATGCGTAACCTGCCCACCGCCCAGGGCTACTGCGACTCCAAAGGCCTCTACTCCGCCCGCAAAGCGATTATGCAGGAGTGCCAGCGCAAGCAGATTCCCGGCGTGGGTATTGAAGATATTTTCATCGGTAACGGCGTCTCAGAGCTGATTGTGATGGCCATGCAGGCGCTGCTCAACGACGGCGATGAAGTGCTGATTCCCGCGCCGGACTACCCACTGTGGACGGCGGCTGCCCATCTTTCCGGCGGTCACGCGGTGCATTACCTGTGCGACGAGCAGGCCGACTGGACGCCCGACATGGCGGACATCCGTGCCAAGATCACCAGCCATACCCGCGCCATTGTGCTGATCAACCCCAATAATCCCACCGGCGCGGTGTATCCGCCTGCCGTGGTGAAAGAGGTGTTGGCGATCGCCAAGCAGCACAACCTGGTGGTGTTCTCAGACGAGATCTACGACAAGATTCTATATGACGGCGTTGAGCACACCGCCACCGGCGCGCTGGCGGACGATGACCAGTTAGTGATTACCATGAATGGCCTCTCCAAGAGCTACCGCTGCGCCGGCTTCCGCTCGGGCTGGATGATCATTTCCGGCACGCTGGCCAAGCTAAACGCTCAGGACTATATCCAGGGGCTGAATATGCTGGCCTCTATGCGGCTGTGCGCCAACGTACCCGCCCAGCACGCGATTCAAACAGCGCTGGGGGGCTATCAATCGATCAATGATTTGATCCTGCCCGGTGGGCGGCTGCTGGCCCAGCGCGATATCACGGTGGAGAAACTGAACGCGATCCCCGGGGTTTCCTGCGTGAAGCCCAAAGGCGCCCTCTACGCGTTTCCGCGCCTCGACCCTAAAGTGTTCAATATCAAAGATGATCAGCAAATGGTGCTGGATCTGCTGCTGCAGGAAAAAATACTGCTGGTGCAGGGTACGGCCTTTAACTGGCCAGAGCCGGATCATGTGCGCATTGTGACGCTGCCCTGGGCCGACCAGCTTGGCGATGCACTTGACCGCTTTGCCAATTTCCTGTCTCGCTATCGGCAGTAGCACTTACATTAAACCAGCTCATTGACACCGCCATGCCTTGAAACTGCCATGAACAGCACGTATCTAAGCCATTAATCTAGCAATGCTTCGATGAACCTTAGGGGAGAACCTGCACCATGATGCGAATTCTGCTGTTTTTAGGCACCAATATAGCGGTTTTGTTGGTCGCCAGTATTACTCTGCGCCTGCTGGGCGTAGAGGGCTATCTGCGCGGCCAGGGCATCAACTTCACCAGCCTGCTGATTTTCTGCTTTATCTTCGGCATGGCGGGCTCGATTATCTCGCTGTTCATTTCCAAATGGATGGCCAAGCGCAGCACCGGCACGGTGATTATTGAGACGCCCTCCAACTCAACAGAACAGTGGTTGCTGGACACGGTCGCCGAGCTCTCTCGGGAGGCGGGTATCAAAACGCCGGAAGTGGGTATCTTCCCGGCCCAGCAGTCCAATGCTTTTGCCACCGGTTGGAACAAGGATGATGCACTGGTGGCCGTTTCGGCGGGCCTACTCAACCGTATGCGCCCGGAAGAAGTCCGTGCGGTGCTGGCCCACGAGATTGGCCACGTAGCTAACGGCGATATGGTCACCCTGGCGCTGATTCAAGGCGTGGTGAACACTTTCGTGATGTTCTTTGCTCGCGTGGTGGCGCACTTAGTCGATAATTTCCTGAAAAGCCGCAGCGGTGGCGAAGGTGGTTTAGGCTTTATGGGCTACTTCGCCGTCGTGATTGTGGCCGAGGTTGTGTTCGGCATTCTGGCATCAGCGATCGTTGCCTGGTTCTCGCGCTACCGCGAATACCGAGCCGATGAGGCGGGTGCGCGGTTAGCAGGCACCAATGCGATGGTTAGTGCGTTGGCTCGCTTGAAAACTGAAACAGAAATGCCCGACCAAATGCCCGATACGCTACGCGCCATGGCCATCACCAAAGGCCAAACGCGCTCGCTGGTAGAGAAAATGTTTGCCAGCCACCCGCCACTGGATGAGCGCATTCGCGCGCTGAAAGAAGCCGCTTACCGGCAGTAAGTGCCACCTCATAAGCCGCCCCCTCTATCACGGGGCGGCTTGCTTGGTAGAAAGAACCTGGAACGCAGAAAAACGTTGCCGTGCTTGGCTTTATGAGAGCACACACTTTATAATCGTACGGAAATGCCGTACATAAAGGTGGCGTCATGGACACCATTAGTGTCAATAAGTTTAGAGATAATCTAAAGAGCGTTGTTGAAGAAGTCGTTAGCCGACACGAGACACTCAAGGTCACTCGCAGGGCCGGGGAAGCATTTGTGGTGATGAGTGCTGAAGACTGGGAAAGAGAGCAAGAAACGCTACATGTTCTTCAGAGCCAGGATCTGATGCAACAAATTGCCGCTTCCCTCAATACTCACAACCAAGGTCAAGGGTACACCCCTACTGATGAGCAGATGAATGAGATCACTGGTATTTGAAGGGCGTACTTGGAAAGCGTATGAAAAGATGCGCGAGACGGATAAGAAGCTGCACAAGGCGCTTTGCAGACTGCTGAAAGAGATGCTCCGATCAGAAGATCCCTCAGTTGGCATCGGCAAACCTGAGCCCCTTAATCATAACCTGACAGGCTTATGGTCAAGGCGCATATCGCAGAAAGACCGCTTGATATATCGGTTCGACGACAAGTCTATTTACATCTTCGCCATTGGAGGCCATTACGACCAATCCTAACGCTGCTCAGCACATGCTGCTCTGGAATGGAGACGAAGCCGCAATGGATCACTGATTACCCTCCCTTCACATTAAATCCTGCCCCACGCAATAAAGCCTCCAGCTCTAGCGCTTCCCCTGACAGGTGCACGGTGAGCGTGGCAAATTCACGCCGCAGCGGGTAGTTGACGCGGCAGTCATCAAAGCCTTTGCGCATGCCGTGATGCAGTGTTTGGCGTTGTAGCGCATCGTGGTCGCGGCGTACGTCATACACCGCTCTCATGCAGAGCCGCAGGGCGTCTTCCGGGGGGAGTGCGTGCTGCAAATGTAGCGACGCTAACGCGGGCGGTGGGCAAATATCGGCAAAGGTTAGCTCGCTAGGCTGGTCGCAGTGGCGGGCCAGCGCCTGCTGAATCATCCAGGTGCCGCGCAGCTTGCCGTCCAGGCTATGCCCGGCAATATGCGGCGTTGCCAACGAGACCAGATCGCGCAGGCCTGCGTCGATATCGGGCTCCTCTTCCCACACATCCAATATGGCACTGATATCACCTTTACTCGCCAGGCGACTGCGCAGCGCCATGCCATCCACGCAGTCGCCCCGTCCGGCATTCAGTAACACGCTGCCCGGCGCCAGCTCTTCAATACGCTGGGCATTGAGTAGCTGATAAGTCGCGTGCGGGCCTTCGCGGGTCAGCGGTGTATGCAGACAGAGTACGTCACAGCGCTCGATCAGGACGTCTAGAGGGTGAAACCCTCCCTGCCCCTCCTCTTCAGCCCGAGGCAGGTCACAGGCAAGCGTAGCTACGCCCATGGCGGTTAGCCGTGACTGCAGTCGACCGCCCACATTGCCTGCTCCTACAATCCCCACAGTGCGCTCGCCAAGCTTCCAGCCATCGCGCTCTGCCAGCGTCAGCAGGCTGCTTAATACATAATCGACTACCGCTTCGGCATTGCACCCGGGGGCGCTAGCAAAGGTGATATCGCGTTTAGCGAGCGCTGCCTGATCGACATGATCCGTACCGATGGTGCAACTGCCAATAAAGCGTACGGGGCTATTGATGAGCAGTTGCTCATTGACTTGGGTAATAGAGCGCACAATCAGCGCATCCGTATCCTCTAGGTGGGCAGCGTTTATCTCCCGCCCCGCCACACGGGTAAGCGTACCGAAATGACCAAAGCAGCGTTCGGCAGCGGGGATATTGGCGTCGATGACAAGTTTCATAGGCGTTTGGGTATCCGGGCTTTACAATACGCCCGCGACGGCTGATGGGCAGGCGTGTTTAAAGGCTATTTTTTAAGGACTATCTTTTAAAGGCTATCTAAGGAGAATGTTGTGATCGTACGCTGGGAAACCAACCATGACTATGTGTTGGTTCATATTCACCAGGATATGTTTGGTGACTGGATTTTCAGTCGCGCCTGGGGCCAAATCGGCACCCAGTTTGGCGGCCTAAAGCATCAGCTAGCCGATACGCTGGATCAAGCCCATATGTGGCTGGAGGACGAGGCCACCATCCAGTCTTCGCGGGGTTTTCGCAAAGTGCTGGAAGTGGCCGACCACACCCCTGAAGGCCAAGAAGCGATGCGTCAATTATCGCTACTGGACGTGATGTAAGCCGCTCGTGTTCAGCCAAGCACTGTTTTCAACCAAGCACAGCTAGCTCAAGAACTGCTAGCCCAAGAAACGCCGACCGTCACGCTCATGGGCGCCTTTGGGCGCTGCGCTGTCTGGCAGTTCGGTGAACGCTGCCAGCGCCGCCTCATCCAGCCAGCCACGCTCGCGCAACCAGTCGCTTAAGCGCTCCAGCTCAAAGCCACAGTCCAGCTCATTGCCTTCACTATCCACTATCACTGGTATCCGCACGCCGTAGCGCTCAACCAGGGCGGTGTCGTCACTAATCTCGATGTGGTGCAGCCACACTTTTTGATTAGCGAGTGCGGCCACCAGAGCTTCTAGCTGGCTGCACAGGTGGCAGCCCATCGTTGTATAGAGCGATAGCTGAATCATGTTTGAACTCTCTTAAAACGCCCTTGCTGCGCTGATATATGGCGTAAGTTATAGCCCAGTATGACGCAGTAGAAACACATGGTGCAGGTTTGTGCGCCGCTGGAAATCGGGGTCGAAACTGCGCCCGGTGATATCTTCTACCGCGTAGCGCTCACTGAGTGCTTCATCTAGTTTAAAACGGCGCTGGTTATTAGAAAACACCAAGGTACCTCCGGGCGCTAAACGCGCCATGGCGAGCTCCACAAGCCGCGGGTGATCACGCTGCACGTCGAGCGTATCGCGCATTTTCTTCGAGTTAGAGAACGTCGGTGGATCCATAAAGATCAGGTCGAACTCGGCGTTGGCGGTTTCCAGCCAACGGAAGCAGTCGTCGCGCACTACCCGGTGTAGTCGTGTATCGAGCTTATTGAGCGCAAAGTTGTCTTTGGCCCACTCCAGGTAGGTGTTGGACATGTCTACGCTGACGCTGTCGCTGGCACCACCTAATGCCGCCTGTACCGTCGCCGTGGCGGTGTAACAGAATAGGTTTAAAAAGCGCTTGCCGCTGGCCATTTCGCCCAGCATGCGTCGTACCGGGCGGTGGTCAAGAAACAGCCCGGTATCGAGATAGTCACGCAGGTTGACCCATAGCCGTGCTTCGCCCTCCTGCACCTCAAAACGCTCACCGCTGGCCGCGCGTTTCTGGTACTGGGCGCTGCCGGCTTGACGCTCGCGGCGCTTGATATAGATTTTGCTGGCGTCAACGTTAAGCGCTTCAGGCATGACTTCCAAGGCATCGTACAAGCGCTTCTGCGCCTGAGACGGGTTGATTGAGCTGGGTGCCGCATACTCTTGGACGTGTACACGATCTCCGTAGCGGTCTACCGCCAGAGCGTACTCGGGCATATCGGCGTCATAGACGCGGTAGCTGGTTTCGCCGCTCTGTTTGAGCCATTTTTTCAGCCGCTTCTGATTTTTAATCAGTCTGTTGGCAAACATCTGGGCGTTGTCTGAGCCTTTCGGGGCTGAAGCTTGAGGCGTTTCTTGGCGCTCTTCCGTTGTCGGCTCAGCGCCATTTTCAGCGCTAACCTGGTGCATGTCGCTAGCCGCAGGCGAACGCTCGGCACCACCAATCTCCATCAGCAGCAGCTTGGCCTCCAAGGCACCGTTTTTGAGCGCGTACTGTTTGTGCGCACGCATAGCTAGCCGGTGGCCTAGATCTGGGTTGCCGGTAAACACCGCCAGTGTCCAGCCGGGGAACAGCGCTTTGGCTTTCTCACCCAACTGTGCGTAGAGGCGTACCAGCTCAGGCAGCTCGCCCAGGCGCTCACCGTAAGGTGGGTTGGTAATCAGTAGACCGCTTTCTGCGTTGAGCGTTTCTGGTCGGGTAAGCTGAGCAAGGCTCTGCCCATGCAGGGAAATCAGCGCTGGAATACCTGCTCGCATGGCATTGGCTTTGGCCGCATTGAGCGCCGCTGGGCTCTGGTCGAAGCCTAAGAGCTGCGCTTTGCAGCGCTTGCGGCCAATCGAAGCGCGCGCTTCGGCTTCGCGCTTCTGCTCCCGCCACGCTTCGTCATTGTGCCCTGCCCAGCCGTGAAAGCCGAAGCGCTCACGGTTAAGGTTGGGCGCCTGGTCGGCGGCCATCATCGCGGCTTCAATGAGTAGCGTGCCTGCGCCGCACAGCGGATCAATCAACGGCTCTCCCGCTTTTAAACGCTCGGGCCAGCCCGCGCGTACCAATAGCGCTGCGGCCAAGTTCTCTTTTAGCGGCGCATGGCCCACATCCCGGCGATAACCGCGGCGGTGCAGACTCTCACCAGAGAGATCCAGGCCAATGGTTAAATTCATCCGGTGCAGGTGGGCGTAGATGCGCAAATTCGGGGTTTTGGTATCAACGTTAGGGCGTTCCTGACCCGCCAGCTGTAGTGCGTCCACAACGCCATCTTTAACGGTTTGTGCACCAAAGCGGGTGTGGCGAATATGCTCGCTGCGGCCGTGAAAATCCACCGCCAGCGTGTTACCCGCTGCCAGGTGTTGCGGCCAGGCGATGCGGGCGACCACATCGCGCACCTGCTCCGCGGTGTCGATCATCGACTCGCGCACCAGGATTAAAATAACCCGGTTGGCCAATCGCGACCACAGGCATACGCGGTAGGCGATGGCTTGGCTGGCGGTGAAATAGACACCGGCCACCGTGGTTTTGCCCGGCGTGGCGCCCAGTGCCACTAGTTCATCGTGGAGCAAGCCTTCAATACCTTTCGGACAAGTGGCTAGCAGACTCAATGGGGCGTGTTGATTCGACTCGGTCATGATAATAGCGGCGCGTAAAGGCGCGGAATTCCTATATATAGCAAATGAGTTTACGTTTTATGACAAATTGGTAGTCGACAGATGACACTATCATGGTCTAACAATAAGAGAGTAGCTACTGAAAAACGCATGCGTTGCCTGTCAGGGTCGATTCAAAACTCGGCCTATGATTTGGATGAAATGATTTGAATGAGATCGCCGCTCGGCCCGTTCAGCTCGTGAGTGCTAGACAGATGAGTTGATGTGGCGTCTCGCTCTTGAAGCAAGCTCTCGGAATAGCAGTGTTTTCGAGCATACTTTGTGCTATCGCTTAGACAACATTCTATTTCTTATCAAAGGCTTTCGTGAAACAAAGACTTTCGAGAAAAGAGGTTAGCCAATGAAACGGCAAAAACGTGATCGCTTCCAGCGGGCTTATGTCCACGGTTATAAAGCAGGTGTATCAGGTCGTTCTCGTGATGACTGTCCCAGTCAAGATATCAATTTACGCGAATATTGGATGAGCGGTTGGCGTGAAGGTCGCGGCGACCAGTGGGATGGGATGACCGGCATCTCAGGCATCCATAAAAACCCCCTAGTCATGGCCTAACGTTTTATTTTTCAATGTTTAAAGAAATATTTTAAACGCGAGGTTTTCAGTGAGCCCACTTTTTCAAGTGGGCTTTTTAGTTGCCTTCAATGCCCTCGCACATTCTCCGACTAGTTTAGGCCCTTGGTAGATCAACCCTGAGTAGAGCTGGACTAAATCCGCGCCAGCGGCGATCTTGGCCTGGGCGGCAGCGGCGCTATCAATACCGCCTACGCCAATAATCGGAAGCCGGGGGAGATGCTCACGCAGCTGGCGAATAACGCGATTGGATGCCTCAAAAACCGGTTTCCCAGAGAGCCCTCCGGCCTCATCCGCATATCGATCGCCCTGCACGGCTTCACGGGAAACCGTTGTATTGGTGGCAATCACACCATCAAGGGCATTGCGCTCAATACTTCCTGCCATCAGCGCTACCTCTTCAGCGCTCATATCCGGGGCGATTTTAATCAGCAGCGGCACGTTGCGGCCCGCCAGGGCATTGAGCTCCATGGCTCGCGCTCGAATCGGCCCCAATAGCGCATCCAGTTGCTCACCAAACTGTAGGCTGCGCAGCCCAGGGGTATTCGGAGACGAGACATTAACGGTAATGTAGTCCGCGCAAGGGTGCACCGCGTCTAAACACACCAGGTAATCATCCAGTGCATGCTCTACCGAAGTCGTCAGATTCTTACCGATATTGATGCCCACTATGCCGCTGTAGTGGCGCTGTTTAACCTGCTGAATCAGATGCGCCACCCCTTTGTTGTTAAAACCAAAGCGATTGATGATCGCCTCATGCTGCGCTAAGCGAAACAGCCGGGGTTTAGGGTTGCCTGGCTGCGGCTTAGGCGTGACGGTGCCCACTTCAACAAAGCCAAAACCCAGCGAGCCAAGCGCATCCAGGTGGTCGGCGTTCTTATCCAACCCGGCGGCGAGTCCAATGCGATTGGCAAACCGCAGCCCCATCAGCTCGACAGGATCATTGACCGGCTGGCCAAATAGCCTCGAGACACCTCCCACGCGATGGAGTGTATCTAGCGCGCCCAGCGCCATACCGTGGGACGTTTCTGGATCAACGCAGAAGAACAGCGAGCGAGCGAGGTTGTACATTATGGGCGTCTCTCCAGGGCAACTTAACGGATGGCTTAGCGAGCGGCGCACAGTATAGCGCAAAGCCCCCGCTATTCGCAGAAAGGCGATGTGCAGAAAAGCTAATCACAAACAAAAACACCGCGCCCCGAGAAACTCGAGGCGCGGTGTTGGTGACACTACTGCTAGAAAAGCGCTTACGCTTCGCTATCGCTCTCGGCAAGATCTACCAGCTCACGTACCGCAACGGCGAAGAGCGCAAAGCCAACTTCACTGCCACCACGTACCTCTTCGATAAGACGGCACCAGCGGCGGTGCAGGTCAGCGTGCTGATCCAGCCACTGCGCCACCCGCTCCGGGGTATCGCGACTTCCCGCGTCGAGCTTCAGTACGCTGGTGGTCAGCGCAAGCTGCTGACGCTCGATGTCGTCGCGGAAGGTTTCCCGCGCTTGGGCCTGCCAGGCGTCGCGTACTTCCAGCTGGGTTACCTGCTGAATCATCCACGGTAGCTCCAGGCGACTGCCAATTTCATACAACACTTCCGCCACCCGCTGCGGTTTTTCATTGGTCAGGCGCGCCGCCTGGATAATGCCTAGCCCAGCGTACAGGCTTGATGACGCCGCCACGGTAGATGCCAAAGCCTCGGGCACACCTGCTTCCAACAGCTCGTCACGGCGGTTATTCCAAGCGCTAAGCTCTTCACCGCTGAGCAGCTCACCAATACCTTCCTGCAACTGCGCTAGGCGGGGCGCAAAGTACTCAATGGTGTCCTGGGTCGAGAGCCCCAAGTGCTGGCGCACAAACCAGCGCGTAGCACGGCGGATCAAGCGCATCAAATCGAGCATCATCGAGTACTGAATGCGGTTGGGTACCTGATTATCGAGGGCTTCAATTTGCGCCCACAGGCCAGGCAAGTTGAAGCTATCACGGGCCACAATGTAGGCTCGCGCTATATCCGCACGTCCTGCGCCGGTGGAGTCCATCAGGCGACGGACAAAGACGATACCCATGTGATCAACCAGATCGTTGGCAACCTGGGTGGCGACGATTTCACGCTTAAGACGGTGCTCGTACATCTCGTCTTTAAAGCGCTCAACCAGCACTGATGGGAACAGCCGCTCTAAATGACGATGAATGTAATGATCATCCGGCACTTCAGAGGTGATCAAGTCGCCCTTCAAGGTGCTCTTGGCGTAGGAGATCAGCACCGAAAGCTCGGGCAGGCGCATCCCCTGGCCGTTACTGGTGCGCTCTTTTAGCACCTCATCAGTGGGCAGGAACTCCAGCTCGCGATCAATTTGTCCTGCAGCTTCCAGTTCGCTGATAAAACGGCGGTAAGGGCCCATCGAATAATCGGAGAGAATCGCCGAAAGATCGAGTGCCTGACTCTGGCGGTAGTTATCCAGGATCACCAGATCACCCACCTCATCAGTCATGTCCGCCAGCAGTTCATTGCGCTGCTTGTCGGTCATATCGCCACGTTTGACCACTTCATCGATCAGGATTTTGATATTGACCTCGTGGTCGGAGCAGTTCACCCCTCCCGCGTTATCAATAAAGTCGGTATAAACGCGCACGCCCTTGGCAGCGGCTTCCATACGCCCGCGCTGGGTCAAACCGAGGTTACCGCCTTCACCCACCACACGACAGTTTAAGTCATTACCGTTAATGCGCAGCGTGTCGTTAGCTTTATCGCCTACATCAGCGTCAGTTTCATCAGAGCCCTTCACGTAGGTACCGATACCGCCGTTCCAGATCAAATCCACCTTGGATTTGAGCATGGCGCGGATCAGCTCATTGGGCGACAGGCGCTCTTCCTCAATACCAAATACCTGCTGCATCTCCGGCGTGATGTTTATCGATTTGGCGCTACGGTTAAAGATGCCGCCACCGGCGGAGATCAGCTCCTGACTGTAGTCTTCCCAACTGGAACGCGGCAGTTCGAACAGCCGTTTGCGCTCAGCAAACGACGCCTCGGCGTCCGGGTTGGGGTCAACAAAGATATGCAGATGGTTGAAAGCACCCACCAGTTGAATCTTGTCGGAGAGCAGCATGCCGTTACCAAACACATCCCCGGCCATATCGCCGATCCCCACCACACTAAACAGGTCGCGCTGGGTGTCGAGATCAAGATTTTTGAAGTGGCGCTTAACCGACTCCCAGGCACCGCGAGCGGTGATACCCATTTTCTTGTGGTCGTAGCCGTTGGCACCGCCAGAGGCAAAGGCATCCCCTAGCCAGTGGCCATACTCGATGGAAATTTCGTTGGCGATATCCGAGAACGTAGCGGTGCCTTTGTCGGCGGCTACTACCAGATAAGCGTCGTCCTCATCGTGGCGGACAACGTTTTCCGGCGGCACAACATCGCCCCCCACCAGATTGTCAGTAACATCCAGCAGCGCACGGATAAAGATTTGGTAGCAGGCAATGCCCTCTTTCTGAACGACATCGCGGCTGGCATTTTCCGGCATGCGTTTGCACACAAAACCGCCTTTCGCGCCAACCGGCACGATAACGGCGTTCTTGACCTGCTGCGCTTTTACCAGCCCTAGCACTTCGGTGCGGTAATCTTCAAAGCGATCCGACCAGCGCAGACCGCCGCGGGCCACTTTGCCACCACGCAGGTGAACACCTTCCACCCGCGGCGAGCAGACAAAAATTTCAAACATCGGTCGCGGCTTGGGCATACCGGTGACTTTGGAAGGCTCAAGCTTATAGGCGATGTAGTCTTTAAAGCGCCCACCTTCGGCAAGCTGGTAGTAGTTGGTACGCAGGGTGGCGAGGATCAGCTCCATAAAGCGGCGCAGCAGCTGGTCGTCGTTAAGGCTGGCCACTCCTTCCAAGCGCTCATTCAAGCTCGCAATGCACTCGTCAGTAGCGTGGCTCTGCTGCTCAGGATCAAAACGCAGCCTGAATAGCTCAACCAGCTCACGGGTGATGGCCGGATAGTTGGCTAGCGTGGCCGCAATATAATCCTGAGACATACCGAAGCGGATCTGTTTTAGATACCGAGCGTAGCCACGCAGCATCGCCACTTCGCGCCAATCCAGCCCCGCGCCGATAATCAGGCGGTTAAAGGCATCGTTGTCGGCTTCGCCAGTCCAGATGCGCTTAAAGGCTTCAGTAAAGACATCGCGCATATCGCCCAGACTGACATCCGCACCGCTATGCTCTAGCTCAAAGTCGTGAATCCAGTAGCGCTGTTCAGGCGCGTTAATATCGTAGGGGCGCTCGCCGATCACGCGCAGGCCGAGATTTTCCATCATCGGCAGCACGTCAGATAGCGGAATTTGCGTGCCACGGTGGAACAGCTTCAGGTTAACGCCGCCGCCTTGCTCTTCCAGCGGACGGTAGAGCGACAGCGATAAATCGTCGCCGTTGTCCAACGTTAGCAGGTGCTGAACATCAAACACCGCAGTACGCGCGGAAAAATCTTCCCGATAGCTGGCTGAAAAGGCCTCACGGAACTGATCCATCAGCAGATTAGCGCGCTCTTCACCGAAACCTTCGATCATCGCGTTCTGCAGCTCGTCGCGCCAACTGCGCGCCAGCCGTGACACTTTGCTCTCCAACCGTTTAAGGTCGTAGTCGCTGGGGGCGTCGCCGTTAAAGCGCAGAATTAACTGAATACGCGCCAACACCGATTCGGATAAATAGGTGTTGAAGTCACCAAAGTGGGCATCTAACTCATCGCACAGCACGTTTTGAATCCGCTGACGCAGATCTGTGGAGAACACGTCGCGGGGTACAAAGACCAGACAGGAGTAGAACTTGCCGCTGATATCAGCGCGGATAAACAGCCGCACTTGGCGGCGCTCGCGAATATTGAGAATACCCAGCGCCGTACTCGCCAGTGACTCGGTATCGATCTGGAACAGGTCATCGCGGGGATAAACTTCCAATACCTGGAGTAGCTGCTTACCATTATGGCCCTGGGGATTAAACCCAGCGATATCCATGACGGCTTTCAGCTTGCGGCGCAGCAGCGGAATATTGCGCGGCGACTCGTTATACACCGTAGAGGTGAACAGACCAAAGAAGCGCCGCTCGCCAATTACATTGCCGTCGTCGTCATAACGGTCAACGGTGATGTAATCGGGATATGTCGGCCGATGCACTCGAGAGTGATGGGCGCTTTTGGCAAACGACAGTAGCTGAGGCACCAGCACATAATCATTGTGCTCATCCACACCCTCTTCGGTGCGAATGCGCTCGCAGTAGCGCGGCTGATCCAGGCGGAATACGCCCAGCACGCTATCCGCGTCACGCTGTAGCTCGCTGCCTTCCAGCAGGTACTCGTCGTAGCCCAGGAAAGTGAAGTTATCTTTGAGCATCCACTCTAAAAAGGCAATCGCCTCTTCGTGGTCGTCAGGGTCGATCTGGGGTGGGCAGTTTTTCTCAAGCTCTTGAATCGACGCAGTAATTTGCGTGCACATGGCATCGAAGTCGCCAACAGCAGTGCGAACATCGCGAAGCACGTCATTGAGATTGCTTTCGATCTTCTCAAGCAATGCCACGTCAGTGTGCCGGTCTACCTCAATCACAATGAGAGACTCGCGCGCTTCAGGCGCGTTTTCTGCCCGGGGCGAGGCCAGCGCTTGTAAGTGGTGGCGCTCATCACGGGCAACCGCCAGCACGGCGTTTTGTATCGCATGCACCGTCAAGCCGCGGCGGTTGAGCTCAATGCGAACCGAATCGACCAAAAATGGCATATCTTCATGCAGAACGGCGACAAAGGTATGCGTCGACTGCCAGCCATGCTCTTCAAAATCAGGGTTAAATACCCGTACCTTGGGGCTTTGTGGATCGTGGTGCTGCAAAAACTGCCAGATCGACAGCGTTGCGCCATACAGATCGTCCAGGCGACGATCCACTAGGTCTTCCACCGGCACGGTGGCATAAAAGTGCCGAGCAAAGGCGCTCACAGTGGCTGCTCGAGCGGGGTCTAACCGCGCGTGTAGCCGCTCCTGGAGCTGCTTCAAAAGATCTTGCCGACTCTCTTCAATCGCAACGTAGTGCATCCATCACCTCGACTGCCTAGGCCATTAAACGGCCAAAAAACGAAGGACAATAGGCCTTTAGGCCAACATACCGGCTAGCTTACGCTACCTATCGTCGCCTCCCTAATCATCTGACGTGTTGTTCATGACGCATACCGTTTACGCATTAGGTCGGATACTTATTAATCCATGCGCCGCTTTAACAGTACCCCACACTCACAGTGGTCGGTAAACGGAAACTGGTCAAACAGCGCAAAGCGCTCTATCCGATGGGAGTGGGTCAGTATCGCCATGTTTTCAGCTAACGTGGCTGGGTTGCATGAAATATAGACGATCTGGGCGTACTCGCTAAGTTGTTCGCAGCTCTGCACGTCTAAACCAGCACGCGGTGGATCGACCAGCACGGTGGAAAAATCGTACTCTTCCAGCGCCATTTCCGCCACGCGACGTCCGGCTTTTTCTCCCTTCAACGCCAGCGAAAATTCTTCGGCTGACATGCGACCAATCTGTGCGTTGGTTACCCCATTGGCTTCCAGGTTGACGTTAGCACTGGCCACCGACGTGCGGGAAATTTCTGTGGCCAGCACGCGGCGGAAGTTATCCGCCAGGGCAATGGTAAAATTGCCGTTACCGCAGTAAAGCTCGACCAGGTCTTTCTTTACATCCTTCTCTTGCTGGTCACTCGTAACCTCTCGCGCCCAGCTAAGCATTTTTTGGCAAATATGCGCATTGGGCTGGGTGAAGCTGTTTTCTACCTGCTGGTAGAGCAGCGTTCGGCCATCCACCTCCAGTCGTTCCCAGACATGATCTTGGGTCAACACAAGACGCTGCTTGCGGGAGCGGCCAATAATCATGATGCCTAATTCAACCTCCAGCGCGCGGGCCTCATGCTCCCACTCCTCCCCTAACGGGCGGTGGTAAATCAGCGTGACCAGCGCCTCACCTGAAAGGGTGGTTAAAAACTCGACTTGAAACAGCTTTCGGCGCAGTTCATTAGATTTAAGGCAAGCTTCACGTAGCTGCGGCATTAGCTGATTGATTCGTTCACTGGCGACTGCGTACTGATCTAACCGAATCACCCGCTTGTTCTTCGGATTCTCAGGATCTACTTCAAACATAGCGTAGAAAAGGTCGCCCTTTTCGTGCCATATGCGAAACTCGCAGCGCTGACGATAGTAGTCCGGCGGCGATTCAAACACCTCAAGCGCCGGTGGCTGAAAAGCGGCAAAAGTACTTTCCAGGTAGTCGCGTTTGGCGGCTAGCTGCTCAGCGTAGCGTTCAGGTTCTACAACGGGGATAGCCAAAGCTGCTCCTTTGAATAATTCGATCAGCATTAAGAGTGGTAAATAGTCTTCAGTAGCCCACGTTAAGCAATTGGGAGGCCTTAAACCCATAGCGAGCTAAACCTGCAGTCAGGTCAGCAGCGGGCGCTGTCGTAAAGCAGCGACCATCCTGTTGCTCGCTGTAGAGCTGATCAATCACTTGCGCAACCCGGCGGGCAATCGCGTCGCCGGAATCGACCCAATGAAGCGGCACGGGGGCAAGCTGTGACAGCCAAGGCATTAGCAGCGGAAAATGCGTGCAGCCCAGTACGACGGTATCTAGCTCTGGGGCATCCAGCGCCTGATGACCAGAAGATAAAAAATGCGCAGACGATGGAGGTGCAGCGGCGTTCCATAAAGGCACCAGCGCCGCCTGTATTCGGTCAGTATCGGGCGTAATACCTGCCAGGTATGCTTCCGCTTCGACGACCAAGGCATCGGCGGCAACGCGAGTAATGACACAATCGCTGGCAAAGCTATCAATTAAGTGCTGGGTATAAGGCCGCCCTACCGTGGCTTTGGTGGCAAGCAGTCCAATATGGCGTGTCTGGCTAATCGCTGCGGCAGGTTTGATAGCGGGCACGGTGCCCACGACAGGAATTGCTAACTGCTCACGCAAATTTTCCAATGCCAGGGTACTCGCGGTATTGCAGGCGACGACCAAAACACTCGGCTGACATGCTTCCACCGCGGCACGACACACCGCCACAATGCGGTCAGTCAGGGCTGCGTCTTCGCGCAGTCCATAGGGCAACCAAGCGTTGTCGCAGGCATAGCACAGGGCAGCATCAGGGTAGTGTTGGCGCAGCGACTGCGCCACCGACAGGCCGCCGACACCGGAATCAAAAATTAACACGGGGCCTTTCATGGCTCTGCTTTTCATGACGCTGCCTGAAAAAAAACGGAGCAGCTATTTTAGCATGCTCCGTCATTATATCGATGATCGTTAGGGCCAGTTGTTCGTTAGTGCTATACCGCGGGCACGTCGGCCCCACGCAGTTCAGCGTAAAGTTCAGGATAAGCTTCCTGTAGGCGTTCTAGCTCTTTCTCTGCACCTTCAGGGAGCGCCTGACGAAGTTCTTCCATATCTTCCTGGCTAAAATGCTCGTCAATCAGCGGAAACAGTCCCTCGCGTTCGTGACGCAGATAGGCACGATGCGCTTCCAAATAATTTTTCAAGTCGTCGGCAAAACGATCCATCGGCATGATGTTATCCATTAACACCATGTCAATATCGTTGGAGAGGCGCTGCAAACGCGGCTTTAACTCACGGTAGTCATTGGCCATCTGCTCGGTAAGGGCAATGTGCTCTGGAGCTTGGGTTTGTAATCGCTCTACGCAAACGCGCTCTAGGGGGGCTGCAAATCCATCCATATAGGACAAAATGTAGTCGACCACCTCGCGCATAAGCTGGAAGTTGGGCCTTTCCCCCTGGGCAAGGGTCTTATGCTTGAGCTGCAGCACATGGAGTAATCTCGCCATATTGGCATGATCTAGACGCAGTTGGTTTAACATCGAACCGTCTCCTTTTATTGTGTCATGCCTACCGTCGAAGCCTTGGTGATTGACGGTATGCGATCATAAGCGCGTGGTAACAAGCATGTTTTGTCGCTAAAACATATCGTAACCTGAACGTGTCGTAACTGTAGGGGGTTATCATAAACAATGCCCCTCTAGCGCTATCCTAGCAAGTGTATCTTTCTGATAGGTTACGCCAAAGGTAGTTCGCCAAGACGCAGTTTACCACTCACACTTGTTGGTGATTTGTTGCTCAACGTACTGATTTATAACGGAAGCTTACATGGATCTTTTTGATAGCGCCCAGGCAACACCTGCCGACGACGCCCCGTTAGCCTTTCGTATGCGCCCACGCCAGTTAAATGATTACGTGGGTCAGCAGGCGCTGGTGGGGCCAGATAAACCCCTGCGCCGCATGGCGGAATCCGGCGTCGTGCGCTCAATGATTCTATGGGGGCCACCAGGCGTTGGCAAAACCACGCTGGCAGAACTATTGGCCAGGGCTTCCCAAGCGCATCTGGAGCAGCTCAGCGCGGTAATGGCTGGGGTGAAAGAGATTCGCGCCGTGGTGGAGCGCGCCCAGCAAATGTCATCCACGGTTATTCTCTTTCTAGATGAGATTCATCGCCTCAACAAGAGCCAGCAGGACGCCCTACTGCCTCATGTCGAGTCGGGCCTGCTGACGCTGATTGGTGCCACCACCGAAAACCCCTCCTTCGAAGTCAATTCGGCGCTACTTTCCCGCGCGCGGGTTTACGTGCTGAAATCCCTCACTCAGGAGGAACTGATCACGGTGATGCGCCAAGCCCTCAACGACGTTGAGCGGGGGCTGGGCAAGCGAGATATCCAAGTTGATGAAGAGGTGTTAGCCGCCTTGGCCCACGCCAGCGCAGGCGACGCCCGGCGAGCGTTAGGGCTTTTGGAGACCGCTTGCGATTTCGCTACTCAGGAATCGGGCCGCGAAGTGCTGCATAAAGAGGTACTCGCCGATGTCATCGGCCATCAGGCCAGCGCCTTCGATAAACAGGGCGATGCCTATTACGACCTGCTTTCGGCGATTCATAAGTCGATACGTTCTTCGCGCCCCAATGCCGCTCTGCTATATATGGCGCGCTTTATGCAGGGCGGCGGCGACCCCCTGGACGTGGTGCGCAGGCTAACCGCCATTGCCTCAGAAGATGTCGGCAACGCCGACCCCCGCGCGCTACCGCTGGTGATTGCGGCCTGGGATGCTTACTTACGCTTGGGGGATTACGAAGGCCAGCGGGCGATTGCCCATGCGGCGATTCATTTGGCAGTGGCGCCCAAAAGCAACCGCATCGACCGCGCCTGGAGTGAAGCTAAACAGTACGTGCGTCAACAACCCAAGGTGGAAGTACCCACCTACCTGCGCAACGCGCCGACCAAGTTGATGGAACAGCTAGGCCACGGTGAGGGCTACCGCTATGCCCACAATGAGCCAAACGGCTACCCGGCGGGCAGCGCCCACGACTGCTGGCCTGAAGAGCTGCCTAAAGCCGACTTTTTTAAGCCGAGCGCCATCGGCCAGGAGAAGCGCTTTGGGGAAATCATGGCGTGGCGGGAAAACCTTGACCAGGAAGCAGATCAGGCGCCCTAAGGCGCCTGATGGTTAAACCAGCAGCAGTCTGCTAAATCGGGGGCACTTCACCCCCTCACAACGCACTACTCACTACTCACTACTCACTCCTAAAGTTCTTCACGAATAACATCGGTGCCTTCGGGAATCTCAAAATCAAACATGTCCGGGGCGATATCGCCATTGAGAGTAATGTTGCTAAATGTAATCGAAGTGCGCTGACCGGTGCTGTCCATCATCCACAGCTCGGTTAACGTTTCACCTTCAAACACCATGCTCAACTCTTCAAACAGCGTATCGGCAGAGATGGGCACCAGGGTAAAGACATCTTCTCCCCCGTCCTGCTCGTAGAACACCTCATAGCTCTCGGTTAAATCGTTTGAACTTCCCGACAGCAATAACGCGGGGGTGTGGGTTACTCGATCATCCATCTCTTGAACGGTGACCTGTTCAAGATCCGGGTCGTACATATACACATCTTCACCGTCGGACACTACGGTTTGAGAGTACGGCGCCTCCACTTCCCAACGCAGCATGCCAGGGCGCGATAACCACATCTCACCGCGCGCGCTTTGCATTCTTTCGCCGCTGCCATCAAGAATCTGCTGTTCAAAGGCCGCTTGATAGCGCTCAAGCGGATCCAGCCGCTCGGTCAAACGTTCGGCAGCATCATCCGCCCAAGCGGGAGCACCAAATGTTAACCCCAACGCGCTGGCCGCAAATGCCAGTTGTGGCGCACCTATTGATGACTGACGTTTTGTTTGCGTATCGCGCATATGATCTCCCTAGGCAACCGTTGCCAAATAACCGTTGCTAAATAACGAAGCTTTTTAAAAATAACTGAGGCCGGTGTAACCGCTCATGCCTCACTCGGAAACGTAACAATCAGACGTGAAAAACGCCGTGGGGTTTCACCTACGACGTTACTTTCACGCTTATTGCATAATTGCGCCTGATAGCAAACGGTTAGTGGCCCACCGGCGGCGGCGCCAGAACTTCCCGCGCCCCGTTGGAACCCATGGACGTCACCACGCCAGCGCCCTCCATGGCCTCAACCAAGCGAGCGGCCCGGTTGTAACCAATTTTAAAGCGCCGCTGCACCGCAGAAATCGAGGCTTTGCGCGTTTCGGTGACAAACTGCACAGCTTCATCGTAGAGCGCGTCTTGTTCCGCATCGTCACCATCGCTTCCTTCGGCCTCAAGGCCGGTTAAAGCATCGGCGGATACACCACCAGAAAGAATCTCTTCGATATATTCAGGCGCGCCGCGGCGCTTCCAGTCATCGACCACCCGGTGTACTTCGTCATCATCCACAAAGGCACCGTGGATGCGGTTAGGTGGCCCAGAACCTGCGGGCAGATAGAGCATGTCACCATGGCCCAGCAGGCTTTCAGCACCACCCTGGTCAAGAATAGTGCGCGAATCGATCCGCGATGAGACCTGAAATGCCATCCGCGAAGGAATGTTGGCTTTAATCAAGCCCGTAACCACGTCCACCGAAGGGCGCTGGGTCGCCAAAATCAAATGAATACCCGCGGCACGCGCCTTTTGCGCTAGGCGGGCAATCAGCTCTTCGACCTTTTTGCCGACGATCATAAACATATCGGCAAACTCGTCGATGACCACGACGATATAGGGCAGTTTTTCCAACACTGGATGAGGTTGATGCACTTCCCAGGGCTGCGGTTCCCAGAGCGGGTCGGCCACTTGAGCACCGGCGCGCTCCGCTTCATCCAAACGGCCATTGAAGCCCGCGATGTTGCGCACTCCCATGGCTGCCATCAGCTTGTAGCGACGCTCCATTTCGGCAACACACCAGCGCAGGCTGTTGGCCGCCTCTTTCATATCGGTAACCACGGGTGCCAGCAGGTGGGGAATGCCGTCATACACTGACAGCTCGAGCATTTTCGGGTCGACCATGATGAGCTTTAGCTCACTCGGCTTGGCTTTGAGCAGCATCGAGATCAACATGGCGTTAACGCCCACCGATTTACCCGACCCGGTAGTACCAGCTACTAACAAGTGCGGCATCTTACCCAGGTTGGCGACTACAGGGCTGCCGCCAATATCCTGACCAAGCGCCATGGTCAGCGGTGACGTCTCCTGCTGGTAACGGTCGGAGTCGATAACTTCGCGCAGGCGGATCATGGCGCGGTTGGGGTTAGGAATTTCAATCCCCACCGTGGGGCGCCCTGGAATAACCTCGACCACGCGCACACTTTTCACCATCAGTGAGCGCGCCAAGTCTTTTGAAAGGTTACTGATTTTAGACACTTTGACGCCCGCGGCGGGCTTGATCTCAAAGCGCGTGATCACCGGGCCAGGCCAGGTATCCACTACTTCTGCCTTTACGCCATACTCGCGCAGCCGTACTTCAAGTAATTCGGCCATATCAGCCAACTGCTCATCAGTATAATTAGGCTGATACGGCTCTGCTGGCGTCAGCAGCTGTAGGCTCGGCACATCGCCTTCGGGTTCATCCAGCGTTTCAAAGGCGGGCCGCTGACTCTGCAAATGCTCCACAGTCCACAGTGCAGGGCCTTCATCCGCTTGCGGCATGCTCTCATCAGGCGAGAAAGTGGGTTCCTGACGCGCCGCTGGGGCTGGCGTGGGCGGCGCGCTGTCTATTTCCTCAGCGTCCAATTCTTCGTCATCCCAGACAGGCTCTGGAACAACCTCAGCGACACGTTCAGGTTTACGTGCGGGTTCGGGCTCAGGTTCAGGCACGGATTCAGATGGTTCAGGTTCGCTGATACGAGGTGGCGGCTCAGCGTTCAGTGACGGCTCGCTGCGGCGTTCAACAGGCGCTGCCGGAACACGCTCTTTATCAGCGGGTGCTTCGTCGTTGACGAAGAAGTTACTTGCAGCAGGCGCTGATGGCTCTTCTTGACGAGTCGCACGCAGCGGGAAGGAGGCGTCGGCTTCCTTGGGCTCATCAACTGGCTGGGGCGCTGTTGCCGGCGTCTCAGGCCGCACAAAGGCGTTTTCTCGCGGCGCTGAAAGCGGCTCTCTCTCTGTTGCTTCCACCGCTTTATCCGCTGGAGACACTGTCCGCACTGTCTCAGGCGCTGTGACCGGGGGCTCCGCAGTAGATATAGATGGGGTAGGCGCCGGGGCTTTAGCAGGCACGTGCTTATTGCTTGAAAACGCCGCAGCTTCCCAGGGAATCGAGGTATCCGTGGTCTCGCTGCTCTCTGAAGTACTGCTAGAAAGCGGTATGGAGAAGCCCGGCTCTCGCCGCTCGCGACCACCAGAGCTCTTGCCTACCGGCTCCGCCGCGGGCTTCATCTCTGCGGGCACCGTTTCAGGCTTAACTGGAGGTGCTATTTGGGACTCAACTTCAGGTGCTACTTGGGGCTTAACTTCAGGCGCTACTTGGGGCTTAACTTCAGGCTTCGGCGCTGGCTTGGTGGCTTTCGCAGCTGCACGCTGCGCAGCGCGCATACGCCGCGCTTGCCGACGTGCCGACAACCATCCGCCCAAGCGACATATCCGCTTGCCGAGCTCATCGGCCACCTGCAGCCATGACATACCGCTAAACAGCGGAAAGCCGCTTAAAATTAACGCCGCGGCGATTAGTCCCACGCCACCACTGCTTACCAGCGGTCGAAGTGCGCCGACCAAGCCTTCGCCCAAAATACCGCCAGAGGCGTAGGGCAACATGCTTTCAGGGTGATAAAAGTGTAGCGCACCCAGCATGGTGGTACCAAAAATAAGCAGCACCAAACCACCCGCGTGCACGGCAATCGCCACCGGGTCGAGCTCAAAACGGACTTGGCGCGAGCGAATCAGCCACCACGCGGCAAAGCCAAACATACCCGGCCACCACAGCGCACTGGCGCCAAGCAGTGAATAAAGGACATCGGCTAGCCAGGCGCCAACTTGCCCCATCCAGTTACGAACATCGGTTTCCGGGCCCTGATACGACCAGCCTGGATCAGACGGCTGGTAGCTAAATAGCGCTAATAATAAAAACACACACAGCGCAAGCAGTATCACTACTACGCCTTCGCGTACGGAGCCTTGTAAGCGCAGGCCAAAACGACGAGCCTTATCCTTTGCAGCGTTAACACGCGCAGAAGAAGCCGATGATGGTGTTTGACGCGCGCTACGCTGCGTTCGCTTGTTGACTGCTTTATTCACTTTCAAGCGACTCTCCCTTTACACCTCAATGGCGTCTTTAATCCACTTGCGAGTTTGCATGATACCGAGCATCCTTCCGCCGTCACAGAGCACGCTGCAACAGGAGCAAGTAATGCTACCTTGGCTTTCCTCGCCACATCCTACATTTCCAGCTACCCATAGCGCACTAGCCAGGCCCAATGGCCTGCTAGCCGCCGGCGGTGAACTCTCCCCCGCCTGGCTGGTAGAAGCCTATCGGCAGGGCATATTCCCCTGGTTCAGCGAAGACGACCCCATTCTGTGGTGGAGCCCAGACCCGCGCATGATACTCCTACCGGAGCAATTTAAGCAGCGTCGTAGCCTAACCAAACGATTACGCCATGGTGGCTTCCATGTCAGCCTGGATCAACACTTCGACCAGGTGATTCAAGCCTGCGCCGCCCCACGCGGCGAAGAGACCGGCACCTGGATCACCGACGACATGTGCGACGCCTACAGCCTGCTGCATGCCATGGGCATTGCCCATAGTATTGAAGTCCATCAAAACGGCCAATTAGTGGGCGGGCTATATGGCATCGCCATGGGCCCAGTGTTTTTCGGCGAGTCGATGTTCTCCCATGCCCCAGATGCCTCGAAGGTGGCGCTGGCCCACCTTGCCAGGGCCATGCGCGAGCACGGTGGCAAACTCATCGACTGCCAAATGCATACGCCCCACCTGGCGAGCCTGGGCGCTATTACAGTCGCCCGCGAGGCATTCATCAACTATCTTAAAAACTGGTTGCCCGATAAGGCGTTTAAGCTCACTTCATCAACCACTGAGACACCCACTGTTCCCGCATCGCTGTGGCTGCATGCGATTGCCAACGAGGATAGTGCATAGTGATGAACTCATTCTGTTTCAACCCTTTTTTGCAACAAGGAGGCAAGCCGTGAGCAGTAATACTCCGCGTCGACCGGTGCGGGATTTGCGCTTCTTCCTTACCGTGCCACATGCCTGTAGCTATTTACCCGGCAGAGAGGCGACGACACTATTTCTCGACCCTCAGGAGTCGCCAGTCCCAGGTGTCTATGACTCGCTGGCGCTGTTAGGGTTTCGTCGCAGCGGGCGCCATTTATACCGCCCTCACTGTGAGGGGTGCAACGCCTGCCGCTCGGTGCGCATTCCGGTTGAACAGTTTGCGGCCAACCGCACACAACGCAAAATTTGGCGCCGCAACGCCGATGTTAGCGTGCGCGTCATGCCCGCTCATTTTGCCTCAAGCCACTACTCGCTTTACGCTAACTATATTCGCCAGCGCCATGCCGACGGCGATATGTATCCGCCCAGCCGCGAGCAGTATCGCACCTTCCTCACCCTTGATGAGCCCTATGCCCATCTGATGGAGATGTACCTTGACGACGAATTGGTCGGGGTAGCTGCTTTTGACCAGTTAGAGCACGGTCTCTCGGCAATTTACACCTTCTTTGCCGTGAGCGAAGCCCTGGACAAGCGCTCGCTAGGCACCTTTGCTATTCTCCAGCTCATTGAACTCAGCCGAGAAAAAGCGCTGCCACACCTTTATTTAGGGTATTGGATCGAAGAGTGCCGTAAGATGCGTTACAAGCAGGCTTTTGCGCCTTTGGAAATACTCGACGGGCGACATTGGCGGCCATTAATTCGCTAAACACGCCAGCTTTTTTGCCTTGACGGCGGGCTTACGGCACAATATAGCGCTGTTTCTTGAGCGCCCACCTAGCGGCACTCAAATTCTGACCGATTATTACATTACTAACTCATCAGTGAGGACATGCCTATATGGCACGCGAAGATCATATTGAAATGGAAGGCGTTATCGTCGATACCCTTCCGAACACCATGTTTCGGGTTGAGCTGGAAAACGGTCACGTTGTTACCGCTCACATCTCTGGCAAAATGCGTAAAAACTATATCCGCATTCTGACTGGTGACAAGGTAAAAGTAGAGCTGACACCGTACGATCTGTCCAAAGGCCGTATCGTCTACCGTTCGCGCTAAGCCCTCAGTTTGTTGAATGACGGCTGACTAAGAACGACAACGCCCCGTCAAAGACAGGGCGCTGCGTTTTTATGGGTACAACATAAATGATGGGCTTTAATGCGGCTTAGCGCCCTTTTCAGGGCGCATCTGCCATTTCAGTCTCAGTGGAAAGGTGCAACTCGCCCTCTTCCAGGCTGACATGAACAATACCGCCCTGATCAGCCAATTCGCCAAACAGAATCATCTCGGCCAGTGGCTTCTTCAGCTTCTCTTGAATGAGGCGCGCCATCGGGCGTGCGCCCATGTCCGGATCGTAGCCTTTATCGGCTAGCCAATCCCGCGCCATATCGTCCACATCCAACTGAACACGCTTCTCATCCAGTTGTGCCTGCAGCTCAATCAAGAATTTGTCGACGACATTGCGTACCACCGACACCGGCAACGCATGGAACTGAATGATGCCATCCAGGCGGTTGCGGAACTCCGGCGAGAAGGTGCGACGGATCACTTCCATGGCATCGGTAGAATGGTCTTGATGCTGGAAGCCAATCGAGCGGCGAGACGCCTGCTCCGCACCGGCGTTGGAGGTCATGATCAGGATAACGTGACGGAAGTCCGCTTCGCGGCCATTGTTATCCGTTAAACGTCCGTGATCCATGACCTGCAGCAGCAAGTTAAAGACTTCCGGGTGCGCTTTCTCAATCTCATCCAACAGCAGCACGCAGTGCGGTTGTTTGGTCACCGCTTCAGTCAGCAGACCACCCTGGTCGTAACCGACGTAGCCCGGAGGCGCACCAATCAAGCGCGATACGGTGTGACGCTCCATGTACTCGGACATATCAAAGCGCACCAGCTCAATGCCCATAATATGTGCAAGCTGCTTGGCTACTTCGGTTTTACCCACCCCCGTGGGGCCAGCAAACAGGAAGCTACCGACGGGCTTATCGGGGGATTTAAGCCCTGCCCGCGACAGCTTAATGGCCGCTGAAAGGCTATCAATTGCTTCGTCTTGACCGAACACCAGCATTTTCAGGTCGCGATCCAGCTTCTCAAGCAGCTTGCGGTCGGAGCTTGAAACACTCTTCGGCGGAATACGCGCAATGGAGGCCACCACGGCTTCCACTTGCTCGACGTCGATGATTTTAGCGCGCACTTCCGGCGGCAACAGACGCTGGTGTGCACCTGCTTCGTCGATTACATCAATCGCTTTATCGGGCAGGAAGCGGTCGTTAATATAGCGATCCGCCAAGCGTGCGGCGCTCTCAAGCGCACCATCGGTGTACTTCAGCTCATGATGCTCTTCAAAGCGTGAACGCAACCCTTTGAGGATTTTGATGGTGTCGTCGACCGACGGCGCCATGACATCCACTTTCTGGAAGCGCCGCGCCAGGGCACGATCTTTCTCGAAGATACCGCGGAATTCTTGGAACGTGGTCGAACCAATGCAGCGCAGCTCGCCCGAAGAGAGCAGTGGCTTGAGCAGGTTAGACGCATCCATCACACCGCCAGAGGCGGCGCCTGCGCCAATCACCGTGTGGATCTCATCAATGAATAGCACCGCGTTAGGCTGCTTGCGTAGCTCGCTCAGCAGGCTTTTGAGGCGTTTTTCAAAGTCGCCACGGTACTTGGTACCGGCCAGTAGCGCGCCCATATCCAGCGAATAGACCACCGCATCGGCAATAACGTCGGGAACATCTTCTTCAACGATACGCTTTGCCAGGCCTTCGGCCACCGCGGTTTTACCCACGCCCGCTTCACCGACCAACAGCGGGTTATTCTTGCGCCGCCGAGCCAGAATTTGCACCACGCGCTCAAGCTCGTGGTCACGGCCAATCAAAGGATCAATTTTGCCCAGCCGCGCCTGTTCATTCAGGTTAGTAGCGTAGCCCGTGAGCGGATGCGCAGCGCCTTCATTACCACCTTCTTCCGCGTCTTCACTCTCGGATGAAGAGGGAGCGGGAGACGGCCCGTGACCCGCCACTTTGGAGATACCGTGGGCGATGTAGTTAACCGCATCGACCCGCGCAACGCTCTGCTGTTTAAGGAAGTAAACCGCCTGGCTTTCTTGCTCGGAGAAGATTGCTACCAGCACATTCGCGCCGGATACTTCACTTTTGCCAGATGACTGAACGTGGAAGACCGCCCGCTGTAAAACACGCTGAAAACCTAGCGTGGGCTGGGTCTCACGATCACCCTGGCCTTCTGGAATCAGTGGCGTAGTCGAGTTAATAAAATCCTGCAGATCGGACCGCAGCTTATCGAGGTTAGCCCCGCAGGCCTTCAGTACGTCTACCGCTGAGGCATTATCTAGCAACGCTAGCAGCAGGTGCTCAACGGTCATAAACTCATGGCGCTTTGAACGCGCCACGGTGAAGGCCGTGTTCAGGGTCATTTCAAGTTCTTTGCTCAGCATGGCAGTCCCCTTTTCGCTACTACCTAGGGCGTATCGCCACCTAGGGCTTGCGTCGGATCAGTTTAATCGACCGGCACTCTCAACATCGGGTACAAATGGCACGGTTGCAAGCCTCACCACCAATTATTTCTCAACGCTTTTAATTGGCAGCCTCAATATCACTTATCAACGGGTGCTCACACTCCCGGGCATATTCGTTTACCTGGTAGCTTTTAGTTTCCGCGATATCCCGCGTAAACACGCCACAGGTGCCCTTTCCTTGGGTATGTACGGCCAGCATAACCTGAACGGCCGTCTCGCTGTCCATATTGAAAAAATCTTGCAGCACTTCAATAACAAACTCCATCGGCGTGTAGTCGTCATTGTGAAGCACCACCTTATAAAGCGGCGGTTGCGCCAGCGCCGGTTCTGCTGACTGAACCGCTATATCACCATCTTCATCGGGCATATTTGGCCGTGTCATCCCCGCATGTAGGGGTAGCACGGTCAAGCATGGACTATCTAGGTTAGGCATAAGCAGCACGGTTGGTTGTCTCGCCACTGACCGATGGAAGCGTCTAATAAATAGTGTTGTCTACTTTTAAGACGCTGCCGATCAGCAAGGGTTCATGGAAAATACAAAATTAACATATTAATTAAGACAAAAAACCCTCGCCCACTACAGTGGGCGAGGGATATCACAGCATTCTCATGCGCTTCGCCCAGTGGCTGCGCAGACTGCTTATGAAGTGCCTGTTTTTAAAGCCCTAGCCGTTGGCTACCATAGCAAGCGCTTCGTTGAGCGTTTTGCTCGGGCGCATGACTTGGCTAGCCAATTCGCCATTAGGGTGGTAATAGCCCTTAAGATCGACGGGTTGCCCTTGAACGCTATTAAGCTCATCAATGATGGTCGCTTCATTAGCTTTCAGCGTTTCCACCAGGCGAGCAAAACGCGTTTTTAGTTCAGCGTCTTGATCTTGAGCCGCCAACGCTTCTGCCCAGTATAGCGCTAGGTAGAAATGGCTGCCTCGGTTGTCCAACTCACCCACTTTGCGTGAAGGCGACTTGTTGCTTTCGAGAAACTTGCCGTTTGCCTCATCCAGCGCTTTCGCCAGCAGCTTAGCACGGTCGTTACCAAAGCGTTTAGCCAGGTGCTCCAAAGAGGCTACCAGCGCTAGGAACTCGCCAAGGCTGTCCCAGCGCAGGTGATTCTCTTCCAGCAGTTGCTGAACGTGCTTGGGCGCAGAACCACCAGCACCGGTTTCAAACAGACCGCCGCCATCCATCAGGGGAACGATAGAGAGCATCTTGGCACTGGTGCCCAGCTCAAGAATCGGGAACAAATCCGTCAGATAGTCGCGCAGGATATTGCCCGTCACCGAAATCGTATCGAGACCGCGAATCACACGCTCTAGCGTGTAACGCATTGCCCGAACCTGGGACATGATATGGATTTCGAGCCCATCAGTGTCGTGATCTTTGAGATACGTTTTGACCTTTTTGATCAACTCGTTCTCATGGGGACGGTAAGGGTCGAGCCAGAATACCGTCGGCATACCCGAATCACGGCAACGCTCTACCGCCAACTTCACCCAGTCGCGAATCGGCGCATCTTTAACTTGGCACATCCGCCAGATATCGCCCTGCTCCACGTTTTGGGTTAACAGCACTTCACCCGTATCCAGATCGATGATGTCGGCCACACCGTCTTCCGAAATCTCGAAGGTCTTATCGTGGGAGCCATACTCTTCGGCTTTTTGCGCCATCAAGCCAACGTTGGGTACGGTGCCCATCGTCGCCGGATCAAAAGCACCGTGCCATTTACAGAAATTGATCATTTCCTGATAAATTCGCGCGAACGTGGACTCAGGCATAACGGCCTTGACGTCCTTAAGACGACCGTCGCCGCCGTACATCTTGCCCCCGGCACGAATCATCGCCGGCATCGAAGCATCCACAATCACATCGCTGGGCGAGTGGAAGTTGGTGATACCACGCGCTGAATCGACCATCGCCAACTCTGGGCGCTTTTCATGGCAGGCATGCAGATCACTGATGATTTCATCACGCTGTGATTCTGACAACGTCTCTATCTTTTCGTAAAGATTGGCGATGCCATTATTGACGTCGACACCGAGTTCTTTGAACAATTCACCGTGTTTCTCAAAGGCATCTTTGTAAAAAATCTTGATACAGTGGCCAAACACAATCGGGTGCGAGACCTTCATCATTGTCGCTTTGACGTGCAACGAGAACATGACGCCAGATTCACGCGCATCCTCTATTTCCCGCTCGTAGAATTCACACAAGGCTTTTTTGCTCATGAACATACTGTCGATGATCTCGCCTTCGAGTAGCGGGATATTCGATTTGAGCACCTTGGTCTCGCCACTCTTGGTGGTCAGTTCCATCTTCACATTGCGTGCACGATCCAGCGTTATCGACTTCTCACCGTCGTAGAAATCGCCTTTATGCATATGGGAAACGTGGCTACGCGAGGCCTGGCTCCACTCACCCATTGAGTGAGGGTATTTGCGCGCGTACTCTTTGACGGCCTTCGGCGCACGACGGTCAGAGTTCCCTTCACGCAATACGGGGTTAACCGCGCTGCCTTTGACTTTGTCGTAGCGCGCTTTGATATCTTTCTCTTCGTCGTTGCTTGGCTCGTCAGGATATTCCGGTAGCGGGTAGCCCTGCTCTTGCAGTTCCTTGATCACTGCCCGAAGCTGCGGCATGGAAGCGCTGATATTCGGCAACTTGATGATATTGGCTTCCGGAACCTTGGCCAGTGCACCCAATTCAGCCAAGTGATCCTCAATGCGCTGATCTTCAGTCAAGTAATCGGGGAATAAAGACAGAACGCGAGCCGCCAGGGAAATATCCCGGGTTTCAACTTCGATACCAGCAGCGTCTGTGAAGGCATCAATAATCGGTAGCAAAGAGTATGTTGCGAGCGCAGGCGCCTCGTCGGTGAGCGTGTAAATGATCTTCGGCGTTTTAGACATTTTGCGTTAACCTCTTTTTTCTATCGCTGTGATTATAAAGACCCTGAGCAACGCGACTTATACAACGAGAGACCATGCCGCGAAGCAGGCGGGGCCGTTTTATTGGGCTTTTCCTGACTTTCTAGTTGTGTGGCTTTCTCAATTATCAATCGTTGGTGGTTGAGACGGTTTTTGAAACAGTCGCTAAAACAGCCGTTGAGCTGGTGGTTGAACGAGCTGTTGAGCTGGTTGTTGAAACAGATGTTAAAAGTATACCAGCGCTGCATTTTAATCACATGTGAGATTGTCGACAAATCAAGGCCAACCCCCTAAAGAGATTATGAGCACTTTATATCTACTGCATAAACCCTACCGCATGCTCTCTCAATTTACCGATAAACAGGCGCGTGCCACCTTAGCGGATGTCATTGCTGTGCCTGGGGTCTATGCCGCAGGACGCCTTGATTACGACTCTGAAGGCCTGCTGCTGCTCAGCGATGACGGTGAGTTGATTCACCGCATTTCTCACCCGTCTCATAAGCAGCCAAAAATATACTGGGCCCAGGTGGAAGGCGATATTAATGACGCAGCGCTTAAAGCGCTGCGTCAGGGAGTTACCCTGAAAGATGGCCCAACACAGCCAGCCAAGGCGCGTCGAATAGATCCCTCGACGATTGCACCACGCCAACCGGCCATCGACCCCAAACGCCACCCGTCGACTAGCTGGCTGGAGCTCACCATCAGCGAAGGCCGTAACCGCCAGGTACGCCGGATGACGGCCCACGTCGGCTTTCCTACTTTGCGCTTAATTCGTGTGGCAATTGGCCCCTGGCGGCTGGATGGCTTAGCCCCAGGCGAATGGCGCAAAGAAACCTTGCATGCGCCCCGCGCCGCCAATACGCCCCCGCGCCAGCGAAAAACTCAGCGAACAGCCCAGCAAAAAGATCAACGAGCACGCCCCACTTCAAAACGTAGGAAACCCTCATGAGCCATATTCGCAGCACCGCAGCCTGCGTAATCCAGCAGGGTGAACGCTTTTTAATAGTAGAAGAGCAGCGCGGCGGCCCGCGGAGCGTGTTTAACCAGCCCGCGGGGCATATCGAACCCGGCGAAGGGCCCATCGCGGCGATTTTGCGCGAGGTTCAGGAAGAGACCGCCTGGCGGGTATCGCTCACCGGTTATCTGGGCCTATATGTATTTCATAGCGACGCAGGGCAGACATTTCATAGCCACGGCTTTGTTGCCGAGCCGCTCAATAAGCTCGACCTCGCCCTTGACCCCGATATTTTCGCCACCCACTGGCTCACACTTGAGCAAATACGCGCCTTGGATCACCAGTCACGTCTACGCAGCCCGCTAGTGCTCAAACGTATTGAGGATGCGCTCAACGGAACGAGTTATCCGCTGGCGGTGATTCGCGAGTGAAGCACTCGAAGCCGTCACCCCCCATCGTGTATAATCCTCGCCCAATTGCACAACGCTTATTAGCAAACCACCTTTTGCACACTATTTCCTACTGAGGATGCTGATGTCATCCAATACCCAGCCAACCAGCAATGGCTCAACCACTGTAGAGCCCTCCACTAACGGCAAAGTGATCGTCGGCATGTCCGGTGGCGTCGACTCGTCCGTTTCTGCCCTTCTCCTTATGCAGCAAGGTTATGAGGTGGAAGGTTTGTTTATGAAAAACTGGGATGAAGACGACGGCACTGAATACTGCACCGCTAAAGAAGACCTCGCCGACGCCGAGGCGGTCTGCGAAAAGCTCGGCATTAAACTACACACCGCTAATTTTGCCGCGGAGTACTGGGACAACGTCTTTGAGCACTTTTTAGCAGAATACAAAGCGGGCCGTACACCCAACCCAGATATTCTATGTAACCGGGAAATCAAATTTAAGGTGTTCCTTGAGTACGCCGAAATGCTCGGTGCCGACAAAATTGCGACCGGTCACTATGTTCGTCAAGGGCGTGTCCGCCAAGGCATGAGCGAAAGTCGCCCACGGCTGCTTAAAGGGCTGGATGGCAACAAAGACCAAAGCTACTTTCTGCATGCGGTGCCGGAAGCCGCCATTGCACGCACCCTGTTCCCCGTGGGCGAGCTGGAAAAACCTGCAGTGCGCGCACTGGCCGAGCAGCACGGGCTGATTACCGCCAAGAAAAAAGACTCCACCGGGATCTGCTTTATCGGCGAGCGGCGCTTTCGCGACTTCCTTCAGCAGTATCTGCCCGCTCAGCCCGGCAGCATTGAAACGCCGGATGGCGACGTGATTGGCCAGCATATGGGGCTGATGTACTACACCCTGGGCCAGCGCCAGGGTCTAGGCATTGGCGGGCTGGCCAACTATTCAGAAGAGCCCTGGTACGTGGCGGCGAAAGATCTTGATCGTAATGTACTGATCGCGGTGCAGGGTAAGCACGATCAACTGCTTTACTCCGATACATTGGCCACAGAGGCGATGGATTGGGTGGCAGGCGAGCCGCCGGTTCAGCAGGGCCGTTTTACCGCCAAAACGCGCTATCGGCAAAGCGACTGCGGCTGCGAAATGCGCGTGCTACCCGACGGCGGCGTAGAAGTCACCTTCGACGACCCGCAGTGGGCGGTTACCCCAGGCCAATCGCTGGTACTTTATGATGGCGACATTTGCTTAGGTGGCGGTGTTATTCGCGCAACCTGGAAGAAAGCCGCGGAGGCCGCTGCATGAATCCCACCACCCCGATTCATCGAGCCCCCGACTCCCCGTCCGCCCGCCAAGCGCTCGCGTTGGCGGGCGTGTTTCAAGCCGCCAGTCTGGTTGACGAACTCGCTCGCACTGGGCAAGTCGACCCACGCGCCTGGGAAACGCTGATTGAAGCCACCGTGGATACCAACCCGGAGAGCTTTGAAGCTATTTATGGCGGGCACCCCAATAACCTCCGCCGCGGTCTGGATACGTTAGAAGCCCTGGTGGGACGTAAGCAGGCGAATCCGGTGGTGCTGCGTTACGGCTTTTCGCTGTTAATGCTGATGAACAAACTGCGCACCAATAACGACATGATGGACTCGCTGGGCCAAAAGCTAACCCGCATTCAGGGTCAGGCCGAACACTTCGGCGCCACCCATGAAAACGTGGTCGCCAGCCTAGGGGAAGCGTACCAGGAGACTATCTCCACGTTTAAAACCCGTATTGTAGTGCAGGGCGACCCTTCGCTACTGCAGAGCCGCATGATGCCCGAGCGCGTGCGCGCCTGCTTAATGGCCGGCATTCGCTTTGGCCTGTTATGGCACCAGCAAGGCGGGCGGCGTTGGAAGCTGGTATTCCAGCGCAAAGCACTACGCCGGGCGCTGGACAGCCTCAGTTAAGCCACTATTTAATCGATCAACCTGCTCTCGACTAATTTTTCTTTCGAACCTCCTGGAAACGATGCCATGCAACTCTCCGCTTTAACCGCCCTCTCTCCCGTTGACGGCCGCTACGCCACTAAAGCCGCCGCCCTGCGCGAACACTTCAGTGAATTTGGCTTGATCCGCGCTCGTGTGATTGTGGAAGTTCGCTGGCTACAGCGCCTGGCTGAGCACGCACAAATTATCGAAGTGCCGAGACTGTCCGCTGAAGCGACCGCGTTTCTAGAGCAGTTGATTCGTGAATTTTCGATCAGCGATGCCGAGCGCATAAAAGAGATCGAGCGCACCACCAACCACGACGTCAAAGCGGTGGAGTATTTCCTCAAAGAGAAAATTGCCGATCAAGCCGAGCTGCATGCGGTCACCGAGTTCATTCACTTCGCCTGCACCAGCGAAGATATCAACAACCTCTCTTACGGCGTGATGCTAAGCGATGGCCTAAACGCCATGCTGCCCACCATGCACGAGGTCGCCGACGAAATAGCCAAACTGGCGATTGCCCATGCCGCCCAGCCGATGCTATCGCGTACTCATGGCCAAACGGCGACACCTACCACGCTGGGCAAAGAGATGGCCAATGTGGCCTACCGCCTAAAGCGCCAGCTCAAGCAGATTGAAGCGGTAGAAGTGCTGGGCAAAATCAACGGCGCAGTGGGCAATTACAACGCCCATCTGACCACCTACCCACAGATTGACTGGGAAGCTAACGCGCGCACCTTTATAGAAGGCTTAGGGCTAACGTTCAACCCTTACACCACCCAGATCGAGCCCCACGACTATATCGCCGAACTGTTTGACGCCATTTGCCGCTTCAATACGATCCTGATCGACTTCGATCGCGACGTATGGGGCTATATCTCCTTGGGTTACTTCAAACAGCGCACAGTTGAGGGCGAAATTGGCTCCTCGACCATGCCACACAAAGTTAATCCGATCGACTTTGAAAACTCCGAGGGTAACCTGGGCCTGGCGAATGCAGTTCTTAGCCATCTCGCCCAAAAGCTGCCCATCTCGCGCTGGCAGCGTGACCTCACTGACTCCACTGTGCTGCGTAATCTGGGCGTAGGCTTGGCGTATGGTCTGATTGCTTACCATGCCAGCCTAAAAGGCATCAGCAAGCTGGAAGCCAATCCCGAGCGTTTAGACGCTGACCTGGATAACAGCTGGGAAGTGCTCGCCGAGCCCATCCAAACGGTGATGCGCCGCTACGGCATCGAAAAGCCCTACGAAAAACTTAAACAGTTGACCCGTGGCAAACGTATTGACCAAGCGGGCTTTGCGGCGTTTATTGATACGTTAGAGCTGCCTGGCGAAGTCAAAACCGAGTTGAAGGCGCTCTCGCCAGCCAACTATATTGGTAATGCCCAGGCCCAGGCCGAAGCATTGACGCAACAATTAAACTGTTTATAACGACATGTTTATAGCGACATCTTTATAACGCGCCATATAACGCTAACTTACTAACGCCAGGGAATGCCATGAACCATCACGATAAGCCGTTAACCCTGCTAGGCGACCTTACCGCCGCAGACTTTCTGGCCAATTATTGGCAGCAAAAGCCGCTGCTGATTCGTGGCGCAATACCCGACTTCATCAGCCCCATTGAAGCCGATGAGCTGGCGGGTCTTGCCTGCGAGCCTGGCGTAGAAGCGCGCCTGGTCGAAGAAGAAGGCCCGGATGGCCCCTGGCAGGTCTCCCACGGCCCCTTCGATGAAGCCACCTTCGAACGGCTGCCAGAAAATAACTGGAGCCTACTGGTGCAAGCGGTTGACCACTATGTGCCCGCGGTGGCAGCACTGATGGATGAGTTTGACTTCCTTCCCCGCTGGCGGCTCGATGACGTAATGATCAGCTACGCGCCTCCTGGCGGCAATGTGGGCGCGCACATCGATCAATACGACGTTTTCCTACTCCAAGCCAGCGGTCACCGTCGCTGGCAGTTGGGCGGCAAATTAACGGAAGATGCGCCAATCATTCAGGGTATCGATCTACGTATACTGAAGGAATTTACCGTAGAGTCAGACTCAGATTGGGTGCTTGACCCCGGCGATATGCTTTATCTTCCCCCTGGCTGGGCGCATCACGGCGTCAGCCAGAGCGACGACTGCATGACCATTTCGGTGGGCTTTCGTGCGCCCTCCGCCGATGAGGCGATCACCTCATATGCGGACTACCTCGGCGAACAGCTCCCTGCCTCTCAGCGTTACAGCGATGCGGGCATGGCGCCTGCCCTGCAGCCAGGTGAACTGGACGACGCTGCGGTAGAGCGGATGCGTCAGCTGATTATGTCGACGCTGGATAACCCGACCCAAGTCGCCCAGTGGTTTGGCCGGGTGATGACGCAACCAAAATATGTCGACCAAGTGGTACCGCTTGAAGCACCAATGACCGAAGTGGCGCTTGTTGCTCAGCTACAAGATGGCGATCCGCTCTATCATATGCCTGGCTCACGCTTTGCTTGGCGCAGCGACGTCAGCGGCACCACGCTATTTGTCGATGGCGATGGCCACGCTTGCTCGGCTGAGTTGGCTAAACGCCTTGCCGACTCTACCCCGCTTTATGCTGAAGACCTCGAACTTGACGGTGCTGCTGCGCTCATCACACAGTTGGTCAATACCGGGAGCCTGGGCTTTATGGGCGATGAAGGTGACGACGAGGAGTATTGATGGCGATTACCCACATAAGCACGGGTGACTGGGAAACGCTTGGACAGGCGGCCAGCGAGATCCGCCGTAGAGTGTTTATTGACGAACAAAACGTGCCCCAGGAAGAGGAGTGGGATGGCCTGGATCCTGAGTGCCAGCACTTTCTAGCACTCCTCGACGGGCAGCCGGTAGGCACCGCACGCCTGCTGCCCGATGCCCATATTGGTCGTGTTGCGGTGCTGGCTGATGCCCGTGGCACCGGCATTGGCGTACTGCTGATGCAGGCCGCTATTGAAGCGGCTCGCCATGCAGGTCACGCCCAGGTGGCACTTAGCGCTCAGGTGCATGCCCTGACGTTTTATGAGCGGCTAGGCTTCGTCGCCCACGGCGAAGAGTTTCTCGATGCGGGCATCCCCCATCGAGAAATGACGCTTTCGCTCGCGGAATAGATCCTCTTGTTTGATCTCTAGCACTGCTTCGGCAGTGCTTTTTTATGCTCACTTGACGCCCTCCTGACGAAAAACCACTACACAAACCTACCGCTTTATTATCCCTCTGTAGTCGGGTTACAACCCACTGTGCCCCCAAGTGTCAATTGTTGAATGAGCGATCCTAGTAGATAGTTGTTGCATTGCAGCGTTATGGCGAATGCTTTAAGCCCGCAATGCTGTATCAGATGCCTCTAGCACTGATGTCTCTAAGCTAGCACCCCAGACGATTGGCTTAGAGACGATCGACCTAGAGACGATTGACTTAGTGACAGTAACGCGAAATTCAATGATGCTGAATACAACTTCGCAGGTGCAGCATAAGTAAGTGCTAATTTGCGAAACATCATCAAGACCAAAGAGGGTAAGCTCATGACAGGACTGCTCGACGATATCAAAGCCATGGCCCAGCTACGCGAAGCACAAGGCGGCAAATGGGAAGCCATCAAACCTGAGTACGCTGCCCGTATGCGCGCTCAAAACCGTTTCCACACCGGCCTGGACATTGCTCGCTACACCGCCAAAGTCATGCGCGAAGATATGGCCGCTTACGATGCTGATACCGCCCAGTACACCCAGTCACTGGGCTGCTGGCACGGCTTTATCGGTCAGCAGAAGCTTATCTCGATCAAAAAGCACTTTGGCACCACCAAACGTAGCTACCTCTACCTGTCAGGCTGGATGGTGGCCGCGCTGCGCTCCGAGTTCGGCCCGCTGCCCGACCAGTCAATGCACGAAAAAACGTCCGTCGCGGATCTGATCGAAGAGCTCTACACCTTCCTAAAACAAGCCGATGCATGGGAACTCAATCACCTGTTCCGCGCCCTGGATGAAGCCAAAGAGGCGGGCGACAGCGGCAAACAGAAGGAACTGATCAGCAAAATCGATAACTATGAAACCCATATCGTCCCCATCATTGCCGATATCGATGCGGGCTTTGGTAACGCAGAAGCCACCTACCTGCTGGCCAAGAAGTTTATTCAAGCGGGCGCCTGCTGTATCCAGCTGGAAAACCAAGTCTCTGATGAAAAGCAGTGCGGTCACCAGGACGGTAAAGTTACCGTACCTCATGAAGACTTTTTAGCCAAAATCAACGCCGTACGTTACGCCTTTTTAGAACTTGGTATTGAAGATGGCGTAATCGTAGCGCGCACCGACTCTCTCGGCGCTGGTTTGACGCAAAAAATTGCCGTCACCAATGAACCAGGCGATCTAGGCGATCAGTACAACAGCTTCCTGGACGGCGATGTGATTGAGAACGCTGCCGATATCAACAACGGCGACGTTGTCATCAAGCAGAACGGCAAGCTGATGAAACCCAAGCGCCTCGCCTCTGGCCTCTACCAGTTCAAACCCGGCACTGGCGAAGACCGCGTGATTCTCGACTGTATCACCAGCCTGCAAAACGGTGCCGACTTGCTGTGGATTGAAACCGAGAAGCCCCACGTTGGCCAGATCGCCAGCATGGTTAACCGGATTCGTGAAGTAGTGCCGGATGCCAAACTCGTCTACAACAACTCACCGTCGTTCAACTGGACGCTGAACTTCCGCCAGCAGGTGTTCGATGCCTGGCAGGAAGAGGGAAAAAATGTGTCAGCTTACCAGCGCGACAAGTTGATGAGCGCCGAGTACGACAACACCGAACTAGGTCAGTTAGCTGACGAGTGGACGCGTAACTTCCAGCGCGACTCATCACGCGAAGCGGGCATCTTCCACCACTTGATCACTCTGCCGACTTACCATACCGTCGCCCTGTCTACCGACAATCTGGCGAAAGGCTACTTCGGCGACGAAGGCATGCTGGCTTACGTAAAAGGCGTACAACGCCAGGAAATCCGCCAGGGAATCGCCACGGTTCGTCACCAGGATATGGCGGGTTCCAATATTGGTGATGACCACAAAGAGTTCTTCCACGGCGATGCTGCGCTCAAAGCCGGTGGCAAAGACAACACCATGAATCAGTTTGGCTAATGAGCAGGTTTTAACCCCTTAACTCACCATGCAAACCCTACAACAGGAGGCCTTCAGGCCTCCTGTTTTTACTTGTCTAGCGGTATTTGCACACTGTTTTCTTAATACACTGTTAGACTCTCGATTAAGCTATTTTTGGGCTACAGCTTGCTCAGCTTTGATCTTTTTAAACGATCGCTGGTCAAAGCCATTAGCATCGGCTATCTTTAACGAACACTGTTCTATAACTGCAATCGCTCCTCAAACCGTTCTCTGAATGACAGCTATGTGGGCGACAGTTATCAACATAGACACCCTGGAGGTTTTAATGAAACGTCTTCTTTTACCCGTTGCCGCACTAAGCATTCTCACCCTAGCTGGCTGCGCCAACACATCCGGCTACTCTGGCGATGTCTATAGCGGTAACCAGGCTAAAACGAGCCAAAGCGTCACTTATGGCACCATCGTGGCGGTTCGTCCGGTACAGATTCAGGCAGAAAGCCGTGCAGGCGGCCTTTTAGGCAGTGGTGGTGGCGCGATCATTGGTGGCCTTCTGGGCAACCAAGTCGGTGGTGGCTCTGGTCGTCAATTGGCAACGGTTGCTGGTGCACTCGGTGGTGCGGTGGCAGGTACGGCCGCTGAAGATGCGACTAACCGCGTCAACGCGCTGGAGATGGAAATTCGTCGTGACGACGGCTCTGATATCGTTGTCGTTCAGCGCGCAGACCGCCAATTCCAAGCCGGTCAGCGTGTTCGCCTGATCGGTAGTGGTGGTAGCGTAAGCGTTGCGCCTTATTGATTTAAGCAGCGTTAATGAATAGCGCTTGATCACATCAAAAAAGCCCGGCCATCACATTAGATGGCCGGGCTTTTTTAATGGCTATTTTTGACCGTTTTGTAACTATCGGCGAAGTCAGTGAACTTTGCTGCCCGCCCAGTTCACCAGCGCCATGACTGCCCATCCAATAAGCGCCAGCAGAATAACCACCAGCAGCATATCAACCGGCTTCACTAACGTTGTCGCGCCCAACACTGCCAACGTAATCACCCATAGATAACGGTTATCGCCATGCGTTTTCAAAAAACCAGGCAACACCTTATCTAACCCCTGGCTGAAGCCGCTGTTCCAGCGCTGATTCGCAAAGTAGGCAATCAGGCAGAAAGCGATAAGCCAAATAATCAAGATCGTCATTGCATGCTCCAAAAGTGATTGGGTAAAGGAAAAAGTGATGGTCGTAGGGTATCCCTGGACACCCTGGTGCGCAATACCGCCGAAAGTGGTGAGTAGGAAAAAGCGCCGCTACCCCCTGACAAGCCAGCCCACACGCGTTACCATATTGGAACATGCACTCACCGAAAGGTTATTCCATGCAAATTGCGCAAAACTCGGTTGTCGCGTTTCACTACACCCTGACCAACGATGCAGGTGAAGTGCTAGACAGTTCCGAAGGCCGCGAGCCGCTTACCTACCTCCACGGCGCCGGCAATATCATTCCAGGCCTTGAGAAAGAGCTGGAAGGCCGTGCAGCAGGCGATAAGCTGAACGTTGCCGTATCCCCTGAAGAAGGTTATGGCGAGCTGCAAGAGCAGCTGATGCAAGAAGTACCGCGCGATGCGTTCCAAGGCGTTGAAAGCATTGAGCCGGGCATGCAGTTCCAAGCCCAGACCCAAGGCGGCCCGCTGATGGTTACCGTCAAGAAAGTCGAAGGCGATACGGTTGTGGTTGATGGCAACCACCCGCTGGCAGGTCAGCAGCTCAACTTTGATGTTGAGATCGCTGAAGTACGTGAAGCCAGCGCTGAAGAAGTTGAGCACGGCCACGTGCACGGCGAAGGCGGCGTTGAGCACTAAGACGCTCGCGTAACCGTTGCAAAAAGGGTGACCCAATCGGGTCGCCCTTTTTTATGCCTGACAACAAACCTGTCTACTCATCGGGTATCAGCACAAGCTGCCCGTGGCGCACGCTTCGCGACGACGTTACTTCGGCGGCAAACTGTTTGAGCGCCCGCCCCTGGCCTTTGAGCAGCGCCACTTCCAGGCAGCTGTCGTGATTGATATGCACATGCAGGGTCGACAGCGTCAGGTCATGATGGTCATGGGAGTGGCGCGTTAAACGCTTGGAGAGCTCGCGGGCGGCATGATCATAAACATACACCAGCGCGCCCATGCAGGGCGAATCCGGTGCGGCCTCTTCCCTTACCTGCTTTAAACCACTGCGGGTCAAATCGCGAATTGCCTCTGAGCGATTCTGATAGCCGCGCTCATGCATCAGCGTATCTACCTCCGCCAGCAGCTCCTCATCAAGCGTTACCGTTACACGCTGCATTCACGCCCCCTCAATTGATTCACTTTTCATGTGTCGCCCATGCCGCTAGTATGATGTTATTGATAAAAGATCATACTAATGACAGCAAGGATAAAGCGATGCCTGGATTACCTCGGCCTATCTTACTGGGTATTGCACTTAGTTGCTTAGCCCTCGGTTGTTCAGTGGCCACGAGCGCCGTGCAGGCAAAAGAGCAGTTAGTGCTCGCCATTGGCGGCGAGCCCGAGCAGGGCTTTGACCCGCTACTGGGCTGGGGACAATACGGCAATCCGCTGTTCCAGTCGACGCTGCTCTCCCGGGGCAGAGACCTTACGCCACAGCCTGAATTGGCTACCCAGTGGTCACTTTCTGAAGATCGTCTAACATGGACACTCACCCTGCGCGGCGATGCCCGTTTTGCCGACGGCACGCCGCTGACCGCTGCAGACGTGGCCTATACCTTCAACGCAGCGGCCAAGGCAGGTGGGCGTGCCGACCTAAGTGCTCTGGATCATGCGCAAGCCGTGGATGAGTATACCGTCACGCTTCATCTCCGCGCCCCTCATATCACCTTTGTTGATCAGCTAATGACGCTGGGGATTGTGCCGAGCGCCGAACGTGACAACGGCTATAGCGAGCAGTATGGCCGCCAGCCCCTGGGTTCCGGCCCCTATCAACTGGTCGAGTGGCAGGAAGGCGAGCAGTTGATTGTTGAACGTAATCCTTACTTCTACGGCCCGACGCCCGCCTTTGAACGGCTAGTATTTCGATTTACCGGTGAAGACGCCACGCTAAGTGCCGCCCATGCTGGCCAGGTTGATATCGCCACGGTGCCGCCAGCGCTGGCGGCCAATGTACCGGCGCATATGCAGCGGGTCATCATGGAAAGCGTCGATAACCGTGGCATTCTGTTCCCCATGCAGCCTGCCAATGGCGAGCACGCTGAATCAGGGGCACCGATTGGCAACGATGTGACCGCCGACCTTGCCATCCGCCAAGCCATCAACCTTGCCGTCGACCGCGATACGCTGGTCGAGGTAGCGCTACATGGATTCGGCCGCCCCGCGTTCGGCCCTGCCGATGGCCTAGCCTGGAGCGATGACGAAGAACATGTCGACGCGCCCGACCTGGCCCGTGCTGGAGAGATACTGGATGCCGCAGGCTGGGCGTTGCACGACGATGGCCTGCGCTATAAAGAGGGCCTGCCCGCTAGCTTTCGACTTACCTACCCCGCCAGCGATACCACCCGGCAGCTGCTCGCGGAAGTCAGCGCCGAAATGGTGCGCCCCCTGGGTATTGAGATGCAGCCCACCGGCCGCCACTGGGACGAAATCCAGCGTGAAGCGCTGCACCAGGACGCCATCATGTTCGGCTATGGCAGCCACAGTCCTCAGGAAATTTACTACCTTTTCCATAGCCAGCATGCGGGCTATGGCTTCTATAACAGCGGCTTTTACGCCAACCCGGAAGTTGATGCCCACCTTGACGCCGCCCAGGCGGCTGACAGCCCCGAGCAAGCCAATCAGTACTGGCAAGCCGCCCAGTGGGATGGCACGACCGGCTATGGCCTGCGCGGCGAAACTAGCTGGGCCTGGCTGGTCAATCTTGAGCACGTCTACTTTGCCGATAGCTGCTTGGACGTTGGCGAGCTGGGCGTAGCGCCCCACGGCCACGGCTGGCCGATCACTGCTAACCTGCTTGAGTGGCGTTGGACGTGCGAGGAATAGTGCTTCTCGCCATGCGGCTGTCACGCCTGAGCCTGGTGCTGCTGTGCGTGGCACTGGTCTCGTTTGGGCTAATGATGGCCTCGCCTATCGATCCAATCGATGCCTACCTAGGCCCTCAGATGGCCCAGGTTAGCCCTGAGCAGCGCGAATTAATCGCCCAGCGCTGGGGGTTTGATGAGTCTCCTGCTGTCCAGTTTGGCCACTGGCTGCGGCAATTAGCGGCCGGAGATTTAGGCTGGAGCCATGTGTATAACCAGCCGGTTAGCGAGGTGATTGGTCAGCGCTTTCAGCGCTCGATTGCACTATTAAGCAGCGCTTGGCTACTTTCGGCGCTACTGGGATTTAGCCTTGGCGTTGTAGCCGGCGCCAAAGAGGGCTCCAGGCTGGATAAAGTTATTAGCACCTATGCCTACCTGACCGCCTCCACCCCCGCCTTCTGGCTGGCGATACTTGCTGTGCTGCTCTTTTCAGTAACGCTAGGCTGGACACCCACCTGCTGCGCTGGCCCAGCGGGCACCTTAAGCCAAGATGTCACTCTTGCTACACGCCTTCACCATCTCGTGCTGCCGATCGCCACCCTGGCTCTGCTGGGCATTGCCAATATCACTTTGCACACCCGCGCCCGTATGCTTGAGCTAATGCGCTCAGACGTTGCTATCCACGCCTTCGCCCAGGGCGCCAGCCGCCTCGATGTGGCCTGGCGCCACGGTCTTCGCCACGCCAGCTTACCGGCGATTACCCTGGCGTTTGCCTCGCTGGGCGAGCTGTTTGGCGGCTCCATATTGATCGAGCAGGTATTTGCCTACCCAGGACTAGGCCAAGCCACAGTGGCGGCCGGTCTGCGTAGTGATGTTCCACTGCTGCTGGGCATTGCCCTCTTTACCGCACTGTTTGTCAGCGTCGGCAATATGATCGCCGATACGCTCTATGGTGTCATAGACCCCCGCATTAAGCAGGGGAACCTATGAGACTCACCCTAACAAACCGGAATACTCAACCGCGCCTGCGTGCCGCCTTCAGCCTGGGCGTCGCCGTTCTGCTGGTCGCGGGGCTGGTCGCTAGCCAGTGGCTATTAGGTGATGCAGCCCAGCAGATGCAGTTTGACGCTCGGCTGGCCCCGCCGAGCGTTGACCACTGGCTGGGTACCGACGCACTAGGCCGGGAACTGTGGGCGCGCACGTTGGCAGGGCTGGCGTTAAGCTTTTGGGTGGGCTGCTTGGCGGCACTACTGAGCACGCTGATTGCATTGAGCCTGGCAACGCTGGCCACGCTGTCAGCGCGCCTGGATGCGTTGGTAAGCCTGCTGATTGATACGTTGCTCAACGTGCCCCACCTGATTTTATTGATGCTAATCGCCTTTGCCCTGGGCGGCGGCACCCAAGCAGTGATTATTGCCGTGGCTGTCACCCACTGGCCGAGTTTGGCCCGGGTGCTGCGCGCCGAGCTGTTGCAACTGCGTCAAGCGCCTTATGTGCGCATTTCTCGTGCGCTGGGTAAATCGCGCTGGTTTGTGCTCCATGGCCACCTGCTCCCCCATTTGCTTCCTCACTGTTTGGTCGGCGCGCTACTGTTATTTCCCCATGCGATTCTCCACGAAGCCGCCTTGACCTTTTTGGGCTTTGGCCTAAGCCCCAGCCAGCCCGCTATTGGCGTGCTGCTGGCCGACGCCATGCGTTACCTAAGCGGCGGCTACTGGTGGCTGGGGGTATTTCCCGGCTTGGGGCTGTTACTGATGGTGCTGGGTTTCGAGCGCCTTTCCAGCCGCTTGCGCAGTGCGCTTTAGCACTTTTCAGAAAACCGCTAGCTGTAAAAACTATTGATAGGAGGCCTACCGTGTTAACGATTGATCAATTATCGCTACAGCTGCCTTTGTATGCCTCCTGGTGGAAGCGCGACTGGGCCACCTGCCTGGATGCATTTTCACTAACGCTTTCCCCTGGAGAGGTACATGCAGTGGTGGGCGCCTCCGGTGCCGGAAAAAGTCTGTTGGCCTATGCGATTATGGGTTTACTACCGACACCCGCGCGTTTGAATGGGCAGCTTTACTACCAAGGAAAACCACTCGATGACATTCGCCAACGCCAGCTTCGCGGCCGAGAGCTGGCGCTGATTCCCCAATCGCTAAGCGCCTTAGACCCGCTGGTGCGTACGCAACGCCAGGTGGCCTGGGCGGCCCAGCGCGCAGGCCAATCATCAGCCCACGCTTGGCGCTCTTCCCAACAAGCCCTCGACCACTATCAGCTAGACGCCCGTGCACAGCAGGCCTATGCCCATGAGCTTTCCGGCGGGATGGCACGCCGTGTGTTGACGGCCATGGCCCATGTCAGCCAAGCCAAGCTGGTGATTGCAGACGAACCCAGCGTGGGTCTTGACCCACACCAGCGCCAGCGTGTGTTAGCAGCTCTGCGCGGGCTGGCCGACCAAGGCAAAACGGTGATGTTAATCACTCACGACCTGCGCCACGCCCTACCGATTGCTGACCGCGTCACCATTATGCGTACCGGCAAGCGGGTTGAAACCGCGCCTGTCAATGCTTTTCAAGGCACCGGCGACTCGCTAACCCATGATTATTCAAAGGCATTGTGGCAGGCGCTACCGGATAATCACTTTTCGACCAGCGAGACAAGCCGGACGCCACAGCTGCAACAGGAGGCAGACGTTGCTTAAAGCGCACCAACTTCGTTTTCAGTTTGCTAACAGCGCGCCATTGCTGCGGGCTCTTTCACTGACGCTGAACGCGGGTCAATGGCTAGGGCTAAGCGGCGACTCTGGGGCAGGTAAATCAACGCTGGGCAAACTGCTAGCGGGCTATTTAGCGCCTCAAACGGGCGCTGTCACGCTGGATGGCGCGGCGCTACCGAAAAGCGGCGTGCAGCCCGTGCAGTGGCTGCCACAATCGCCGGAGCTGGCGGTCAACCCACGCTGGCGGGTAGGCAAAATACTGCGGGAAGCCTGGACACCTTCCGACGCCCAGTGCCAAGCGTTTGGCGTGCAGCCAAGCTGGCTATCGCGCTTTCCACAATCACTATCGGGGGGAGAGTTACAGCGGGTATGCGTGTTGCGGGCACTCGCCCCGGAGGTGCGCTTTCTGGTCGCTGATGAGATCTCCACCATGCTCGACCCGATTACCCAGCTTGAGCTTTGGCAGGCGTTAAAACGAGAGGCGGAACAGCGCCAGCTTGGCGTGCTGGTGATTAGTCACGACAGCGCCCTGCTGGAACGGCTTTGCCCACAGCGCTTGCACTTAAGCGATGGTCAATTGACGAGCATCTAGCTAATAGTTTGACGACGCTCAAAACGCCATAGGCCTAAAGCAATCATTAGCGTGATACTTAGCAGCAGCCACGAGCCTATGGTGACGCCCAACCAACCGGCCCATTGCCAGAAAGGTTCCAGCCAGAAGCCGCCCAAACTGGCCCCCACATAGTAAAATACCAAGTAAAGCGCCGAGGCGCTGCCCCGGGCGCCCTGGGCATAACGGCCTACCCAGCTGGAGGCCAACGAATGGGCCAGGAAAAAGCCGAAGGCATTGACGGTTAAGCCGATGATAATCAGCACCAGCGAGTCCGCTAACGTAATCGCCGTGCCCAGCATTAACGTCACTACCCCCACCATCATGCATGCTGCGGGAGAAAACCGCCCAGCCAGCCGCCCAGAAATCATCGAACCGAAGGTACCGCCGAGATAGGTCAAAAAAATCAGCCCCAGACCGCTGGCGGCTAATTGATACGGCGCTGCCGCCAACCGAAAGGTGATATAGCTGTATTGATTAATAAAAATCAGGAAGTTGATACCCCCTAAGCAGTAAGCGGCGAGCAGCACCGGGTTGCGTAAATGAGTGACTAAATCGCTTACTGCTTTGCGCAGCTCGAAGCGCTGGGGAATAAAGGCACGGCTATTGGGCAACAGGCGCCAAAATAGCACACAGCCGACAAGCGTCATAAGGCCTACAGCTAGGAATGCCGCGGTGGGGCCGCCTATTTCAGCGGCGCTACCGCCGACAATACGTCCGCTAATGCCACCGAGGGAATTGGCGCCAATATAGAGCCCTACGGCGCTTAACAGCGCAGGCTTGTCAAACTCATCGCCCATCCAAGCGATCGCCACTGCTGGCAGACCGCCCAGCACAAAGCCCTGCACCAGGCGTAGCAGCAGCAAGCTTTCAAAGGTGGGGGCAAAGGCCAAGGCAATCGAACAGCCGCCTGCTAACAGCAGTGTGATACGCATGATACCTTCGCGGCCAATAGCATCCGAAAGGGGGCCGAAGACCAACAGCGCAATAGCTAAGGAGAGAGTCGACGCTGACATCAGCAGACTGACGCCTAAGGTAGAGACCTGATAGGTCTCCTTTAACCCTGGCAGCAGCGGCTGCGGTGCGTATAAATTGATAAAAACAAGAAATGAGCCAAGGCAAAGCGCCAAGGTGGCGCGCCACCAGGCGCGCGTTTTGGCTTCAATCATGCCATTCCTAGAGTAAGAAACGTCCGGCTACTGGAAAACGTTGCCGCCCAGCTGGGCCAGATGCGTTGGCTCCAGCGCGCGACGTGACTGCCAGTAGTAGCGCTGCCAGTAACTATTATCCAGGCTGGAAATAATCACCCCTTTTGAGGTCGAGGCGTGGAGAAAATAACCATCGCCCACATAGATCCCCACATGGTTATAGCGACCCGGCGGGCGGAAGAACACCAGATCGCCCGCCTGCAGCTCTTGGCGGTCGATCGAGCGTCCCTCGTGTACTTGGCCACGGGTGGAGCGCGGAAGCTCTAAATTAAAGGTGTCACGGTAAACATTGCGAACCAGGGCCGAACAGTCGATGCCTCTCTCTGAGGTGCCACCAATTCGGTAAGGCGTTCCTGCCCAGCGCTGATGTTGAGCCAACAGCGCCTCGCGAATCACTGTTGGCGGCGGTACTTGCAAACTGCGCAGATGCGCATCGATAGGATCAACCGGAGACATTTGCGGGTTCGCCCCCATTCCCGGTAACGTCATCGAGAAGTAATTCTCAGGGGCCTGCATATTGCTCTGTCGCGCAGAACCTGCACAGCCAGCAACCAATGTAACTATAAAACAAACACTTACAACACGGACAGCGGTCACAGCGGGGCGTGGGAACGCAACCATGCGATTAACCTCGTGACATTAATAAGAGGATGGTATGAAAAAACTCATTTTTCTATGCACGACTATAAGCTAGTTATCATATGTTTGGCGAGCATCAATGTAACGTGCGCTGATCGCCGGGCAGAGTATCAATATGCAGTGGCGCAAAATGGCGTGGTTTATTGCCCGGAAAATCCAAACTTACCCATGGGCCAGCCAAGACCGGCGCACCGCATACCCAAGCCACCAGCGCCTGACGGAAACCGGCTAAAAAGCTTTCCCGCTCCGGAGTTTCGCCCATAAAAAAAGAAAAGCCAGCGTACATTCCCATAGCATACTCCTGCCACCCGGCATAATGATCCGCCGCCAATTGGTAAGCACGATCCAATACCTTGGCAAAGGCCGCGCTATCCAGCCAGCCAAGCTGCCGGGCGGCAATGGCCAGATCGACCAGTTGGGCAATATCCCAGGCCGCCATATCCACCTCATTACAGCCGTCTTCGTTGTCACGCACACGGCGTAAGCGAAGCAGATGGTGGCGCTCATCTTCAGCACAGTCGCCGGATTCAAGAATGGCGATCTCAGCGCTTAAGCGCTCAGTGTTGAGCGTATAGGGCGCATAGTTAATCTGATATTCCTGGCGATCCCCCGATTCGAGCATGTAACTCAAAAAATCCTGCATATCGCCAGCATTGCTCAAGTGGTAGTGGCTCTCCACCCACTCGCGAATCTCGGCGCACTCGCGGGCGCTCTCGGGCTGGGGCTCACTCCACACCGCACTATTTAACGGTCCCACCAATGACATGGCAGTAAAGTGGCTCAACGTAGGGCGACTGCCCGGCTCGCACCAGGCATCGTGACGCCAATCCAGCCAGTGAAAGAGGCTGCCCGGATCTTCAATATGCCAAATAATTTCATTCACCAGCGAGGCGTGTTCAGGTTCGGGCAGACAGCTCTCCCAAGCGAACCAAGCGTCTAACAGCCGCTTGGCATTGGGGTAAAAACGGCACAGGCAGCTTCGCAATGCGCTGGCATGCGCCATTAACGGCGCGCGATCGAATAAACCGCTGTCGAGGGACATATGCAGATAAAAGGCGAATTTTTCGGCCATATGGATAGTCGCCGCATGGCGACTGACCCCTTTAACCGCATTGCGCTGTTTAAGCTCTTCCGGGGTCGGCTGACCAAACCAGCTTTGCGAAGGGGGCAAAACACCGTGCACAGCGTCAGCTGCCAGCTGATTAAGGTGGTGCGCCTGGGCGGGCAGCCAGTAGCGCGCCATTGCATGAGCGCCTTCATCGGCATGTAGGCCAAGTGACTCCTGCAAATACAGCGCCGCGTCGGCACGCTGCTCTTCCGGTAGCGCCGCGGAGGGGTCTATCTGGCGCAGCATGGCATCCGGCTCACGTACGCTGGCCAGCGCCAACAGCCAGTGATGGGGGGTGTTGCGCCATTGACGAATGCGCGTTTGAGACGCTTTGAGCGCGGGCTCGTCTAACAGCTCCCGCGGCGAGCGCTTCCAAGGGCTATGGCCGCTGTGCAGCAGTAACCGATGCCGCTCGCTGGGTGTTTTTCCCCGCCGATCAATGCCGTCAAAAAGACTCTGCCCGCGCCCGTAGGCGTTCAGCACCGCGTACCAATCGTGATAGCGGCGACTGATCAAATCGGCGGCATGCCCCGCTAAGTCATCAGCCTCTTCCTGGCTAAGCAAGCCAGAGCAGGCGCCGGCCCAGGCGAGTTCAACAATCCGCAGCCAATCCCAGGCCGCCCACTCCAGGGGCTCGCCTTGGGTGACGAATTTATTCAGCACCGGCGCATAGGGCGACTCTTCTACCACACTACGCTGCCACTCCATGCGCTGGGCATTGTCCATACTTAATAGCTCACGGGCTTCGATATCCCAGCGCTGGCGCTCGCCTTGAGCGCCTAGCCATAGCATCACGCCAATAAGCGCGTCACGGTCATGGACATCCCACACATGAGCAAGCCACTCGGTAGCCTCGGGCCAATCGGTTTGACTAGCGGGATAGACAATAATCGGCCGAAAAAGCGCGCATAGTCGCCAGCTCTGCGCTTCAGGCTGTTGGGGCCATAGCGGGGCGGGAGCCGGCAGCTTAGCCAGGGCATTTTCGAGAGCCTCCCAGGTAATACCCTCGCCATCGGTTTCAAGCTTGGCCAGCGCCTGACAGGCGTCGATAAAACGGTCGTTGGCCCCCACTTCCCAACCCCGTGCGCCTAACGCACGGCGTAGATCCGCTAGCCAGGCGCGTAGATCGCTGTAATCGCTGGTGATGCGACGGGTTAGATGATGCGCCCAATGGCGGGCTTGATCAGCCTCTAACCAGCCCGCCGCCCCCGCCAGCGCGGCCCACTCTAGAGCACCTAGCAAACGGTCGGCACTGCCTGCGGGCGCACCCAGGCCATGGAACAACTGCTCGGCCAGCTCGCCCCGGCTGGTAATGCCCAGTTCCAGCAGCCGCTGTTCCGCCGCGCCTGCATCGACCGCCAACGGATGAGGAGTAAACGCCCAATCACACAGCACCAGCTGTTGGGCCCACCAGGCATTTAACGCGTCGATCAAGAGGCACCTCGAAAAAGCACAATGTCACCAGCAAAAAGCCGGAGTAAAGCTGCCTAGTGTAACGGAAAGTGGCGCTAACACCGATAGCCCTGGGCAGAGGCAGGCATAAAACGACACCGCCCGGCACAAGGCCGGGCGGTGTCATGCGGTTAGCTACTCAATCGCTAAGATTGTTTTACTTTGCTTATCACCCAAAGGAGCACTACTGCCCCCACGGTCGCGGTCACCAGCGATCCGATGAAACCACCCGCAGAGAGGCCTAAAAGGCTGAACAAAAACCCACCGACAAGCGCCCCCACAATACCGACGCCGATATTACCCAGGACGCCGAAACCGCCGCCACGCATGATGTTGCCAGCAATCCAACCAGCCAAACCACCAATGATTAACCATGCAATAAAGCCCATATAGTCTCCTTACTATTTCAATGACGGGTTTTAGCTACGTATGTTGATAGGCGTTTTACCTACCAGTCACGCTTGTTCTACCATAGCACATGGCGTTACTTTTCGGTGCCCCTAGGTATCGATGCTTAGTTACTCTTAAAGGAAAATTCATGATCCCCAGCTCGCTAAACCAACTGATTAAAAGCACTCAAGGACAGCAAACGGCTCAGTGGGAAGGCCGCGACGTAGTGCTTTTCAATATGCCGTGGGGCGAGCTGGTGATTAGCCTCCAGGGCGCTCAAGTGCTGCACTTCTGCCCTGCGGGGGATACCGATTGGCTATGGCTGACCCCGACGCCCCAGGCGCTGCCTGGCGCTATCCGGGGTGGTATACCACTCTGCTGGCCGTGGTTCGCCGACGAGCGCTTTGCCGACGAGAGCCCTAATCACGACGGCCCTTTCCATGGCCTTGCCCGCCACGCCGACTGGCGTTTGGATGCCGTTGATGAGCACGCCGAGGGAATTGAACTGCACCTCTCTCCAGCGCAGCCTCTGCATACACTGCTCACCGCCCGCTTGGTGGTACAAGCCAACGCACAGCGCTTAAACGTTGAGCTGATTAGCGAAAACATCGGCGAAACGCCGATCAAAACCAGCGGCGCGCTGCACACCTACCTAGCCGTTGCCGATACCCATCAGTGCCGCCTGGAAGGGCTTTCCGGTGCACGCTACCTCGACAAACTGCGCGATTTTGCTGAGAGTGAACAGCAAGGCACGCTGGCCGTTCAAGGCGCCGTTGACCGCATTTACCACACCAATGAAGCGGTGCTGCTCAACGATGGCGAGCGTACCCTGCGCATCGGTAAGCAGTCGAGCGACTCCACGGTGGTGTGGCACCCCAATAACGACCTGCCCAGCGACACACCTGCCGAGGTAGCGCGTCAGTTTATTTGCGTTGAAGCGGCCAATACGCGCCTAGACCCGGTCTGGCTGGTACCCGGAGCACAGCACCTGTTAGGTACCACCCTCAGCCGCGGTTAATCTTCGGTTCATTAACGCTTTGTTACCATGCACTCATTACGTTTGATGAGCTAGGGAGACCCGATGGATCCGCAACAATGGCTAGAAGCCGCCACCCTGGCGTTTAATTTAATCGGTATGGTGGTGTGTTTGGCTGGCCTGACCCTGGCGCAGAAGATGACTCGGCGCTGGCCCGGCTACACCCTGGCGGGGGTTGGTTTTTTAATTGCCACCCTGCCGATGCTTTCGCAATTGGTATTAATGTTTAGCCAATAAAGACTAGGCAAGAGCCACAAAGGGATTGAAAGGATGCGCCAGCCGTTAAGTCGCGAACTAAGCAATTTGTTGGAGCGCGGAAGGGATCGCCAGCTGCGCTTAGCGGTAACGGGCCTCTCCCAAGCAGGCAAAACCGCTTTTTTGACCTCGCTGGTCAATCAATTGCGTCACGCTGGCGTTGAGGCGCGGCTCGACTTGCTGCCCGCTGCCCGGGAAGGCCGCCTGCTCGGTGCCCAGCGGCTTAACCAGCCCGACTTAGGCGTGCCGCGTTTTCCCTACGATCCTGGCATGGCCGCACTACGCGATACGCCGCCGCGCTGGCCGGAGCCCACCCGCGGCATCAGCGAGTTACGCTTACAGCTACGCTACCGCCCTGCCCGCAGCGGCTGGTTAACACCGGAAATTGCTCACCTAACCCTGGATCTATTCGACTACCCAGGGGAGTGGCTGCTCGACCTGCCGCTATTGCAGCACGACTTTTACAGCTGGAGCCAAGCTCAGGCGCTATACGCAGGCGAACAGCGCCGCAGCCTGTTTAGCGAGTGGTTGGCAGCGGTGGAGCAGCTCGATCCGGCTGACGAAGCGGATGAGGCCCAACTTGCTGCTCTGGCCGAGGAGTACGCTCAAGGCCTGCGCCGCGCCAAGCAGGCGGGGTTTTCCGACCTCCAACCGGGGCGTTTTTTGCTGCCGGGAGAACTGGAAGGCGCGCCGGTACTGCAGTTTTTCCCGCTGCCCCAGCTTAATGCGTCTCGAGCCAATACCTCTCGAGAAGCGCTGGAGGCCCTGCCCGCCAATAGCCTCTACGCCACTCTAGCGGCGCGCTTTCGCTACTACCAGCAGCAGGTGGTCAAACCTTTCTATCGCGACCACTTCCGCCGCTTTGACCGCCAGATTGTACTGGTGGATGTACTTGGCGCGCTCAATGCCGGGCCTGAGCGCTTTGAAGACCTTTCACGAGCACTGCGACAGTTAATGCACAGCTTCGACTACGGCAAGCGCAGCCTGCTTACGCGCCTGTTCGCGCCCAAAATTGACCGGCTGGCGATTGCCGCCACCAAAGCGGATCATGTAACCCCCGACCAACACGGCCATCTGGTGCAGTTGCTTGAAGCGCTGCTGGCAGAGCCACTTAAAGACCTGCGCTTTGCCAACGTGCCGGTTAAAGCCCTCTCGCTGGCAGCGATTCGCGCTACCGAAGCCCGTGAGGTGACCCATGAGGGTAAGCGCTCACCCGCGCTACGTGGCACCACACTAGAGGGCGAAGAGGTGCTGGTTTATCCCGGCGATGTGCCCGCCCGGCTGCCCGCTGCCGATTTCTGGCAACAGCAGGGCTTTGACTTCCCCGGATTTCGCCCGATGCCAACCACCTCAGAAGCGCTGGATCATATCCGCATGGACGCCGCCATCGACTGGCTGATTGGAGACAAACTGACATGACCACCCCACAGCCGCGGCGCAATTTTAATCTGAATGAAAAGCCCGAAGAGGTCGCTGACGTAGAAACACCTCTTCGCCAGCGCGAAGCCTTTGCGGGCGCCAGCGAGCACCATCCACTAGCGCCCCTGCCAGAAGACAAAGCCCTGCCCGCTGCCAGTTTAGGTGCGCCGCGTAAACGCCGCTGGGGGCTTATATTCGCCCTGGTGGGAGGCGCCGGTTTGGGCACTGCAGAACTGGTAACAGGCATACCCGATGCATTGGCCCAATCCCAGTGGTTGACTATGGCTTGGCAGGCATTCGGAATCAGTTTGATCGGTCTAGGAGGAATCTCATTGCTCAAAGAGCTGGGCCGTTTGCGTCGCCTGAAACGCCACGACAAACTGCGCGGCGACCTTGCCGAACTGCCGCTGCGCTCACCCAAGCAGGCCCACGCCATGGCCGAGCAGCTAAGGCGCCAGCTCAAACTCGCCGACGATGACCCGCACTGGCTGGCCTTTCAACGCGCCAGCCAACCCCACCATAGCGGGGAGGAGATCCAGACGCTGCTGCGTTATCACTTGCTAGCGCCGCGTGACCGCGAGGCCCAGCGCCTAATTACCCGCATGTCCGGTGAAACCGCCATCATGGTCGCGATCAGCCCGCTAACGCTGGTGGATATGGCGCTGGTGGCCTGGCGTAGCTTGGCAATGGTCGATCGGCTCTGCCGTCTTTACGGGCTCGAGCTCGGCTACGCCAGCCGCCTGCGGTTATTTCGCAATGTGCTGCATAATATGGCCTTTGCCGGAGCCAGCGAACTGGCCACCGACGCCAGTATGGATATGCTCTCGCTGGATTTAGCCAGTCGCCTCTCCGCACGCGCAGGCCAAGGCCTCGCCACAGGGCTGCTTAGCGCGCGTCTTGGGTTACGCGCCCAGCGGCTCTGCCGTCCGGTGCCCTTCACTGCCGATGAGCAGCCCAGGATCGCCGACCTGCGCCAAGACTTGTGGCGGCAAATCAAGCGTCTCGACAAAGATAAGACCCCACAGAGCCGCGAATGAAGTAGGCGCGACGGCGCCAAGTCTGTTTTCGACCACAATTTGCGATTCAACGCTGTTTGTCCTCATGATGGGAGTTTGGCATAACATCCTCCAGTGCGGAGAAACTGTTTATGAGCACCCCCCATGATTCTGACTCGCTCCCAATAGCCAGCGATATGCAGACCGACTATGTCGTCGGTCAAGACAATATCAAGGGGCAGTTTGGCCCCATCGGTTTCGACATCCACAATCGCGTCTTTGTGGTATCAGCACTTGCCTCGGCCATTTTCATCGTCCTCACCCTGCTGTTTCCAGAGCGTGCGGGGAGCGCTTTTCAGTCCATTGTCGCTTTCTCTACGGGCACGTTGGACTGGTATTTCATGATTCTGGTCGATTTCTTTATTCTGTTCTGCTTAGCGCTGGTGGTTCTGCCCTATGGCTCAGTTAGGCTGGGCGGGGCTGATGCCCGTCCGGATCACAGTTATCTCTCCTGGTTCGCTATGCTGTTCACCGCAGGCATCGGCATCGGCCTGCTCTTCTTCGGCGTACTCGAACCGGTTTACCACGCCAATGTTTCGCTGCCCTTGGGCGTCGAGTCGCCGTTTGGTGCTGACGGTGAGCTAAACCCAGCGGCGATTGATGACGCCAGCGCCATGGGCCTGGCGGGTACCTATCTCCACTGGGGTATCCATGGCTGGGCGGTGTATATCGTCATGGCGTTAGCGTTGGGCCTGTTTACCTATAACAAGGGCCTACCCTTCTCGATTCGCTCGGCCTTCTTTCCCATTCTCGGTGAGCGCGTCTGGGGCTGGTGGGGCCATGTAATCGATATCCTGGCGGTGTTTTCCACCCTTTTTGGGCTGGCAACGTCCCTTGGGCTCGGTGCCCAGCAGGCCAATGCGGGGATGAACTTTGTCTTCGGCCTGGAAGTCAGCACCTTGACCCAGGTCATCGTCATCATTCTGGTAACGGCGGTGGCGCTAGTCTCGGTCTGGCGCGGTCTTGAAGGTGGTTTGAAGAAGCTTTCCGAGATCAATATGATCCTGGCCGTTCTGTTCTTCTTTTTTGTGCTCTTCGCTGGCCCTACCTTATTGGCCATGACGGGTTTCTGGTCGGGGCTTACCACCTATGTCACGGACTTTATTCCTCTATCCGCGCCCTTCGGTCGTGAGGACGATGCCTACCGCCAGTCCTGGACGATTTTCTACTGGGCTTGGTGGATTAGCTGGGCACCTTTCGTGGGGATGTTTATCGCTCGGGTATCCCGGGGCCGCACGGTGCGTGAATTTATCCTCTGCGTTTTGCTGGTGCCCAGTCTGTTTATCTTTATCTGGATGGGCGTCTTTGGCTCGACCGCTCTTGAACAGCTCTACGCTGACCCAGCGGGCAGCCTGGTTAAAGAGTATGTCATCGACAACTACAGACCCGAGCTTTCGCTGTTCGGCATGCTGAACGAACTACCGCTGACGGGCCTGATGTCGACCCTGGGCATCGTGTTGGCGCTGATCTTCTTTGTCACTTCCTCGGATTCCGGCTCCCTGGTCATCGATACCATCACCGCCGGTGGTAAAATCGACGCACCGCGGCCACAGCGGATGTTCTGGGCAGTGGTCGAGGGTCTCATCGCGATTGTGCTGCTTATTGGTGGTGGCCTGACCGCGCTTCAGGCAGGGGTCACCGCCACCGCTATTCCGTTCTCGATTGTGATGTTGCTAATGTGCTATTCGATCATCAAGGCGCTCAATGGCGAGTTACGGCTTATCTGCAAGTGATACCTGCAGCTAAAACCTTTAGACAACTGTAAAAAAGGCCCCCTGCTGAAACCAGCAGGGGGCTTTACTATTTCACAGCAGGTTCGAACCAAGTCGTTTACGCAATACGCTGCTCGGTCTCGGCATCGAATAGTTTCCCCAGTGATGCTACGTTTCCACCTTGGCACTGCTCGACGCCGTAATAATCTCGCCACCATGATCCGTTTTACAGCCCAGGTAGGCCGTGGGCTTACCATCGTGGTTGGAGTGGCTGGAGCCTTCGATAATGGTGGCGCCGCAGCCGGTTTTATCACCCACCCGCGCCACGGGCTGGCCCTCTACTTGAGAGGGCGAACCAGTGACAATTTCCGTGGTGCCGTGGCCGGGAATGGGGCAACGGTGTAGGTCGCCTTTACGGGCAACGGGTTTCATCGACAGATTTCCCACTGGCCATCGCGGCGGATGAAATAGATACTAATAAATGCCGAACGACCTTCTTGCGTAATATTATTAAAACGCAGTGGTTGATTGACGCCTTCCTCAGTTAACCAGGCTACACGATTACCTGCAGCTAGGTTCAGTGTCATTGGTTGATCGGGTAAGTCATCTAACTGATAAACATCCGGGTTATCAAAGTACATGTCGTAGCTGAACCGATGACGCACATAGTCTTCCGGCGTATCCGAGGCCAGGGCGAGCTCTGCTGTCCTTGTCGACGCGGCGGCTAACAGGGCATCGTTATCGCCTGCGGCAAACAGCGTATGTAGCCGACGGTATTCGCGGGCTAGGCTATCGCGGGTGGCATCGTTGTCGCGCAGTACATCGCCCTTTTCCCAGCACCATGTGGGCATCGGCTGGCGGTTGGTAAAGGAGATATGTAATGTTTCATAGCGTCCATTACTGGTAAAACCAATGTCACTTTCCCGAGGTTGTAAGGGGGCGGCCGGGTCTGTCGAGACAATCTCGGGCTGTGCGTCTTTCACGCCTGGCATCATCACCACTTCAAACGCAGTGCTGGCCTCGGTGCTGGGGTTCTGGCCGAGTTCCCAATAAAGTAACGACACCTTTATTTTATCTTCGGCCCGATATTCATCTATCCATGTGTATAGCTCAATCGTATTATTATCGGTTTTGGTATATTCAGTAATCGGTTGGCGGCGATCAAAATTGCTGGCAACCCCGGTAAAATCCAACATAATGCCCTGTATATGGAGGGCTGACGCAAAGCCATTCACGCTCCAGCGAACGCCAAACTGATACTCGGTTTCCTGTGCCATGGCTGGTGCACTAATCAGCGTCAGCGCAACAAGCCAACAGTAAGTTATCCATTTCTTCATGCTGTGATATGCCTTTTGCAACTCCATAAACTGACACGATCCTTCAAGGCTCCACCTTGGCACTGTTCGACGCGGTAATAATCTCGCCACCATGATCGGTTTTGCAGCCCAGGTAAGCCGTGGGCTTGCCATCGTGGTTGGAATGGCTGGAGCCTTCAATAATGGTGGCGCCACAGCCGGTCTTATCACCCACCCGCGCCACCGGCTGGCCCTCTACTTTAGAGGGCCAGCCGGTGACAATTTCTGTGGTGCCGTGGCCAGGGATGGGGCAACGGTGGAGGTCGCCTTTACGGGCAACGGGCTTCATCGGCAGATTTCCCACTGACCGTCGCGGCGGATAAAGTAAGGTCTGACAAACGAAGTGCCGTGTTCGGTTCCAACGTGACTAAATGCAATGGGGACATTTACTCCCTTCGTTGTTAGCCACGCCACACGGTTATCTGCCGCTAGTTTGAGCGTCAACGGTTCTTCGGGGAAGTCTCTGAGTTGATAAACATCCGGGTTATCGAAGTACATGGTGTAGCTGAACCGGTGGCGCACGTATTCTTCCGGGGTGCCCGAGGCCAGGGCGAGTTCTTGTGTCCTTGTCGACGCGGCCGCTAGCAAGGCATCGTTATCGCCTGCCGCAAACAGCGCATGCAGTCGGCGGTATTCGCGAGTCAGGCTATTCCGTGTGGCGTCATTGTCGCGCAGTACATCGCCCTCTTCCCAGCACCAGGTGGGTGTGGGTTGGCGATTGTTAAAAGAGATATGTACTGTGTCAAAGTCTTCATTACTCTTAAAGCGGATCTCGCTTTCCCTAGGCTGCAAAGGGGCGGCCGGGTCTGTCGAGACAATCTCAGGTTTGGCATCTTCCACACCAGGCATCATCACCACTTCAAACGCAGTACTGGCCTCGGTGTTAGGGTTCTGGCCGGGTTCCCAATACAGTAATGAGACACGCACCTCATGCTCGGGATCATATTCGTATCGCCATGTGCGTAAATCAATGGCGTTGCTACCGTTTTTGATATATTCGCTAATCGGTTGGCGACGATCAAAATTACTGGGGACGCCGGTAAAATCGAGCATAATGCCCTGTATGTAGAGGGATGATTCCAATCCATTAACGCTCCAGCGAATGCCAAACTGATACTCGGTTTCCTGTGCCATGGCTGGTGCACTAATCAGCGTCAGCGCAACAAGCCAACAGTAAGTTATCCATTTCTTCATGCTGTGATATGCCTTTTGCAACTCCATAAACTGACACGATCCTTCAAGGCTCCACCTTGGCACTACTCGACGCGGTAATAATCTCGCCACCATGATCGGTTTTGCAGCCCAAGTAAGCTGTAGGCCTGCCATCATGATTGGAGTGGCTGGAGCCTTCGATAATAGTGGCGCCGCAGCCGGTTTTATCACCCACCCGAGCCACGGGCTGGCCCTCTACCTGAGAGGGCGAACCGGAGATGATTTCCGTGGTGCCGTGGCCGGGAATGGGGCAACGGTGTAGGTCGCCTTTACGGGCAACGGGTTTCATCGGCAGATTTCCCACTGGCCGTCGCGGCGGATAAAGTAAGGTCTGACAAACGAAGCGCCGTGTTCGGTTCCAACGTGACTAAATGCAATGGGGACATTTACTCCCTTCGTTGTTAGCCACGCCACACGGTTATCTGCCCCTAGGTTTAACGTCATAGGCTCTTCGGGGAAGTCATCTAATTGGTAAACATCAGGATTATCGAAGTACATGTCGTAGCTGAATCGGTGGCGCACGTACTCTTCCGGGGTATCCGAGGCCAGGGCGAGCTCTGCTGTCCTTGTCGACGCGGCCGCTAATAGGGCATCGTTATCGCCTGCGGCAAACAGCGTATGTAGCCGACGATATTCGCGGGTTAGGCTATCTCGGGTCGTGTCATTGTCTTGCAAAACATCGCCCTCTTCCCAACACCATGTGGGCATCTGCTGGCGGTTTTGGAAGGGCACATGCAACCTAAAGTGGCCAACATGATCCACCCAGAGAATATCACTCTCTACTGGTTGCAGGGGGGCGTTAGGGTCTCTTGATACAACTTCAGGCTCTGCATCCTCTGCCCCCGGTTTAATCATGATTTCAAAGGCAGTCTTAGCCTCCGTGTTAGGATTTTGATCGGGCTCCCAATACTCCATAGACAGTCGTATTTCATGCCCCTCCGCAAAAGGCACTGGCCAAGCGTAAAATTGAACTTCGTTACGTCCATTACGAACGTACTGAGTGACTGGCAGCATCGTATTCTGCGCACTAGGCACACCTTTGAAGTCGAGCAGGATATCTTGGATGTGCGTGCCGGTGGCTAAACCATTCACGCTCCAACGAACGCCAAACTGATACTCGGTTTCCTGTGCCATGGCTGGTGCACTTATCAGCGTCAGCGCAACAAGCCAACAGTAAGCTATCCATTTTCTCATGCTGCTATCTACCTTTGGCGTCTCGATAAACTGATGCAATGCATTAAGGCGCCACCTTGGCACTGTTTAACACGACAACCCGTTTTACTGCCCAGGTTGATGGTGGGGCAACCGTGATGCCATGTGAAGTGGGTGCCCCACCCATGCTTATCTCTCTGCTGACCGGCTATGTACAAGGTCACCTTCAGCCGAGACGATGCCATATTGTTGACCATGACGCGTAACACAGGCATCTACAAAAGCATTCGCCTAACTCTCACGGTTCAACCAACATTTCCCCTTCTCTTGAAAACTCCCATTTTCCACGCGAGTCTTCAGCCACAATTCGATCGGAGTGAATATCTATCTTCTTATACTGGGGCGGAAGAATAGTCTCACCTTGCGGGGATAGTAGCCCCCTCAACTGATCATCACCGACCTTTTGAACGACCACCAAATAGCCATCTCTTAAATAGGCACCTTCGGAGCTCCCAAGTACGCGGGCCAATGTAGGCAGATCCGTGACAAGGTCATCTTCCAATGTACTCTTAAAGGTCTGAAGGGCACTCCAGGCAGTAATGCAATACTCATATTGCGAATAATCCGGGCCTTGGTAGCTATGATAATTTACGTATTCGGCAATACGTAGATAGGCCACCGTCTCCCTTTCACGTGAGAGGATAGGCAAAGACAGGGATGCTGTACATTGGGTGCTAGGACCATCCTCCCACAGCGATATTTGACCTTCATCCGGGTTCCCCAGGGCTAAGAGAGGCGGTATTGGTGATAACGGTTCGGGCTCTGCGTCAACAAGGGTAAGACGGAAATCTGGATAACTACGGCGGCGGTCATCATCAAACAAGGTGGCCCTCACCTGCCCGCCCATAAGTCCCAACAGCCCCTCCAAGGAAAATATGTCTTCGATGCGATTCTTTAGTCTCTGCTCACTTTCCTCAGTTAGACGATAGTCCGGCCAAGTGTCAGGATCAGTAAACGAGAGGCTTTCTTCTAGGGAGTCTCGCTTCCGTATGGTATAAAACATGGCAATGAGCGTCTGGATATCTCGCTGATCCCAAAAGCTATCGGGCTCGACAGCCCAGAAGCTCGTTTCATCTTGACCACTTGGCACAAACCCAAGAAGCCCAAGATTGCCATTCTGATCCATGATGATAGTCAGTGATCGTTTTGGTGCCTCTAGATGAATCGTTTCCTGACTATCGTCAGGTGATATAACACTTTCACGAAAGGTGTCCGCATCTGTTAATAACTGGCCTATCACCAGCCCTGGAGCCCCCAAACTGGTAGAGAGAATCAGTCCTTCCGAAGCCATTGTGTCTGTACTGGAAAACGTGATGTCTGTAACATTCCATTCAACTGGCCTATCAAATATATAGGGCAAACTCCAATCCACCGGATCAGACGCATTTATCGAGAGGGGCTCGACGTCGAAAAGCTCAGATAGACCTGTTGCTCGCTCTTCAGCAAACGACTGTTTACTCTCCAGAAATTCCTCTCGGGCAGATTGCAGAGCAGCAAATTCCGACCCATCCTCGTCTATCCGCTGAAAGGTGAATGCGATTTCAAACGGCGTGCCATTAATTAACAGAAACTGCTCGGGCGAACTCGACTGGAGTTCCGCAGAAGGCTGATCCGGGCTAGTCGCCAACCGCCCCTCGAAATCAAAATTAAACTGCAGAGGCTCTTCCTGCCCTTCCATATAGATATCTGCATGCCCCGTTTGGCGCTCATATCTAATCCAGGCGCGCTCCATACTCTCTTCGATGTCGGGCAGAATCATATCTACCACAGGGCTAGCTTCTAAAGGCTCTATAGAGCTCACGGCATATACGCCTGAGCGCGGCATTGCCGAAGTGTCGGCCAGCACCTTTCCTGTCAGTATCACCAATAAAAAAGGGACAACAATCCATTGCTTCATAGTTCACCATAAGTGTTATTGAGCTGTATCATAACGTTAATTCATTCCTGCCAACTATATCCATGCCATAGTCAAGTTATTCCACCTTAGGCTCTGTCTGAAAACTAGCTGCGCTCGACCATACTGCGTTAAAAATCGGCTCAAAGTACTCATTTACACCACGTAAACTCCGCCTTTTCGCCAATTTTTGCCTTGTCTGGCCTTCGCTCGCCGACTTTTCAGACAAAGCCTAGGCTTTCACATCCAGACATTGGCTCTTAAAAGGTTAAGCAGCTTTCAAGACTAAGCTAACCATTATAACCATATCTCATCATTACCATATCGTTGATGTTAATGCTTTTTAAATTTCAGTCACACTCTCCAGGTTTAATTCAATGGCTCTCTTTAACTCACCCACTACTTCTTCCTCACGAACTTCGTGGGTATTAAATATATATAGCGCATTAAATGAAACAAATCGGCCGTTTATTTGCGTCAAAAAAACAGCTTCGACCGCAGCTCTTAAATTGGTTTTAGATTCATCATTCCCAAATAGAATAAGGCTACCTCCATGATTGCCAAGTGAAATTTCTTCAGAATCATACAGGCTAAAAGAGGGTACATCAGCAAGATAACTTTCAATAAAAGAAGATGTTTGACGCTCCAGACATCCGAAATAGCAAGGCTCATCAGATACAATCTCGATACCAACACCATAAGCTCTTTCACGCATGAAATCATTGTCTTCCACAGGCATAGTGACACGTGTGCGAATATGGCTATAAGTATACTGACGAAGAGACTCCAATTTTCCATCTGGGCAAATTTTCAAAGTATCATCAAGAAAGATACAGCCAGCCTCATGCATTTCTGCTGCGAGGCTTCCAGAGTATTCAATTCGACGCTCCCAGACATACTCAAGATTGCCAGGAATAAGGTTTTCGTTTATAGAATACTCTGCTACGGAATGTCGTTTTTTTGTAATCCAATTGCCATGCTCGTCATATACATATTCAAAAAAAATCTTTTCTAATATCTCTTCGTCCTCATTCAACCGGGTCTCAGAGACAACATTATTAAATTCGTCATACTCGGAGACCGAAATATAGATCTCTCGGTCATTCTCAGTACTATAAACTTCCATTCTCTCTTCTATTACATTCTTAGATTCGTCATATTTGAACATCCACACCCAATCGATTGAACCATCCGGTTTGTAATGAGTCTCTTTTTCAGGTAAGTCATCAGCGCCATATTCAATGCTAGTTTTCTTCGTTTGGCCAGAATCTGCCTGCCTTATCTCACGGAAGATAAGGTTTCCTCTGGAATCATATTGCTCGGTCTCAGTAGCACTTAATCTATCATGTGCATCATAATGTTCGATCACTATATCTTTTGAAGAGCCGTGATAGTTAAAAACATAGCGGCCCGTTTGCTCTTCGGTTCTGTCATCGACAGTTAGAATTTCTGTTGGCCTTCCATCTTTATCTCTGGAAACTGTCTGTGTCTGAATAGCATATCTTCTGCCGTTTCTTGAAATAAAAGAACGCTGCCAGATAACATCTTCGTTTTTATCGAAGTTGAAACGTTCTCTGACATTTTGGGTAAGGGCGACATTCCTATCTTTTGTTTTATTGTCTTCAGGAGAATACGCCGCTAATACGATATGATCAATTCTGGCCTGTGAATCTTCTTCATTTATAAAAAAATAAACCAACAAGGCTCCAATAGATACTACACAAAGAGTCGCTATCAATTTTTTCATATCTCTAACACATCCACCTTAAATAAAACCAAGAAAAACATACTCCCAAGCCCCCATAAAACCATTACCAAGCATAACATTTTTCGTTATTAGCAATAGTTGCTAGGAAAAGATACCTGGACACTAGGAGTCAGAAAAATTAAAAGTATTGTCTTGAATGAACTTATACCTATCCATAATTTCGCAGCCGGTTTTATCGCTTACCCGCGCCACGGGCTGGCCCTCTACCTGAGAGGGCGAACCGGAGACAATTTCCGTGGTGCCGTGGCCAGGGATGGGACAGCGATGCAGGTCGCCTTTGCGTGCAACGGGTTTCATGCGGACACCGTCGCGATACGCCACTCGCCAGATGCCGTGCGGTAGAAAACCACTGGCAAGACATCGCTTTTTTGATTAGCTTGGTTTGGGTATGACCAACGAAGAGGGCTGGGTAAAATGCGAACTAAGCGCCCGTCGCCCATAAACTCCAAACTATCATCGGCAGGGCTAGCGGCGAGACGCAACGGCTCTAGCTGCGGCCCATCAGGCTCTTGGCGCATACCTATTGTTTGGGAAGCGAAAGGAAGAGAAGCAATGTATTCACGTGCACTTTTGCCCCCTGCCATTAGTAACCCAGCGCGATCCCAAACAGGTTCACCTTCACGTAAGATGGCGTCGGTATTACCTTCTTCATATAGGCGATGCAAACGCTCATAAGCTTGGCGTAACTCATGGCGTAGCCGTGGGGTATCTTGCAGTGGCGTCGCATCATTCACCCAGTGAAAATCGGGAATGGTATCCAGCAAGCGGAAGTTCATATCGACCCGTTCAGCCTCTATGCTCTCCCCATTACCAACCACTAGACGATCCGGTGAGCTCACCTGAAACTCCCCACGAGTACGCAAGTGTTCGCTCTGATGTGTCGTCTCGCCGATAACGTTGGCAGGGTTTTTGGGGAAATCTATCAACTCGCCCGTCTCCATATCGTAGCGTAGCTGCAACGTATGAATCCCCTCCTTCGCTTGGGTCTGTGTGTTAATAGCCTCAATGGTGACGTTGACAAAGAAATTTTCTTTAGGCCCCTGCGTTAACTCGCCCGTTTCAGCATCCTGTAATAAATTGCCTGCTTCGTCCTCAAGCAACGGCGCATAAATAAAGGAAACCGTATTGGCGCCTTCTTTTAAATTAACGCTAATGGGATATGAGATGGAGTAGTACTCAGTCGACCTATGAGACTTTACATATAAATCATTAATTCTTAACGTCCACGCGGCACCTTGGGTATGAATATTTACCCAGTACTGGCGATCAATTGGCAGCGCCATGGCGCTGGACGATAGGCTAAGCAGGCACACGATGGCGAGCCTTGCGACAACCCAAGCGCTATAGCTACCGAATGGTACGCCTACCACTAACCGACTAACGACTCCTTTCAAGATATCTCTCCTTGTAACTCCATCGCTCCGCATAAGCGCTACGGCTGAACCTTGGCACTGCTCGACGCGGTAATAATCTCGCCGCCGTGATCAGTTTTACACCCTAGATAAGCCGTGGGCCTACCATCATGGTTGGAGTGGCTGGAACCTTCGATAATGGTGGCGCCGCAGCCGGTTTTGTCGCCTACCCGCGCCACAGGCTGGCCCTCTACTTGAGAGGGCGAACCGGAGACGATTTCCGTGGTGCCGTGGCCGGGAATCGGGCAGCGGTGCAGGTCGCCTTTGCGGGCAACGGGTTTCATGCAGACACCGTCGCGATACGCCACTCACCAGATGCCGTTCGATAAAACACAACAGGTACGGTATGGCCTTCTTTATTAGGCTGATTTGGGTACGACCAGTGGAGCGGGCTGGGTAAGATGCGGACTAAGCGCCCGTTGCCCATAAACTCTAAACTGTCGCCAGTAGGATCTTCGGCAAGGCGTAAAGGCTGCAACTGCGGGCCGTTAGGTTCTTGGCGCAAACCTGCAAGCTGCGAAGCAATCGGGAGCGAGGCAGTGTATTCTCTGGCGTTTTTCCCCCCTGCCATTAATAGCCCCGCGCGATCCCAAACAGGCTCAAATGCACGCAAAATAGCGTCGCTATCACCATCTTCGTACAAGCTATGCAAACGCTCATAGGCTTGGCGTAACTCGTGGCGTAGCCTTGGGGTGTCTCGCAGCGGCGTGGCATCATTCACCCAGTGAAAATCGGGAATGGTATCCAGCAAGCGGAAGCTCATATCAACCCGTTCAGCCTCTATGCCTTCCCCATTACTAACTACCAGACGATCTGGTGAGTTTACCTGGAACTCACCGCGGGTACGCAGGTGTTCGCTCTGGTGTATCGTTTCACCAATAACGTTGGCAGGGTTTCTGGGGAAATCTACCAACTCACCCGACTCCATGTCGTAGCGCAGTTGCAGTGTATGGACACCTTCCTTCTCTTGAGTGCGGGTGTTAATAGCCTCAATGGTGACGTTGACCCAAAACGTCGATTTAGGCCCCTGCATTAACTCGCCTGTTTCAGGGTCACGCTTTGACTCCCCTGTGGTCTCATCTCCAAGTATCGGCGCATAAATAAATGAAACCGTATTGGCCCCTTCTTTCAAATTAACGCTAATGGGATACGAGATAGAGTACTGCTCTGTCGTGCTATGAGACTGTACATATAAGTCATTAATTCTTAACGTCCACGCGGCACCTTGGGTATGAATATTTACCCAGTACTGGCGATCAATTGGCTGTGCTATGGCGCTGGCCGATAGGCTGACCAAGCAAACGATGGCAAGCCAAGCGATAACCAAAGCACTATATTTCCCAAATGAGGTGCCTATCACTAACCGCCCAACGACTCCGTTCAATCCCTATCTCCTTCCACAACTGTCATTTCGCCTAAGCGCTACGGCTGAACCTTGGCATTGCTTGATGCGGTAATAATCTCGCCACCGTGATCCGTTTTACACCCCAGGTAGGCGGTGGGCTTACCATCATGGTTGGAGTGGCTGGAGCCTTCGATAATGGTGGCGCCGCAGCCGGTTTTATCACCCACCCGCGCCACGGGCTGGCCCTCTACATGAGAGGGCGAACCGGTGACAATTTTCGTGGTGCCGTGGCCGGGAATGGGGCAGCGGTGCAGGTCGCCTTTGCGGGCAACAGGCTTCATCGGCAAATTTCCCACTGGCCATCACGGCGGATGAAGTAGAGGCTGACATAACTTAAACGCCCCTCTTGTAAAACATTATTAAAACGGATGGGCTCACTTACTCCTTTTGTGGTCAGCCATGCCACGCGATTATCTGCACCCAAGTTTAACGTCATGGGCTCTTCTGGGAAGTCGTCTAACTGGTAGAGATCCGGGTTATCGAAGTACAGATTGTAGCTAAACCTATCCCGAACGTAGTCTTCTGGGGTGCCCGAGGCCAGAGCAAGCTCTTTTGTCCTGGTCGATGCGGCCGCTAACAGGGCATCGTTATCGCCTGCGGCAAACAGCGTATGTAGCCGACGATATTCGCGGGTTAGGCTAGCACGGGTGGCGTCATTGTCGTTTAGTACATCACCTTCTTCCCAGCACCAGGTAGGCATCGATTGGCGGTTATTGAAGGGGACGGTTAACTTAAAGTAGTCTTGATCCCAGCTAATATCGCTTTCTCGCGGCTGAACAGGGGCGGCCTGATCTATTGACACGATCTCAGGCTTGGCGTCTTCTGCGCCGGGCATCATCACAACTTCAAACGCTGTTTTAGCATCAATGTTAGGATTTTCACCGGGCTCCCAAGACTCTACGGAAAGGCGAAGTTCGTGCTGCTTATCAAATGGCTCAGCAGAGGGAACTGGCCAAGCATAAAACTGAAGGGCATTGCGTCCATTACGGACATACTGGGTAATGGGCAGCATTGTGTTCTGCTCGCTCGGCACCCCTTTAAAATCGAGCATAACGTCTTGTATGTCGACTGATGACGCTAAGCCATTAACGCTCCAGCGAACGCCAAACTGATACTCGGTTTCCTGTGCCATGGTTGGTGCACTGATCAGCGTCAGCGCAACAAGCCAACAGTAAGCTATCCATTTTCTCATGCTGTGATATGCCTTTTGCAACTCCATAAACTGACACGATCCTTCAAGGCTCCACCTTGGCACTGCTAGACGCGGTAATAATCTCACCACCATGATCGGTTTTGCAGCCCAGGTAGGCCGTGGGCTTACCATCATGGTTGGAGTGGCTGGAGCCTTCGATAATGGTGGCGCCGCAGCCGGTTTTGTCACCCACCCGGGCCACGGGCTGGCCCTCTACTTGAGAGGGCGAACCGGAGATGATTTCCGTGGTGCCGTGGCCGGGAATGGGGCAGCGGTGCAGGTCGCCTTTGCGTGCAACGGGTTTCATCGACAGATTTCCCACTGACCATCGCGGCGAATGAAGTAGAGACTTACGTAGTTAGCACGACCTTCCTGTGAAATATTATTAAAACGGATGGGTTCACTTACTCCTTTTGTGGTCAGCCATGCCACGCGATTATCTGCACCCAAGTTTAACGTCATGGGCTCTTCGGGGAAGTCGTCTAACTGGTAGAGATCAGGATTATCGAAGTACATGGTGTAACTGAACCGGTGGCGCACGTACTCTTCCGGCGTACCCGAGGCCAGGGCAAGCTCTTGTGTCCTTGTCGACGCGGCCGCTAGCAAGGCATCGTTATCGCCCGCCGCAAACAGCGCATGCAGTCTGCGGTATTCGCGAGTCAGGCTATCCCGGGTGGCATCATTGTTGTTTAGTACATCACCCTCTTCCCAGCACCAGGTGGGCATCGGTTGACGGTTGTTAAACGGCACATGCAATCTAAAATGGCCAACGTGGTCGACCCAGCGAATCTCACTTTCTCGCGGCTGCACGGGGGCGGCCTGGTCTATTGAGACGACTTCGGGCTTGGCGCCTTCCACTCCAGGCATTACCACCACTTCAAACGCAGTTTTGGCATCAGTGTTGGGATTTTCACCGGGCTTCCAATACTCCATGGAGAGACGAATTTCATGTTCCTCCGCGAAAGGCACAGGCCATGCGTAAAACTGAAGGGCATTGCGACCATTACGGACATACTCCGTTACTGGCAGCATTGTATTCTGTGCACTAGGCACACCTTTAAAGTCTAACAAAATGTTTTGTATATGGGTGCCGGTGGCCAAACCATTAACGCTCCAGCGAACGCCAAACTGATACTCGGTTTCCTGTGCCATGGCTGGTGCACTGATCAGCGTCAGCGCAACAAGCCAACAGTAAGCTATCCATTTTCTCATGCTGTGATATGCCTTTTGCAACTCCATAAACTGACACGATCCTTCAAGGCTCCACCTTGGCACTGTTCGACGCGGTAATAATCTCGCCACCATGATCGGTTTTACAGCCCAAATAGGCGGTTGGCTTGCCATCGTGGCTGGAGCCTTCAATAATGGTGGCGCCGCAGCCGGTTTTATCACCCACCCGCGCCACGGGCTGGCCCTCTACCTGAGAGGGCGAACCGGTGATAATTTCCGTGGTGCCGTGGCCGGGAATGGGGCAACGGTGTAGGTCGCCTTTACGGGCAACGGGTTTCATCGGCAGATTTCCCACTGACCATCGCGGCGGATGAAGTAAGATCTGACAAACGAAGCGCCGTGTTCGGTTCCAACGTGACTAAACACAATAGGAACACTGACCCCTTGTGTTGTTAACCAAGCCACACGGTTATCTGCTCCCAGGTTGAGCGTCATCGGTTCTTCAGGGAAGCTATCTAACTGGTAGATATCAGGATTATCAAAGTACATATTGTAGCTAAACCGATCCCGCACGTAGGCTTCCGGGGTGCCCGAGGCCAGAGCAAGCTCTTTTGTCCTGGTCGATGCAGCCGCTAATAGGGCATCGTTATCGCCTGCGGCAAACAACGCATGCAGTCGGCGGTATTCGCGAGTCAGGCTATCCCGGGTGGCGTCATTGTCGTTTAGTACATCGCCTTCTTCCCAGCACCAGGTAGGCATCGGCTGGCGGTTATTGAAGTTAACTTCGAGCGTATCGTTGTCTTCATCACGACTAAAGCGAATGTCATTTTGCAGTGGCTGCAAAGGAGCATCAGGGTCTGTTGACACTATCTCAGGCTTGGCGTCTTCCACGCCAGGCATCATAACTACTTCAAAGGCGGTGCTGGCTTCAGTGTTAGGATTTTGACCGGGCTCCCAATACAGCAGTGATACGCGCAGCTCATGATCAGCCTCATACTCAAGCGGCCATGTATATAACTTGACGGTATTCTTGCCATTCTTTATGTATTGGGAGGCAGGCAACCGTGTATCAAGGTTACTCGGTGTACCGGAAAAATTTAGCATAATATCTTGTATATCTATCGAAGAGGCCAACCCATTAACGCTCCAGCGAACGCCAAACTGATACTCGGTTTCCTGTGCCATGGCTGGTGCACTAATCAGCGTCAGCGCAACAAGCCAACAGTAAGCTATCCATTTTCTCATGCTGTGATATGCCTTTTGCAACTCCATAAACTGACACGATCCTTCAAGGCTCCACCTTGGCACTGCTAGACGCAGTAATAATCTCACCACCATGATCCGTTTTGCAGCCCAGGTAGGCGGTGGGCCTACCATCGTGATTGGAGTGGCTGGAGCCTACAATAATGGTGGCGCCACAGCCGGTTTTATCACCCACCCGCGCCACGGGCTGGCCCTCTACTTGAGAGGGCGAACCGGTGATAATTTCCGTGGTGCCGTGGCCGGGAATCAGGCAGCGGTGGAGGTCGCTTTTGCGTGCGATGGGTTTCATCGACAGATTTCCCACTGGCCATCGCGGCGGATGAAGTAAGGTCTGACAAACGAAGCGCCGTGTTCGGTTCCAACGTGACTAAACACAATGGGAACACTGACTCCTTGTGTTGTTAACCAAGCCACACGGTTATCTGCTCCCAGGTTGAGCGTCATCGGCTCTTCAGGGAAGCTATCTAACTGGTAGATATCAGGATTATCAAAGTACAGATTGTAGCTAAACCGATCCCGCACGTAGGCTTCCGGGGTTCCCGAGGCCAGAGCAAGCTCTTGTGTCCTGGTCGATGCGGCCGCTAATAGGGCATCGTTATCGCCTGCGGCAAACAGCGTATGTAGCCGACGATATTCGCGGGTTAGGCTAGCACGGGTGGCGTCATTGTCGTTTAGTACATCGCCCTCTTCCCAGCACCAGGTAGGCATCGGTTGGCGGTTGTTGAAGGGGACGGTTAATTTAAAGTAGTCTTGATCCCAGCTAATATCGCTTTCTCGCGGCTGCATGGGGGCGGCTGGATTTGTTGACACGATCTCAGGCTTGGCGTCTTCTGCGCCGGGCATCATCACCACTTCAAACGCTGTTTTAGCATCAATATTAGGATTTTCACCAGGCTCCCAATACTCTACGGAAAGGCGAAGTTCATGCTGCTCTTCAAATGGTTCAGCAGAGGGAACTGGCCAGGCGTAAAACTGAAGAGCATTGCGTCCATTACGGACATACTGGGTAATGGGCAACATTGTGTTCTGCTCGCTCGGCACCCCTTTAAAATCGAGCATAACATCTTGTATGTCGACTGATGACGCTAAGCCATTAACGCTCCAGCGAACGCCAAACAGATACTCGGTTTCCTGTGCCATGGCTGGCGCACTAATCAGCGTCAGCGCAACAAGCCAACAGTAAGCTATCCATTTTCTCATGCTGTGATATGCCTTTTGCAACTCCATAAACTGACACGATCCTTCAAGGCTCCACCTTGGCACTGTTCGACGCGGTAATGATCTCGCCACCGTGGTCGGTCTTGCAGCCCAGGTAAGCCGTGGGTTTACCATCAGGCGGAACCTTCAATAATGGTGGCGCCGCAGCCGGTTTTGTCACTCACCCGCGCCACGGGCTGGCCCTCTACCTGAGAGGGCGAACCGGTGACAATCTCCGTGGTGCCGTGGCCGGGAATGGGGCAGCGGTGTAGGTCGCCTTTGCGGGCAACGGGTTTCATGAAGCAACCGTTGCGAGACGCCACTCACCTGATGCTGTGCGATAAAACACGACAGGTAATTTGTGGCTTCGCTCAGAATCATCCGAATATGACCAACGAATTGGGGTAGGTAAAATACGTACTAAACGCCCATCTCCCATAAATTCCAGGCTGTCGTCAGCGGGGTCATCGGCCAGCATGAGAGGAAGTAATTGCAGTCCGCTGGGTTCATCGCTAAGCCCAACAAGCTGTGACCCTACCGGAAGCGAAGAGATATATTCTCTTGCATTCTTCCCACCGGCCACCAATAGCCCTGCTCGATCCCACATCGCCTCGCCTTCTCGTAAAATTAGATCGCTATCGCCCTCCTCAAACAAACGATATAAACTCTGATAGGCTTGACGTAGCTCGTGCCGTAGTCGCGGCGTATCTTCTAGTCGCGTGGCATCATCGACCCAATGGAAATTGGGGATAGAATCCAGAACGCGAAAACTCATATCCACACGCTCAGCCTCTACGCTTTGGCCACTAGTAGATAGGAGTTGGCTCGGCGAACTTACTACAAACTCCCCTCTTGTACGCAGATGCTCAGTTTGGTGCACCGTTTCACCACTCATATTGACAGGGGTTTGAGGAGAGGCTACGAGCTCTCCTTCCTCCATGTCATAGCGTAATTGCAGAGTATTGATACGCTCCTTTTCTTGAGTACGTTTATTAATGGCTTCAATCGAGATATCAACCCAGAAGTCCTCTTTGGGTGCCTGAGCGTATTCGCCTGTTTGTTCATCTTTTGCGAGATACCCTGTGTCATCTTCAATAAGTGGCGCAAAAATAAATGACACCGTGTTTTGACCTTCTTTCAGACTAGTACTAATCGGATATGAAATAGAGTACTGTTCAATAAAGCTATGCGACTGTACATTCAAATCATTAATACGCAAGACCCACGCTGCGCCTTCGGTGTGAATATTAACCCAGTATTCGCGTTCAATAGGCTGTGCCATGGCACTGGTCGATAGGCATAACAAGCACGCAATGGCGAGCCCAGCGAGAACCAAAGCGCTATAGCTGCCCAATGGTGTGCCTACCACTAATCGACTAACGACTCCTTTCAAGACATCTCTCCTTGTAACTCTATCATTCCGCATAAGCGCTACGGCTGAACCTTGGCACTGCTCGACGCAGTAATAATCTCGCCTCCATGATCCGTTTTGCAGCCCAGGTAAGCCGTGGGCTTTCCATCATGGTTGGAGTGGCTGGAGCCTTCGATAATGGTGGCGCCGCAGCCAGTCTTATCACCCACCCGAGCCACGGGCTGGCCCTCTACCTGAGAGGGCGAACCGGAGATGATTTCCGTGGTGCCGCGGCCGGAGATGGGGCAGCGATGCAGGTCGCCTTTACGGGCAACGGGTTTCATCGGCAGATTTCCCACTGGCCATCACGGCGGATGAAGTAGAGGCTGACATAACTTAAACGCCCCTCTTGTAAAACATTATTAAAACGGATGGGCTCACTTACTCCTTTTGTGGTCAGCCATGCCACGCGATTATCTGCACCCAAGTTTAACGTCATGGGCTCTTCTGGGAAGTCGTCTAACTGGTAG